>JAIBAX010000001.1 GCA_019694955.1 Chitinophagales bacterium | reverse complement strand
GGAATAATGCCGATTGCTATACTTTGGGTATCTCTATTTACAACAAACCATACGTTTGTACTGCACCAACAGGATTAAATGCCACCAACATCACACAAACTTCCGCACAACTCAACTGGAATGCTGTGCCGGATGCCGCTTCTTATAACGTGCAATACAAAATAAATATACCATTTATTACCTTATGGACTACAATAAGCAATATTCCTACGAATTCGACAACAATAAGTGGACTTATTCCCGGACGCAGCTATTTATATAGAGTAAGCACTAATTGTGTGTTTGGTTCTTCTAGTGGTTTTTCACCGAATGCAAATTTCACTACAAAATTACCAGGGGATTGCGTTAAAGATGCTTATGAAAATAATAATCAGGCAGCAAATGCTACAAATTTCACATTCTTTGGAACAGATGTAAAAGCAATGATTGAAGTAGGCAGTGATAATGATTGGTATAAATTCACTACAGATTTGGCGAATCCTTACATAAAAATTAACCTCACAACTTTGCCAGAAAACTACCAATTAGAATTGTACAAGGCCAATGGAGCTGGCAACCCTGGAGCAACACCCGTTGCCACTTCATATAATACAGGCACCGCCAGCGAATTTATTGATTTCAATGGCCCTCAGGCAACAGTAGGGACTTATTTTGTAAAAGTATTCTCTGAAGGTTCCGCAAAAGATACCGTAAATTGCTATACCTTAAATATCGTGAAATATCCGGCACCGCCAACTTGTGATGCCCCATCCGGATTAACGGTAGACAATATCACTCCTATTAGTGCTAAGTTAATGTGGGCAGGAGATGTAGACGCAACCATTTATTATGTAAGATATAGAAAAGTAGGCACTACAACATGGACAGAGCAACAAGTGTTTGCACCTACAACAGAACTAATTGTTACAGGATTAACAGAACAAACAAATTATGAATTTCAGGTAAAATCATATTGTGACTTTGGTGAGAGTCAATACAGCACTATTGCTACATTTAGTACACCTTTAGTCGGTTGCGCTTTTACCATTTATGAGCCGAACAATGGTCCTCCCAATGCTAAAGCCCTAACACCGGGAGTTGAAATTCAAGCGATGATAGAGGAAGCTGGTGACTTAGATGTTTATTCCTTTAGCACTACGGTTGCGAATCCACATTGCAAAATATACCTCACTAGTCTACCAAAAGATTATGATATATATTTATTCAAACAAGGTTCTGCCGGTGGATGGGGAGCAGTATTTCCTGACTTTCCTGTTGCCTATTCTAAAAAGGATGGAATACAAAATGAATATATTGAATATCAAAGTACTGGCGCAACAAACTATATGGTAGCAGTAGGTCCAAAAAATGCTCAAAGCTTTAGTCCATTTGAATGCTATAAGTTAAAAGTTGAACTCTGGAACGGTCCCATCAATTGTGCCATTCCACAGAATATTGTCATTCAAAATATAACAACTACAACGGTAGCCATCTCTTGGAATCCGGTTCCAAATACATTAGGCTATGATGTTTTCTATAAGAAAGTATTTGGTCAGACGGGATGGGATGTAGCATCTTCAACAGATACTTCTATCTTGATTACCGGATTATGGCATTCAACTAATTATACGTTCAAGGTTCGATCAAAATGCGTTCAGACCTTGGCTAGTCCATTCAGTGGCGAGCAATCTTTCAAAACGCTTACCTTAGAAGATTGTGGTATATATAATTATGAACCAAATGAAACGCAGGCACAAGCCGTACCTATTGTAAATTCTCCTGTGTTTGGCAACCCCGTAACCACACATAAAGCCATGATTGAACACCCACAGGATGAAGATTACTATACTTTTGCAGTCGAAATTAAAGAAGAAGATGATGTACTACTTTTCCCTACTATTGTAATGACACTCACAAACTTACCAAAAGATTATAATCTATACTTGTATAAACAAGGCGGCGAAGTAATAGATAGTTCAGTTAATTCAGGAATCGAGGATGATAGAATTATTATAACAGTAGGTAGTCCTTTTGTTGGAATTGTTGGCACTTTTAAACTAAGAGTAAGCCCAAGATCAAGTGAAGCGGGAGGCAATCCATTGAATTGGGATACTACACAATGTTATCACCTGAGCGTACATTCTTATTTCCCATTCCAAGGTACAAATGCCTGCTTTGGAGTCACATTAAAGCCAGTAACCTATTTAAGCACTACAAGTGTACAATTAAATTGGAATACTAGACCTAGTACAAGCACTTATGATGTAGATTATAAACTTGCAAGTTCCCCTACATGGATAACATTGGGATCGACAACGGCTACTTCATTTATCATTACTGGTCTTCAAGAAAACAAAGATTATAATTATAGGGTGAGGCCAACCCTTGTAGCAGGAGTCTTCCCTGGCTGTAGCATTCCATGGGCAACCGGAGCATTCCATACTCCCTACGTATGTAACGATAATAATGAACCTAACAATACTATCGGAGAGAGCAAATTATTATCAGATGAATTTCCCTTAGAAGGAAACTTTAGTTCTACAAACGATGAAGATTGGTTCTTTTTATATAACTCACTATATGGCACATTCGGTGATGATTATCTTGACATAGATATCACTATACAAGATTATGCGGGTACGGTCAACCTCGAATTATACAATCCTGATGGGAATGTAGTTTCTTCAAGCATAAATAGTTTACATTATAGTGTTTCTATACCAAATGGCTCTACATCAGGTTATAAGGTAAAGGCAAAAGGGAATTATCCTAATTTCTGCTATCGTATTAAGTCAGCCTGTGTTTGGCATAACTATCAAAGAATATCCATGCCAACGTCAGATCCCGAAAAGACTTTGCAACTAACTGTTTTCCCGAATCCTTCCAATGGTATAATTAATATAAAATCTAATGCCAATGTTGATGAAGAAATACTAATAGAAATCAGTGATTTATCCGGCAAAATAGTATTTACAGAGAAATACTCACCATCATCTGAAAAAAGTGAGAAATCCTTAGACTTATCAAATCTCACCAATGGTCTTTATTTCGTTAGGTTTAATAACGGTGTAAGTAGTCAAACTACTAAGATTACTATTGCTAAATAGCAATGTTTAATTAATTTGGTGCTAAACAAAATAAAAGGAGTTATCTATTTGGATAGCTCCTTTTATTTTTCAACCCACATCACAATGATTGAAAAGCAAACTATAACTACATAGGACAAAAATGCTTACACCATAACTTCTTTACAGATACTGCTATTTGTTTACTTCGAGAATATAATTTTTTCTTACATTTGTCTTAATAATAAAAGTTTTATGTTCCACTATTCAAAAGATTCTGACAATATCGTTACCATTTCTATGGACATGCAAGGCAGGTCTGCCAATGTTATCAATGAAGATTTTGCCAAACTTTGGCTGGAAATGATTGAAAGATTGGAAAGAGAGAAGAATGAGATTATAGGTGTAATCCTAACCTCTTCTAAATCAACATTTTTTGCCGGCGCCGATATCGACAATCTATATAAACAAACAGATCCAAAAGCTATCTTTGAGATGTGCGAAGGACTGAAAGCGCAATTGAGAAGACTCGAGACGCTCGGAAAGCCTGTGGTTGCAGCGCTCAATGGTGCTGCATTAGGCGGTGGACTGGAAATTGCCCTCGCCTGCCATTACAGAATTGCCCTCAACAATCCTAAGGCGCAGTTCGGACTTCCTGAAGTCGGCTTAGGCTTATTACCCGGAGGTGGTGGAATCATTAGGTTAACAAGAATGATAGGTCTCCAACCCGCTTTACCTTACTTAACAGAAGGAAAAAGGCTAAAAGTAAATGAAGCACTATCTGCCGGAATGATCAATGAAATAGCCGAGACATCAGAAGAAATGTTAGAAAAAGCAAAAGCTTGGATTAAAGCCAATCCTAAAGCCATCAATCCTTGGGATGACAAAGCCTTTAAATTCCCCGGTGGGGATGCCAAAAACCCGAAAGTTGCCAGCATGATTCCGATTGTTCCGGCGATGACAAAGAAAAAAACTTATGGCAATTATCCGGCAGTCGAAGCCATTATAAACACCGCTGTTGAAGGCTCGGTTGTTGACTTTGATACTGCGTGCAGAATAGAATCACGCTATTTTACTTCTTTAGCAATAGGTCAGGTTTCTAAAAACATGATTACTGCCTTTTGGTACAACTTAAATGCCATCAATGCCGGAGGTTCTCGCCCTGAAGGTTATGAAAAATACACTACTAAAAAAGTAGGTGTATTGGGTGCCGGAATGATGGGCGCCGGCATAGCCTATGTTTCTGCACTGGCAGGAATGGAAGTCATTTTAAAGGACGTTACAATAGAAGCCGCAGAAAAAGGAAAAGCCTATTCCGAAGGATTGCTCAAAAAAAGCATTACCAAAGGAAAAATGACCAAAGAAAAGGCGGAACAAATTTTAAGCAATATTCACACAACTGATCAGCCAAATTTTCAAGGTTGTGATTTAATCATAGAAGCTGTTTTCGAAGATAGAGCATTGAAAGCCAAGGTAACGCAAGAAGCAGAAACAACCATGCTGACCGAAGGAACATTTGCGTCAAACACTTCTACCCTACCTATCACCGGACTAGCACAAGCGTCCGTCCGACCAAAACAATTTATTGGCTTGCACTTTTTCTCTCCAGTAGATAAAATGCCGTTAGTAGAAATCATTTGTGGTGAACAAACAGATCAAGCTACACTAGCTAAAGCCTTTGATTATGTATTACAAATTAAAAAAACACCCATAGTAGTGAATGACAGCCGTGGATTTTATACCTCTAGGGTATTTTCAACATATGTCATGGAAGGAATTGCCCTACTCGGCGAAGGGCAACATCCTAAAGCTATTGAAAGTGCCGGATTAAAAGCAGGCATGCCGGTAGGGCCTTTGGCATTAACCGACGAAGTGAGTCTAAAATTAATGGATCATATCCGTAAGCAAACGGAAAAAGATTTAGCCGCTGAAGGCAAATCAGCACCCAATCACCCGGGCTTTGCCGTATGTGAAAAAATGTTAGCCATCAACAGACCGGGCAAGGCTGCCGGAGCCGGATTTTATGAATATCCCAAGGATGGAAAGAAATTTTTATACCCAGCGTTGACAAACATTTTCCCACTAAGCACACAAGTAGATCAGCAAGAAATGATAGATAGAATGTTGTATATCCAATCTATCGAGACTGTCAGATGTATTGAAGAAGGCGTTTTCAGCAGCGTTGCTGATGGTAATATTGGTTCCATTTTTGGGTGGGGATTCGCTCCATTCCATGGTGGAACGCTACAATTTATTAACGCCGTTGGTTTAATCAATTTTGCCAAAAGAGCAGATGAACTCGCTGCAAAATATGGGGAAAGATTCAACTGCCCACCGTTAATTAAGGAAAAGGCCGCAAAAGGAGAATTATTTCTTTAACATACAAAATTACCATTATGGAAGAACAGGCTATCCTAGACAATAACTCATTTGATAGGGGTGATATCGGAATATCAGAAAACACCAAGCAATATCTTCAAGAAGCTGCTAAATGGGCGAGATTCTTAGCCATTTTAGGATTTGTGCTTATTGGGTTTATCGTTATCCTAGCTATATTTTTTATAATAGGAATAGGCTCTCTAGCAGAATCCTTTAATAATATGGGAGGCATGGGGGTAAGTTTTGTGGGTGGATTATATCTCATTTTTGCTGCTATTTTCACCTATCCTGTATACAGGCTATATATGTTTGCTAAAAATGGGTTAGATTTCACTACTTTCAATGATCCCGAGAAATTAGAAATTTCCATAAAGAATTTGCGTTCCTTTTTTAGATTTTATGGAATATTTGGCATCATTTATATTGCAATGTTTGTTTTAGGAATGTTGGTTTCGGCATTCAGTTTAATATCATGACACTTCGTTTCTTTGCTGAAACAAATATTTTCTATATCTCTACTCTATTCTTTCTATTCAAATATTCCCACCATAAAAAGTAAGCCGCTATTGTTCGAAATGGTGACCATGATGCAATGCGTGCCGAAAAACTTTCAGGTGTCGATAAATGGAAACATTGTTGTAATGAATGCATCAATGCAATATCTCCAACGGGAAATCTATCCGGTCTATTCAGGCAAAACATCAGATAAATATCTGCCGTCCACTTCCCTATTCCTTTTATTGCTGTCAATAAGGAAATGACCTCTTCATCAGACATTGAAGAAAGGCTTTCCAATATCAGTCTTTCCTCCAAAATAGCCTTGGATAAATCCCTGATATACGATGCTTTCTGACGGCTCACTTGGCATTTAAAGAATGTATCATCAGACCAACCCACAAGGTTTTCCGGTGTTATGGAGATAGCATTTTGCTGTAATTTAATAAAATGCGCCTTAGCAGAAGCAAGAGACACCTGTTGTTCTAAAATAATTTGTATTAGTGACACATAACCTTCATTGCGTTTCCAAAAGGTTGGATATCCATATTTTTCCTTAATAGAAAGAAAACTAACGTCAGTACGACAGAGTTCATCACAATAAAACCTAAAATTCTGTTCTGACAAGCGCACCATACATGTCCTGAAGTGCTAATCTTCTAAAATATCATACCTATTATAAGCACATTCCAATTCCCCATTCATTAAATGTAATTTCTTGTTGGTTTTCAACCCAACATGCTTCATAGCTTCTGCATTTGAAGAAATTATCCATGCCGAACAGGTTTTATACTTATGCTTTAAGGTATTGCCTATTTCCCTATACAAATTTTCTATTTCATCTACTTGCAGCCTGGCACCATATGGCGGATTTAAGATAACTATTGCATGATCTTTGGGAGCATGTGTGCTAATAAAATCTATCTTCTTCAGCTTTACACTATCATCCAATTCTAAGCCAGTAATATTCTCGCTGGCGGAAATGATGGCATTCCCTGAGATATCGTAACCATAAATCCAACCGTCGCTTTCTTCCTTTTCGGCGGTCTTCAATTCGTCTGTTACTTCTTTTAATAATTTAGGTTCAAAGTCTTTCCAATTCTTAAAACAGAAATTGCGTCTTTTGAGATTAGGTGCTTTATTCAATGCAATCATACCTGCCTCACATAAGATGGTACCACTACCGCACATTCCGTCAACAAGTGTTTGACTGCCGTCCCAGCCCGTTAATAGAATCATGCCCGCCGCCAATACTTCACTAACGGGAGCTTTAGTATGACGTACTTTGTATCCACGCTTATGCAGCGACTCCCCCGAACTATCCATATATATAGTCACTTTATCTTGCCCCATTAATACATAAAACTGTATCTGTGGTTCTTTTGGATCAACATTTGGGCGCAATTTTATTTCATCTCTAAATCTATCAACGATAGCATCTTTAACCCGTATGGAAACAAAATTGGAGTGTTTGAAATAGGTCGTTTTAATATCTGCTTTTACAGAAAATGTTTTATTGAGTTCAAAGAATTCTGTCCAATTCACCTGCATGGCTCCTTTGTACAACTGGTCATCGGTTTGCGCAGTAAATGTAGTTATGGGAACCAATATCCTCAACGCAGTTCTCAACGCTAAATTTGCTTTGTACAGCAATTTCTTATCATAATCCACCTTCACGGCACGATTCAATATCTCAATTCCTGTGGCGCCTATTTGTTCTAATTCTTGGGCTAATACTGGTTCTAAACCCATCAGGGTTTTTACAATTAAATGATCAGGCTTATTCATTACGATAGACTTTGTTTTGTTTTTCTACTGTTTCTCCATTGATTGAAAATACCAACAAATGTAGGCAACACGGTTATAAATATAATTGACAACATGATTTTTTCAAAATTTCGCTCCACAAAAGGAATCTCTCCTAAGAAATATCCTGCTAATGTAAATGGTATTATCCATGCAATAGCACCCACCAAGTTATACAAGGAGAATTTCTTCCAATCCATTTGTCCAATTCCGGCAACAAACGGTACAAAAGTTCTAATAAATGGAAGAAAGCGTCCTATTATGATTGCCAAAGCGCCATGCTTTTCATAAAACTCGTGTGTTTTCACCAAGTATTCTTTCTTAATAAAACGTATCTTCTCTTGTTCAAATATCTTTGGTCCAATAAATGACCCTATCTTATAATTGACCATGTTCCCGAGAAAACCTGCCGCAACGCATACCAATATAATCAACCAAGGACTAATCACACCATCTGACGTCGCAGCGAGCATCCCAGCCGCAAAAAGCATCGAATCTCCAGGTAAAAAAGGTGTTACAACAAATCCTGTTTCAGCAAATACGATAAGGAACAACACGCCGTATAATAATGTACCATAGTTTTGCATTAGATAGTCTAATGTATCCTTAGTATTCGTTAATAACTCGATAAAAATATTACCCATAATTTTTGATTATTTTACTTCAAATTTAATTCCCTTTTTTTGTAATGCTGCTATAAGAAAATCTCCTAAGGCTGCTGCAGGGGTAGTTACACCAGATTGCACACTTAGCTGATTATAATTACTCAACAGTGTCAAAGCCGATTCTGCAATCATCTTGGAAGTCTCCGTATAGCCGGGGTCGCCACCACTTACGGTAGTAATAACTTTTCTTGAATGACTTTTTCCGACAAACGTTAATTTAAAGAAACTCTTTGCACGTCTTTCCGGAGAAGGTCCTTCGCCAGACTTACGGTAATTAAGCAATAGTTCTCGAGTAAATTTCAGTTGCGCCCCTAAGACAACCACGCCAACACCGCCCAGCAAACCTACTACTGAACCGAAATCAGGCAAAGAGATATATTGGTTATAAGAGAACATGTTACCATAGATATCTTTTCTTGCTTTTGCACTTCTTTTCACCATCCATGGGTCAATAACTGGCATCGGCAACGCCCACTTCCCTGTTTCTTTCACTTTTTGCAGGAACGGTTGCTTGACTTTCTTAGAAGATCCATTCCCTTCAGACGATCCAGTGGCTTTTGAAATATCTGCAAACGCCTTAATTGCAGATGTCCAAGTGCCTCCACTAAAAGTTCCATTAGAAAACACATAACCATCTACGTGAATATTGTCTTCACCTTGAAGTTGTTTTGCCGTAAAATATGCACCTAAATCCGCGGGAATGCTATCAAAACCACAACAATTAATAATTAAAACGCCAGCTTCTTTTGCCATGGCATCATAATTTCTCAAAATATTTTGTACATAAGCAGGTTCTCCGGTAATATCAAGATAATGAGTACCTTCTGCAATACAAGCCTGTACAACCGGCTCCCCATATTCCATAAAAGGTCCCGCAGTGGTGATAACGGCTTTTGCTTGTTTAGCCATAAAACGCAGGCTCGCTAAATCAGAAGAATCCGCTACAATAATACCAATATCAGCAGAAGCCGGATTTAATGCTGTAATGCTACTTTTCACAGCCTGAAGTTTCTCCTCATTACGCCCGGCAATCGCCCATTTGAAAACAGTAGCATCTACGTTTTGTGAAAGATATTCTGCCACAAGTCCGCCTGTGAATCCTGTTGCGCCATACACGACTAAATCATATTTTTTTTCCATAAATTGGTCTGAAAATTGCCATATTTGTGCAAAGGTATTTAAATTGATATTAACGAGACTTTATTTTTATCCATGATTGTTATTGCGCCGAAAATTATCAAGTTTCTCACATTTAGCAATAAAATTGCAGGGATTACTATTTACCCTTGGATACTCTTATCAGATGAAAAGTACCTGAAAAATGATACGCTCGTCAATCATGAAAAAATTCACCTAAGGCAACAGATAGAAACAGGCGTTATATTGTTCTATATATGGTACTTGGTTGAATTTACTATTAGATTGATTTTGCTACGCAATTGGGAAATGGCCTATAAGCGTATCAGTTTTGAAAATGAAGCATACGAAAATGATGAAGACTTGCAGTATTTGAACAAAAGAAAGCATTGGGCATTCTTACATTTCTTGTAAAACGCACTTAACAAGTTAAAAAAACAAAAAATTGGTTGATGTGGATAACAGAATTTTCAGGCATACAAAAACATATGTACCTTTGTTGAATTAATTGAATAACTAATATGAATAATACAAAAATATTGGTAGTAGATGATCACCCTATTTTCATCAACGGTCTCATCGCATTATTAAAAGGTGTAGAAGGCTATGAAGTGGTGGATACCGCCAATAATGGTCAGGCTGCACTTGACAAAATACCTACTGCACAACCGGATATTATCTTATTAGACATCAATATGCCCATTCTCAATGGCGTTGATACCATGAAGATATTAAAAGATAAGTTTCCGGGTATCAAGGTGATTATGTTAACGATGTATAATGAACTACGGTTGATCAAGGAATTGCTTGAAATTGGTGCGAGAGGATATATATTAAAAAATATTTCCAGAGAGGACTTACTGAAAGCGTTGGATACAGTAATTTCCGGCAAACCTTACCTTGACCCAAATGTTCAAGAAAAGATGATACAAGCAATGGCAGGCAGCGATGAAGAAAAAGACGACGCTGAAGATGCTAAACTAGTGGAAAACATTACCACAAGAGAACTGGAAATATTACAGTTAATTGCATTAGGATTAACCAGTCAGGAAATTTCAAATCGCCTGTATATCAGCAAGAATACGGTTGAAACACATCGCAAGAATTTACTGAGCAAATTAAACGTAAAAAATACGGCTGCTTTATTAAAATATGCATATAAGCACAACCTCGTTTAAGCGGTTTCGCTCCTATCTTTTTCCCAAGCCATAAAGCGTTGGATTTCATGATTCAGCGTTTTCACCAAATATGATAATACAAGAATATCATCCAACTGACCAATAAATGGTATAAAATCAGGAATTAAATCCAACGGATTAATAAAATACAACAAAGCTGCTATAACGGCGATGACTGATTTTGTAGAAATGCCTTTATACTCTTGCTTCAACCATAATTTCAACATCCTTACCAAAGCAAAAATATGGTCTTGTATAAAGTAATATGTCGCCGACATATTGCCGATTTTCTCAAATGCTTGATCAATCAATGAAGAAACTTGCTCATTATTTGTTATCAAGTCCTCCGCTTGTTTAATAAGCCGATCATAGAATTTATGAAAGATACTATTCATATGTGTTATGATAATCTATTTTTATAGTCTTTATACCCAAACGTCTTATGCAATTTAAACTTATTATCACTCGTCCAAGTTCCAATAGACGGTAAATTAATGCCATTAAAGGTGGAAGTTTTCACCATTGTATAATGAATCATATCTTCAAAAATAATGGTATCGCCAACATGAAGTGGCTTATCAAACTTAAAACCTTCCATAAAATCTCCTGCCAAACAACTTAATCCGCCCATATTATAGACATACTGCCCATTATCCACTTCTCCTCTAACCTTCGGTTTATAGGGCATTTCTAAGCAATCAGGCATATGGCATGTAAACGAAACATCCAACATGGCAGTAGATCCCGAACCATTGTCTACAATATCGAGAACAGTACTCTTTAGGAAACCCGTTTCCCAGCCAACAGCACTCCCGGGTTCGAGGATAACCTCTTCTAAATTTGGATATTTTTCTTTAAACTGCTTTAAGACAGAAATAAGGTGTTCAACATCATAGCCTTTTTTGGTCATCAGGTGTCCACCACCCATATTCACCCATTTGCAGGTCTTCAATAGATTGTCATAGCGCTCCGTAAATGATTGTAATACACGTTCCAAGGTGTAAGAATCATTCTCACAAAGCGCATGAAAATGGAGGCCGTCAATACCTTTTGGCAAAACATCACCCAATAATTTCCTAGATATTCCCAAACGAGAAGATTCGGAGGCCGGATCATATAAAGCGGTTGCAATTTCGCTATATCCCGGGTTGACCCTTAACCCAAAAGAAACTTTTTTAGACGCTTTCAATGCCCTTTTTTTCCAAAACGCCCATTGGCTTAGAGAATTAAACGTAAGATGACTGGAGATATCTACAAGCTCCTCAAACTCACTAGGCACATACGCTGCGCAATAAGTATGTGGTCTAGTTTTCAGCTTTTGATACACTAATTTTGCTTCATGCAAACTACTAGCGGTTCCACCTGCCAAATATTTCCCCAACAAGGGAAAAGCTTTATGAAAAGCAAATCCTTTCAATGCGACAATTATTTGAACCCCGGCTTCTTGTTGAACATATTTCATTAGTTCGAGGTTTCTCTTGAGCAAATCCTCTTCTAACACAAAACAAGGAGATGGTACTTTCTTTAAATTTACGGACATATACGAGAATAATCGGTCAAATATACATTTTAATCTTGTTTGAAGACTAATTTTCTGTCAATCGGTTCAAACGATCATCGTAAGAAAATGGGAATACATTATAGATTTTTACGGCTCTATCAAAATCGCGATGTAAAGGATTTAAAAGCACATTCCATTCAGACTCATTGGTAAATGGAATGACAGCCGAAGGCACCCTAACTCCCACGGATTTTCTTGCCCGCAGCCAGTCAGACCCACACTCAATAGTAGATACAGGAGCAGGAAAGTCATGCCAATTTTCAGGTAAAACATGTTCAGAGAATGCTTGCAAAGGAAACTTCGTTTCGTTATATTCTAACACCAATACACTAAAAAGATTTTTAATTAACGCAGGCTTCATATGACACAGCACTTCTAAAAATGCTAAAGACAAAGTATTAGAAGTGTATAGTACGGGAATGCCTTTTTCATTCCAGCGCCCACCTACAAGCCTAGCCCCTTCTCCTGTTAAATCGCGTACATACGCATGCCTACTTAATCTATACAACAACATAAATCAAGCATATACACCATACTCAATACGACCTAGCACATTCATTAACTCATTGATACCAAATGAAGTATCTAAATAGTTTATCGGCTTATCACCCCCTAAAGCAGTAATAGGCGTACGCAACCAATCGTTA
This sequence comes from Chitinophagales bacterium, assembly GCA_019694955.1. Classification (GTDB taxonomy): domain Bacteria; phylum Bacteroidota; class Bacteroidia; order Chitinophagales; family JADIYW01; genus JADIYW01. The sequence continues at coordinate 161,613 of JAIBAX010000001.1, read as the reverse complement.
AAATCTATTCTTGTACCAAACACTTGAATACCTTTTTGAACCAACATCATTAATAAAATTGCCTGTTGAGAAATATGAATATTTAATTGATCAGAGGCGGATTTTCTCATCAAAGTACGTGAAGAAACCCCTAGTAATTGACTAATTTGCTCCAAATCCATATCCAAATAAGCGATGAGTGCATCCAAACGCTTACGCTCTACACCTTTGCGTGCCATTTTTATAAAGGATTGATTATTAAACGACATAGCCACCATAGAAGGGCTTTCCGTAAAATATACGGACACTGGCTCTTCTACTTTACTATTGCCAAGCGGTGTTTCTTCATATTTTTTCATCTCTCAATAATTTTAAGACAAATGTACTATTTATTTGTTAAATTGTCAATACTTTTTCAAAATAATTTCAAATGTTTTATGTATATTTTTATTTCTAAAATCCTCTGGAATGGTAATATTTGTTATTTCTTTTATGTTTTTTGTATTGATTTTATTATATTCTAATTGAAAATTTCTAAAATTAGTGGAAAAATATACCTTTCCGACATTTGTCAGTAATTTTAGACAATCATTAATTATATAGGTATGGTCTAATTGAATATCTAAGAAATGTTTCATTTTTTTGCTATTGGAAAATGTCGGTGGATCTAAGATAATTAGGTCGTAAGAATTTTTCCCAAGGGTTTTCAAAAATGGTTTTACATCTTCAGATAGGAATGTATATTTTTCCTTGTCATCAAAACCATTTAGCAACATATTTTTTCTCGCCCAAGAAAGATAAGTATTAGACATATCTACCGTTGTAACTTGTTCTGCTCCGCCGGCTGCGGCATAAACAGAAAATGAACCTGTATAAGAGAACAAGTTCAATACGCGCTTACCCTCCGACTCCTTTCTTACGATTTCCCGTAGATTCCTATGATCTAAAAACAAACCGGTATCTAAATAGTCTTTTAAATTGACAATAAACTTCAGCCCATTTTCTTCAACGACCATTTCATTGTTTGTAGAGTCTATTTTGGTATATTGCTCTTTGCCCTTTTGTCTCTTTCTTTCTTTGAGCACTATTTTTTCCATCGGCACTTCCATGACGGCACAGATTACTAAAATACATTCTTGCAGCCATTGTTGGTGTTCCTCTTCTTCCATACCATGTTTAGCTTTATATTCAGAAACATGTACCCAATCTTTATATCTATCTATACACAGAGGAAATTCAGGCATATCAAGGTCATATATTCGATAACACTCAATATTGTGTCGCCTTGCCCATTTAGAGGTGTGCTTATTTACTTTTTGGAGTCTATTATAAAATGCTTGCATAAAGAAAAATTCATAAATTTGCTTAAAACTAATCAAAATGGAGGAAGATTTTAACAACGAAGAACAATTAAAAATAAATGACCTTGCTCAAGAACACTTAGAAAATATATCGAAGTGGGCAAAGTTTATTGGGATTCCTACCCTTTCCTTTTTCTCTCTATTTGTTGTTCTGTTTATCGCAGGCATTATTTTCAGTGCACAACAGCCTTCAATCCTACTGCTCAATGAGGTTTTAATCATTATTATTTTTGCAATTATCGTTGTCACACCAGGTAGTCTTTTAGTACGTTTTGGCAACATGTTAAGAAAAGGAAATCAATCAAAACTTATAGAAAATTACACGAAGGCATTTACTCAACTAAAGTACTTCATCCTATTTAATTTCATCCTCACCATTTTGTATTATATAATTACTATTTTAAATATTAAATTTAATTAAACGACAACAATGGAAGATACGTTATTAGATAAGGAAATTGCCACCTACGAGGTTGACATCGACAATCAAGCTTCAAAAACACTATTAACCACTGCAAAATATTCAAAACTCCTTGCCATTATTGGTTTAATTGGAACAAGTCTTTCAATATTAGGATCTTTTGCGCTCGCCAACACTTTGCAACAAACCCTGAGAATAAATAATGTCATAATTCCATTCTTAATAGTCTTTTTCGCAGCCTCTTTCTATTTTCCCAATTTCCATCTACTGAGATTTAGCACGAACATAAAAGAATCTATTAGAAAAAACGACTCAGACCTCTTTCGATTAGCTTTTGACCATATGAGATTAGTTTTTAAGTTCTATGGATATCTGATGATATTATCTTTTATCTTATTAATAATCTTGGGTATTTCCTCCGGAGCTTCATATTTCATGCAATAAAAAAGGGGCAAAATTATTTCTGCCCCTCAATATTACTCTTATTTATTCTAATATTCATGCGGAAGTTCCAAACCTACTGATTCTTCCCATGGTAAGCCATATTTGCCAATTTGCGACATAAATGGATCTGGATCCATTTCTTCGGTATTATATACGCCTGGCTTCATCCAAACGCCTTCCATCATCAATTTAGCCCCCAACATAGCGGGAACGCCAGTCGTATATGAAACCCCTTGTGCTTTACAGTCTTTATAAGCATCCTGATGTTTACAGTTGTTCCAGATAAAATAGGTTTTATCCTTACCATCCTTAATTCCCTTGATTTGACAACCAATAGAGGTTTCACCGGTATAATTTTCGCCAAGTGAACCCGGCTCAGGAAGTACTGCCTTCAAAAATTCTAATGGGGCGATTTCTACCCCTTGAATTTTAATCGGCTTAATGCTCGTCATACCCACATTCTGTAAAACAGTAAGATGTGTAATATACTGCTGACCGAAAGTCATCCAGAATCTTGCGCGTTTGATGGTAGGAAAGTTCTTCACCAACGACTCCAGCTCTTCATGATAGAGCACATAAGATTCTTTAGGACCGATTCTTGGGTAATCAATGGGCTTATGAATCGACATAGCGGGAATCTCTACCCACTCCCCATTCTCGTAATATCTACCGGGTTGTGTAATCTCACGAATATTGATTTCAGGATTAAAATTAGTAGCAAATGCCTGTCCATGATCGCCGGCATTACAATCGACAATATCCAAATAGTGGATTTCGTCGAAATGATGCTTAGCAGCATGGGCAACATATATCTGACTTTGTCCGGGGTCGAAACCACAACCGAGTAGCGCCATTAACCCTTTTTCTTTGAATCGCTCCTGATAAGCCCATTGCCAGCTATATTCAAACTTGGCGACATCTTTGGGTTCATAATTTGCAGTATCCAAGTAGTGAACGCCTGTTTCGAGACAAGCATCCATAATCGTCAAATCTTGGTAGGGCAAAGCCACATTTATTACCATATAAGGTTGAAAACTCTTTATCAGACTCACCAATTCAGGAACATTATCCGCATCTACCTGTGCAGTAAGGATATTTGCGCCCGGAATGTCGTTAGCAATTGCGTCACATTTGGATTTTGTGCGACTTGCCAACATAATCTGTCCAAATACTTCGGGTACTTGGGCACATTTACGAACCACCACATTTCCAACGCCACCGGCGCCAATGATGAGTACTTTCTTCATGCTCTAATTTTTTGCTTTAAATAGTTATAAAAATCAATTAAACGAATAAAGTGCAAATATAGTTCCATTGTAAGAATTAACCTTACAAATTATCGTGAAAATTGTTAACAGTTATTCAGTTCACCATTCAAGGAAAAGCTTAATATACCATTTAAAATTTAACATTCAACATTCAAAATCCATTAAACCATGACAAAATTCTCTTCTCTAACCAATTCACTTCTACGGTTTCTTTTTCTTCGAAACCCACATGCCCGCCGTTATGAACGATTTCCAGATAAAAATGCTCTGATAATGCCGCATGCTCTTTGGGGAAACAGGTATCGGTAAGAAAAGGGTCATTATCAGCATTTACCAGCAAAGTGGGAATGCTAATTTTATCCAAGTACTTCAAAGCACTCTGGGTTTCCAAATAATGTTCAATGGTTCCAAAATGAAACATCGGCACGGTGACACGATCAACAAATTGATGCAAATCAGCCGCCTCATAAGCATGTTTAAAATTAAATTTCCCGGGAAACATCTTCTCCTTCAGTCGAAGCATATCCTTATACTGATTCAAGTACCTTCGGCTGTAGATAAGATTCCATCCCTTTATCAAATGTAATGAACAACCCAGCATATCTACCGGAACTGACGCAGCAAATGCTTTTTTAACTAAAGCAGGTAACTTATCCGCATACTCACCAACATACTTCAGGGTAATATTCCCTCCCATACTTATCCCCACTAACACTACTTCTTCATAATCATAAAAATTAGACAAATGCTCAATAATAAAATGGAGGTCATCGGTTTTACCACCATGAAAAGAATGTAGTAATTTATTGGGTTCTCCACTACATCCACGCATATTCCATGCCGCAATATCATATCCTTTACCGTGCAATACTTTGGCAATACCTTTCACATACTCCGCCCGTGAATTTCCCGCCAAGCCATGTGTTATCACAGCAATCTTTTTATATCCTCCTTTCAGCCAATCTATATCCAAAAAATCATTATCCCAAGTATCAATTCTTGTTCGCACAAAATCAACGCCCAATACCTTTCTACGAAGATTAGGAATAATGGTTTGCAGATGACCATTAGGTTGTGTAGCTGGAGGAATAATAAGTGGACTGGGTAAAAGAGGCATGATAAATTAGTTAGGCGTTTAAAAATTGTGTAAGATACTCGTTTACTTTATCAGGCGCATCGCTTTGCACCCAATGGCTACAATTTTGTATATATTTAATTTCCAAAGAGTTATCAATATATTTAGCTGTATCAAAGGTCATTTCTTTGCCAAGCGCCTGATCTTGCTCACCCCATATCATTAGTGTTGGCGAAGCAACGCGTTTCTTCAGGATACTACTATCTTTACGTCCCAACTGAAACATCGCCCTATAATAATTCATTCCTGCCGTGAGTGCACCGGGTTTAGAAAATGCTTCAACGTATTGTCGAAGGTCTTCATCTGAAAATGCTTCTTTATTATAGCACCAACCTTTGACAAAAGTCTTATAAAACTGTAGCAACATAGGCTTCAACAATAATTCCGGCAACTTAGGCACCTGAAAAGCAAACATGTACCAACTTTTCAATAGCTGCGCCGGGCTATTTTTCACAGTTTTCATAAAAATGGCAGGATGCGGACAGTTCAGCACCACCAACTGTTCGGTTAAGGCCGGATAATTCATCGCAAATGCCCATGCAATCCCTCCACCCCAATCATGTCCAACGATATGTGCCTTCTCAAAGCCTAATTGAGTAATCAGTGCTGCTACATCCGAAGCAACAATATGTGCCTGATAATGCTCGATACCTTCGGGTTTATCGCTTTCATTAAAACCACGCATATCCAAAGCTACAACCGTAAATATTTGGGACAGTGCCGGAATTTGCGCTTTCCAAGAATACCAAAACTCCGGCCAACCATGTAATAGCACTACCAATTTCTTGCCATTCCCTTCCGTTACATAGTGAAGTCGAATTCCATTTACCTCTATAAACTTATGTTCCATTTAAATTTTATACTTTTACTTTAGAAAAATAGAAAAGTTAGTAGTTATTCAAAAGCTTTTAGTCAAAAGCTAATTAAAAATTAATAAGAAATTGAACAAAAAAATAAAAATCGGCACATTATACTTGATTTTGTTGGGAGCATTTCTTTTTGCCCTACTAATGCTGTCAAAAATCATTCCTTATTTAAGTTTCGAGCGTTACACAGATTTTCTTGGAACAAAAATGGATGAAGTATTGGATAATTCACTTTTCAACTGGGCATTTTACGTACATATTACATCCAGTTTCTTCGTAATGATAGCAGGCGTTTTTCAATTTATTCCGCCATTCATCCGTAAAACAAGTTTTCACAGAAGCATTGGAAAAGTGTATATGGTCGGCATATTAATACTTGCGGCTCCTTCGGGACTGATTCTTGGATACTTTGCCAATGGTGGATTGCCCTGCAAGATTGCCTTTTGTCTCCAAAGCTTTATTTGGTGGATTTGTACCGCTATTGCTCTAAATAGTGTTAAAAAAAAGGATTTCTTATCCCATACGCAATGGATATTCAGAAGTTATGCTGTAACTTTAGCTGCAATGAGTTTACGGGTAGACAGTTATATTATGACTTATGTCTTCCACACTAAACCATTAGAGACCTATTTAACAGTCACTTGGCTGTCGTGGGTGGGCAATTTATTTTTGGCAGAAATATTAATTTATTTTGGAATGGGACAATTTTTATTAAAATCTTTAAAAAAATAAATATGAAATATACAACACTCTTACTTTCGATTTTATTGCTCATTGCCTGTGGGCAAAAGCAAAATATCAACAAAATCATTACACATAAAGAATTAAAAATGGCGATGAATCTAGCTGCCGCCGGCGTTCATCACTCACCAAAAAAAGTGGTTAACAAGGCATTGGAAGCTAAAGAAATTGAAGAACTTCTTTCAAAGAATGATATCCGACCACTCTTTATACAAGACCAAATATATGGACCACTAAATGGATTCTATGGACCTGATAATTATAGAATTGAGTTTGTCATATTAAATATGCAACAAGACAAATCTCAACCCAACAAGTATTTTATATCAGGCAAAAATAGGCATAAGAAGGTCGTAAGCAATTTTGAAGGAAGTTTCACCATCGACCATGTTTATCAGGTTGCCGATCCGAATATCAAAGATACTGTTTTTGAAGTGGAGGATTATACTTACGACAATTACGACCAAATGTATGCTTGTACGGGATTTTTTGAACTAAAGGAAGACAGCACGCAACCGTATAGTGGTATTTTCTCAGGAAAAATGGCGTTGGATTTTGGCGTTAAAGAAGACGGTCAACCGGAACTATGGTTTTGGAGCAACAAAACGCCTGCGCGTTCCAGTGGTTTTTTATTTGAAGGAAACTGGATGGGCTATGGTTCAACAAAATCGAAACCTTTCCTTTTTTCAAAAGACTTGTTTATGTTTGCTAATGAGATATTAAAAGATTTCAGCATTGGCGAAAGAGAAGTCGAGGTAAACCCTAAATATAGGAAACTGGGATGGGATAATTTCTGGGAGATGGATGAATGGTGGGTGGAGAGAACCTCGGCTGAAGGTGGCAAAGAGAAAAAGCAAGTAAGTAGTAATTAACGTGAATTCGGGAACATAGAACAAGTGCTTTAAAAAGATTTTAACCGCTGTGACGCAATGTTAACGCAAGTCCCGACTAAATTGTCGGGAGCAAGGATTTTCTCTGTTTACTTTGCGTATTCTTTTGCGACTTTGCGGTTAAGAAATGATTGAAGTAAATATCAATAATATTACAAATCATTCATTATCAATAACTTATGATTTGTTCGTTCCTAAATTCACGTTAATTAGGAATTGGTCAGCAGCACATTTTCTAATAGTTTCATCCTTGACCCGTACCAGCTAAACCATTCTCCATTTACGAATTGAATTTTTGCCGCAGGAAAAATGACCTCCAACATCTTCAGGTGTTGCTGTTTAAAGGGAAATGGTTCTGAGGAAAGCAGTATTTTATCTACGTTTAAGTTTGTAGGAATTTTCTTTGTATCCAGTATTGGATATCTATCCGTTGAAATTTCTTTAATAACGTTAACATACCCCAAATGATGTAAAATGGCGTCAATAAAAGTATCGCCACCAGCACACATCCAAGGTTTGTACCAAATCAAATACAACACACGTTGTCCAAAAAAAATATCTTTTACCTTATCAAAGACCTCACTAAGCTGGCGCTTCATAGCATCTGTTTTTGCTTCATTCCCAGAAATGACGCCTATATAGTCCAACAATTCAAAATTATCCTGTATTGTTCGAATATCAGAAACCCAAACGCTATAGACACGTGATAGAGTTTCTACCATCTCTTTTGTATTTTCTTCTTTATTGCAAAGGATTAAATCCGGCTGCAAGGCATCTATGATGGAATAATTTACCTGTTTTGTTCCGCCAACAATACGAACATGCTGTAGTTTTTCTTTATCATGTATACAGAATTTTGTTCTGCCTACTAAATATTGCTCCATACCAACATCACAAAGCGTTGCCGTTATAGAGGGTACTAATGAAACAATTCTTTTGGGATAACTGACCATTTCGCTAATCGATATAGCCTTTGCTCCTCATCCAATCATCGTTAAAAAATTTGCCGACATATCTAGAACCGTGATCATGTGTAACAATCACTACAATATCATCTTTTGTCAACGGAAATTGTTCGTGCAATTGCAGCAAGCCTTGCACGGCCGAACCGGCGGAATTTCCTAAAAACAGTCCTTCCTCCCTTGCCAGTCTCCGCTGCATCAATGCTGCATCTTTATCTGTTACCTTTTCAATAAAGTCTATAATGCTAAAATCGTAATTCTGCGGAATAAAGTCCTCCCCGATTCCTTCTGTAACATAACTATGGATATCTGCCGGATTGTAGGTACCTGTCTCATAGTATTGTTTTAAGATGGAGCCATAGGTATCTATACCCCATACTTTTACATTTGTATTTTGTTCTTTCAAATAGGTACCCGTGCCGGTAATGGTACCACCGGTACCGATTCCAACGACAAAATGCGTAATTTTCCCTTCGGTCTGGCGCCAAATTTCTGGGCCCGTAGACTCATAATGTGCCTGTCTGTTGGAAAGGTTATCGTATTGGTTCATCCACACTGAATTAGGAATTTCCTTTGCCAGTCGTTTGGCGACGGAATAATAGGAACGAGGATCTTCCGGTTCTACAGCAGTAGGACACACATGCACTTCTGCTCCCAAGGCTCGTAACATATCAAACTTTTCTTTTGATTGCTTTTCAGTAGAGGTAAATATGCACTTATAACCCTTCACACATGCCGCTATTGCCAGTCCCATTCCTGTATTCCCGCTAGTACATTCGATGATGGTGCCACCCGGTTTCAAGCGACCATCCTTTTCAGCATCTTCTATCATTTTAACGGCCATCCTATCTTTTATAGAATTGCCAGGATTGCCATATTCTACTTTAACTGCAATAGTTGCAGGTATATGACTGGTAATTTTATTCAACTTTACTATTGGTGTATTTCCAATAGTTTCTAAAATATTATTATAGATTTGCATGGGGCAAAGATAAAAACCTTATCCGATGGATTTCTATAAAATATGCATAAAATGTTAAAAACTACTCCTCAGATTCTGGAGCGTCATTCACATCAATTTTTATTGGCCTGCTAAATGTCTCCTCTAAAGAAATAAATGTCTCCGTTCGTGTAATTTCTTCAATGTTCTGAATTTTCTCATGCAGAACATCTCTAAGGTGTGTGGTGTCCTTACAAACAACTTTGGCAAACATAGAATAAATACCCGTTGTATAGGTAAGTTCGATGACTTCCGGTATTTTTTCCAGTTCTTTTGCCACTGACTTGTAGTGAGAACTCTTGGAAAGATATATTCCTAAGAAGGCAGTGATATCATATCCGAGTTTCTGTTCTTGAATCCTTAAGTTTGAACTTTTAATCACACCGAGGTCTTCCATTTTTTTCATCCTTACGTGAACTGTGCCACTGGAGATGATGAGTTTTTTAGCGATGTCTGTGTAAGGCATTTTTGCGTCTTCCATCAAAAATGCCAAAATCTGTAAATCTAAACGATCTAATTGGTCCCTTTTTGCCATAATTCCCTTTCTTTAATTTTTTACATACTTTCCCATTCTTCTTACATTTCTAAAGCGGATGCGAAGATATCGTATCACCTGAAATGAAGGATTTTAGCATCAACAACCTGTCCCTTTGCTGTTGATTACTGCCTTCAAATATAAGATTTATTTCATTGTTAAATGCTTTAAAAAATTGTTGATATCTCTCTGGATGGTCAATATAGCTTAGCTGCCATACTTGAACACTATCGAGTACTTGTGCAGGCACGAGCATTTTCTTTTGCTCATCGAAATGATAACTATACGCAATTTTTGTTTGAAACAAAGGGGTGACCAAGGAAAGTGAATCTTCCGCTTCAAGATTCATCTGTATATCATAAAGAAAATTAATATCATCTGTTTTCGTTGAATAGTCCATGTTTGCAATTATCCTTGTAACAAGGTCACCTTTCCTTGCCTGTCGGTTGCCAGTCATCTCCCCTACCTTACACAAACTATCCTGTACTACGCGATAAAAATAGTATTGCTGCGGAAAGCCTTTAGTAATAAAACCCATGTGTGAATTGGAATTAAGGATTTTAAAATCTACAGGTTCATTGGCACTTAGCGTGATGGTATCTTGCAAGCACCATCTTTTAGATTCTTTTGAAAGCAAAAGCAATAGGCTAGATGCCTCTCCGGATAAAAAAAGTAATCTTTTGTTACTTTGAGTTGAAGATGTCAAGAATCGTGCATTCACCCATGTCTCGTCATTTTGAAAGATTTTACCCAAAGGCACAAAAACACTTGACATTTCCTGCTTAGTCAACGAATATTCGGCATGTTCGATGATATAGGATATCTTTTTATCAAACACAAATAGCGATGCCTTTTCATGCATCTTATTATGATAACTGATGTTATTTTTCTTTGCAAATAAGACTACAAAAACCAAGGCGATAATAAGCCATATTCTCATATAAACTTTCTTTTGATACTGTTTAACGTCCCATATTAAACTGCTCTCCAAAGATAATCAAACTTATTTTATATAAAGAAAGTTAATGATTTTATGATATCCTTTTAGTCTATCTATAAAGGGTTTTATGATAATCGTAGTATCTCTCAGCCTCTTTTTGTAGTGTCGTCCCGGATGTAATATTGTACGCCACGCCCATTCTAGCTTAAGCTTCCTCACCCATTTGGGTGCACGAATATAAAAACCGGAGGCAAAATCAAAAAAACCTCCAACGGTAAACACCAGTATTTTCTTCTGTTTCAGGGTTTCTATATTATTCTTAACCCAATTTTCCTGTAAGGGAGAACCCATACCGACGATGAGTACTGATTCCGGCTGTATGGCATTCCAATCCAAAGCACTATACCCATTTTGGCAATAATAAACCACCTTTTTGCCGTACTGTTCATCTTGCTTTTCTGCGGCTCTGGCAATTTGCTCTTGGGTGGTGCCGTAAAATGCTAAGGGAATATTGCTTTTAACACAGTAGTTAATCACCAAAGGACTTAAATCTGTGCCATTTAGGTTATTGACTTTTAGGTTCATCAGCCATTTAAAATACATTTGCGCACCAATACCATCTATGAGGATATTGTTTGCCAATAACATGGACTGCAAAAAGGCAGGGTCGTGTTGCATCAGAATATAACTGGCATAGTACATAAAATGGACAACATAGGCATCCTTAGCTGACCATTGCTTAAAGATATAATCCACCACAGATGGTTGGTCGGGTGCATCTGTAAACCTCAGATTGGGTAAACTTTTATCAAATGCAGGAATTATGTCCATCTTTTCTTTAAAGTTTCAACAATATTTTTCATTCTATTTAAATTCACCAACAGTGCTAGTGCCAACTTAAATGGAAATGATAGGTAATACAAGCTCAGTGCTAAGTAGTTCGGCTTTAATGGCTCTAAAGGATAATTAAACTCCTCCATCAGATGGCCACTTATCTGCTGACATATATACTGCTCCGTTTCATTAAGTCCGCCTTTCTTCCAATTTCCAGCCCTATTTTTATTGATTCCTTTCTCTTTACTGTCCGGTTCGTTAGAGGAAGATGCCTGTGGTATGTCTAACATTTCCGGCAAAAATTGAATACCGAAATGGTTACAAATTTCTTTTGCCGTTTCTTCCGGAGCATCCAACATATGCTCGAAATGGATGGTTTTTACCCGTTCATCATGCAGGCTCATTTTTGCTGCGGTAATGGAGCTATTCCAAAGCTTGCTAATGGTAATGGGGTGATAGTTTATTCTCAAACGCACAACTTCTTTTCTTGTAATAAAGGTTGCACCCATTTTCCGCCTCATCCATTTTCTCTTCTGAGAAAGCATGACGCCACGGGGATCTCTAACCATATTAATAACACGTGCATTGGGAAATAACGTCAAAATTTCTTTGATATAAAAGACATTTTGCGGTGTTTTTTCTACCGGATATTTTTTTTCATTTTGAATGGTCTCGTCCTGCATCATATATGCATATACGTCATGGAGAAGGAGATTTTGCTGTTCCATTTTAGACACCAGTGCTGTTGCTTCCTTTCGATAAGTTACAGCATCTGAGAAGCCCATATATCCTTTTCTTTGGATATAAATCAATCTGGCGGCAAGGTCAATAGCTTCATCTATTGAAACCACCCTATCGATATCCGTTCCTGACCACAATTGCTCGAAGAAATGAAGTTCGTTCAATCCATATATTTCGGGATGGTTGTCTAGAATGCGCAACATCATAGTGGTGCCACTTCGAGAGTTGCCAACGATAAAGAAAACCTTTAGGTCTTTAGAATAAGTCATATTATAGGAACAGCGATTAAAACTTCAAATGTTTCACAGACATCCCGTGGTTACAAATTTCGAGTAGCGAATCGATGCCAATATCTATATGCCTTTCGACGAAATTTTGGCTGACTACTTTATCGCTTTGTTCTGTTTTTACGCCTGAAGATATCATGGGTTGGTCGGAAACGAGTAAGAGGGCGCCTACGGGGATTTCATTTGCAAAGCCAGCGCTAAAAATGGTGGCGGTTTCCATATCAATGGCCATGGCACGACATTTTCGAAGGTATTCCTTAAAGTCATCATCATGCTCCCAAACCCTTCTGTTGGTTGTAAACACTGTTCCTGTCCAATAATCGTAACCCTTATCTCTAATAACATGCGAAACTGCTCTTTGTAGGCTAAATGCCGGCAAAGCAGGCACTTCCGGCAATAAATAATCATTAGAAGTTCCTTCGCCTCTTATTGCTGCCAGTGGAAGAATTAAATCTCCAAGTTCATTTTTCTTTTTTAAACCGCCACATTTCCCAAGGAACAATACACTTTTCGGTTCTATTGCTGTCAGCAAATCCATAATGGTGGCGGCATTGGCACTACCCATACCAAAGTTTATAATAGAAATTCCATTTGCGGTAGCATTGGGCATCACCCTATCCAAACCATTAATTGGAACTTCATACTTTTCTGCAAAAATTCTAACATAATTATTAAAATTGGTTAGTAGTAAATACTTACTAAAGTCTTCCACATTAGTACCGGTATATCTTGGCAACCAGTTTTGTACTATTTCATCTTTTGTCTTCATACATCTGCAATCATCGTCGTTAAAGTGCAAAAATAAGAAAAAATGATGAAATGATTAAGTAATTAGTAGTGAGTAAATTGTATTTAGTAAGGACTATCTGGGATTTATACTTAAAAATAGGCCTGTTAACTTAATAGCCTAATGTCGTACAAATTATACTAAAAATAAATAAAAAAATCCGATTTTAACATAAAAATGTAATTGCAAGGATATACTTTCTACATTATCTTTAACACAAAAACCGCAATTATGGAAAAAAATAGTTTACTAAAGATGAACGCCAATAAATCCATAAAAAGTAAAATAGCACATTTAAAAACACTTGGTGCAATTTCTGGTTTGGGTTTTACTGCATTGGTAACAAAAGAAGCCAATGCACAAAATGGTATGCCGATTTATGCTCCACCAGTGGCACAGCCGTTTGGGTTGGGAGATTTTACACATAGTGATTCAACTAGGAACTCAATTAAGGATGTAAACACTGAACTTGTTGATCTAGATGGTGATAATGATTTAGATATTTTTTCATTTACGGGTATATCTTGGCTATTTGATGGAAAGATAATCTTTAGATTTGAGGAAAACGTTGGCACAAAGGATTATCCAAAATTCACTTCCTCTAATTTCAATCCTTTAAATCTAAACATCGATTCACTTTTTTATCCAATATCTGTCAACAACATTGAATTTGGCGATTTAGATGGTGATAATGATTTGGACTTATTTGCTATTGGCAGTGATGAAGAATCCTACAAAGAACATATTTTTTATTTTGAGAACATAGGAGATAAATTTAATTTTAAATTCTCCAACCCTACTGACCTTCCCTTCCAACTGGAAACCATTCCCTATGTTAACGATGCTAAAGACCAGTCTCATACCTTCAATTTCAACGATTTTGATAATGATGGTGACTTAGATATCATCAAATGCCCGCAAAGTTTGATTTACAAAAGAGACAATATTGGACAGGAAAATAATTCACTATACCAAATAGTATATTATGAAAACATTGGCGATAAAAACAACCCACAATTTCAACATTACTTAACACTTATTGATACCCTGACATTTAATGGAGGAAATTATTTTAAAGCGAGTATTGGTAGTTTTGAACATTATATAGTAGATTATGACAATGATGGAGATTTGGATATCGTTTCTTGGTCAGGAAATACCTATTATGATTACACAAATTACTTTTATAGTAGTAAACACACTTACGGATCTTTATTTGAAAATATCGGCACCTCGCTCCAGCCTCAATTTGATTTAAAAGTCCTGCCCAACATCAATTTTATTTTCAACATTAATAATCCAATAAATCCCTCTTCCTCCGCTATTTATAGCATTGGAAGTGGGGATATCGACAATGACGGTGACATTGATTTAATGACTACAGGTCCTAATGGTTTTTATCTTACCAATTTTGGCAACTACTATCCAAATCCACATGCCTTCCATTTCTTTGAAAATCTAGGCAATTCCAATAACACTATTACCGGTACTGTCTTCCACGACGAAAATAGCAATGGCATGTATGAAATTATTGATGAGTCGCTTATGCCAAATATGGTTATAGCCTATCAAAACAAGGACATGCCTGATATTCAAGGCATTGCTATTACAGATACGGCTGGAAAATTCATCATACCAGCCCTCAATAACGTATATGTGTTAAAACCAAGTGTGCCGGAGCATTTTCAGGTAGTTCCTTCGGAAATAGAAATAAACGCTGCTGATTCGAACTACATTTATGAGCAACATTTTGCCCTTCAACCGCTTGTTAGTATAAATGATTTAGCCTGCCAAATCACTTCCGGCCCTACCAGACCCGGTTTTGTAGTTCCTTTTTGGCTTACTTATAAAAACGTGGGGACAACTAAACGAAGTGGAACCTTGGTATTCAAAAAGAATGACCTCCTTACCTTCAATATGGCTTCATCAACGCCTGATGATATTTCTGCCGATGCTTATGCATGGAATTTCAACAACCTGCAACCATTTGAGTCCAAAACCATTTATGTGGAAATGACATTATCTGCAACCGCCAATTTAGGTAATACACTCACCACCATCTTAGGCATTATTCCGATACCAAATGATGCCAACCCCACAAATAATCTCGACACCCTCAATAGCATCATCGTAGGCTCCTTTGATCCGAATGATAAATTGGTGACACCAACAGGTACAGGCGTCAACGGCAATATTCCCATCGGCACACAACCGCTAGAATATACCGTCCGCTTCCAAAATACAGGAACGGATACCGCCTTCAATGTAGTAGTCCAAGACAGTCTAGATTTGGATTTCGACTGGTCGACATTTAAAATATTGGCATCTTCTCACGAAGTGACCGCCACTACGCGCAATAATAACAAGATAAAATTCACCTTCGAAGACATTGAATTACCACATCAAGCCGTCAATGAACCTGCCAGCCATGGCTTTGTAAAATACAGCCTTGAACCTAAGTCGGGCTTGGTTGGCGGAACAAAATTCCACAATACCGCCAATATCTATTTCGACTACAACGCTCCAATTGAAACGAATACAACTGTGAATACTTTCTTTGTACCAACAGGCGTTTATGACAATTTGCAACTTTCTTACAGATTATTCCCCAATCCCATGTACGAAAAAGCAGTACTGCAATTCGACAATATTTTTCAGGAAACCTTTATGTTGCGATTGGTAGATGCCACCGGAAAAACCATCAAAACACTTCCGGTAGATGGCAATCAGGTTGTTATCGAAAGGAGAGATTTAGCACCGGGTATGTACATCTTCACATTGGAAGGCCAACAAACCATAAGCTCGGGAAAGCTAATGGTAGAGTAAGTTTTTAGTACAGCGATATTCGTATTGCGTACTGCGACGGTGAGTTATTGACTATTGACCAATTGACTGTGGTCTGTTACCACCAAATTCACCTTGAACTGTGAACTTTTTGCCACGAATGCAGGTATTTTCACATCTCCACATTTACACATCATCAAATTCCCTATTTTAGTACAGCGATATTCGTATTGCGGTTTGCGACGGTGAGTTATTGTTTGTGGTCTGTTGACTGTCGTCAGTTGACCATTGACATTTGACAGTGAACTGTGAACCGTGAACTGTGAACTTTTTGCCACGAATGCAGGTATTTTCACATCTCCACATTTACACATCTTCAAATTCCCTATTTTAGTACAGCGATATTCGTATTGCGTACTGCGACAATTTACTGTGAACCGTGAACATCTCTAAATTCGCACATCTTCACATTCCCAAATTCTCTCATCTCCAAATTCTCACATTCTCACATTTCCAAATATAGCCAACAAGCTCAAACCACACCTAAAAGGAAGAATTATAGTTTTTCTTTTTACATACTGTGTTTTCCAAAACTCTTACCGTATATTTGCGCAAAATTTTTGAAATGAATGTAGATAAGATTGTAGCCTTAATTGGCGATAAGGAAGCAAATCATTTACTCAACCACACTTGTACTACCATCGACAAGTCTTTGATTCACGTTCCAGGTCCTGATTTTGTGGATAGGATATGGATTAACAGCAACAGAAATCCGCAAGTTCTAAGGAACATTCAAGCCATGTACAATACCGGAAGACTTGCCAACACAGGTTATCTATCTATACTGCCTGTAGACCAAGGCATTGAACATTCAGCAGGTGCCAGTTTCGCACCCAATCCTATCTATTTTGATTCTGAAAACATTGTAAAACTTGCCATCGAAGGCGGTTGTAATGCGGTCGCTTCAACCTACGGCGTTTTAGCTTCTGTTGCAAGAAAATATGCACATAAGATACCATTCATAGTAAAAATTAACCACAACGAGTTTCTTTCTTATCCAAATAAGTTCGACCAAGTAATGTTTGGCACGATTAAAAGTGCTTGGGAAATGGGTGCCGCTGCAGTTGGCGCTACCATATATTTCGGCTCAGATGAATCAAGAAGGCAGATTGTTGAGGTAGCTGAAGCGTTCGAATATGCCCATCAGTTAGGAATGGCGACGATTCTTTGGTGTTACCTGAGAAACAATAGCTTCAAGGTAGATGGTGTAGATTATCATACTTCTGCCGACTTATCTAGCCAGGCCAACCATTTAGGTGTAACCATTCAGGCAGATATTATTAAACAGAAATTACCTACCAATAATGGCGGTTATAATGCTACCAAGCATGGAAAAACGCATCCTTTAGTTTATTCAACACTCACCACAGAACATCCCATTGATTTAACGCGCTATCAAGTAGCCAACTGCTACATGGGTCGTGCAGGGCTCATCAATTCAGGTGGAGAATCTAAAGGTGCTACTGACTTAGCAGAAGCCGTAACGACAGCCATTATCAACAAAAGAGCAGGTGGTCAGGGGCTAATTTCAGGAAGGAAGGCGTTCCAAAAGCCTGTAAAAGAAGGAGTTGCACTTTTAAACGCTATTCAAGATGTCTACTTGAATACTGAAATTAAGATTGCTTAAGATTTTCTTTGAGAAATAATATGTAATTTCACCCAACCAATGGGTTTATTATGAATTGGTGGAAACGTAAGAGTGGTGGCATCAACACCGAAACAAAAGACAAGAAGGAAGCCCCTGAAGGGGTTTGGCACAAATGCACCTCTTGTAAAAAGACTTTCTCTACCAAACAACATAAAGAGCTATGTTTCACCTGCCCGGAGTGTAATCATCATAGCCGAATCACCCCGACAGACTATTTCGAAATACTTTTTGACGACCAAGCATTTCATCTACACTTTTCTGATATCCAACCGAAAGATTTATTGGCATTTAGTGACTTAAAGCCCTATTCTAAAAGGCTGGAAGACATGAGCAAAGACCCTAATTTGAACGAGGCCATTCAATGTGCTTCCGGAAAAATGAATGGCAGAAATGTCATGGTTGCATGTATGGACTTTGGATATATTGGCGGCTCCATGGGTATTGTGGTAGGAGAAAGAATCAGCAAATCAATAGATTATTGCATCAGCACCCAATCACCGTTTATTATTATCAGCAAATCTGGTGGCGCACGAATGATGGAGTCTGCATTTTCCCTGATGCAGATGGCCAAAACATCTGCAAAGCTTACACTACTTGCAGGAAAAAGAATTCCCTATATTTCAGTATTGACAGACCCAACGACTGGAGGTGTTTCTGCGTCCTTTGCCATGCTGGGAGATTTAAATATTGCAGAACCAAATGCATTAATCGGATTCGCCGGACCGCGTGTTATTGAAGAAACCATCAAACAGAAACTACCCTTAGATTTTCAAAAATCAGAATCACTCCTAGAAAATGGATTCTTAGATTTTATCGTCGATCGGAAAGAATTAAAGCAACAACTCTGCAAAGTTTTTGACATAATATGTCACGATTAATGGCTACATACTATTTTCTTCACAATCTCTGCACTTTGCGTCTTTACTTTAAGCAAATAAATCCCATCAGAAAAATTTGTCATGTCTATGGGAACAACATACTCGGAAGGATTAAAGTAGAAAGCAAAATCCGTTAAAACCTGCCCTTGGATATTGGATATTTGCATTTGTACTTGCTCGAAAGCAGTAAAATTTCTACAATAAACATTACATTCACTCAAAACCGGATTCGGATATACCATTATGGATGCAGTTCCCTGAACAAGATGTTTCACCTGAATAATCTTCGAATAACTATAACTACCATCATTATCCAGTATTTTTATCCTGTAATAATTCACACCACTATATGGAAAAGCATCTTCTATAGAATAGTAAGTATTAATGGAACTTGTTCCTTTTGCATCCTTACTGCCAAGTTCAAAAAAGTCAACACCATTGCCGGATTTCTCTATAATAAACCGATCCACATTCACCTCAGAACCAGTTTCCCAGTCCAATAGAACAACATCTTTTTTATCATATCCATTAAAATAAATAAGTTCAACAGGCAGTACATTCACTACCACATTAAAAACATCTATCACACAATTATTGACATCTTTTACTTCATAGGTTGTATTGGTCACGGGTGCAACTGTTATTGACCTTGTAGTACTTCCATCATGTGTCCATGAGTAATCCCCTGGCCATGATGCTGTAAGTGTAACACTATTACCGGGTGAAATAAAGACAGTATTGGTTTTGCGAATATCATTAAACATGGTAAACTGATCCCTAATCACGCCATCCGCACATATCCATTTGGCATCTAACCTATTATCATCTATTTGCAAAAATAGAGAACCGCCATTGGTAGCATTCGAATACAGCATTGCATTATGTGGAAAGGCACTTTGTGTACCACCTAATTGTCCTGCTGAACCCACCACTGTATATACTGTACCAATTGGATGATCAGTAGATTTTTCATATGGACATGAATTCAAGCTACCATCATACTTTGCAGAAGAATTGCTGACTGCCTGAGTAGCCAGATTAAAAGTCGGTTCATTGCCGTAATGACCATTTAGCAAATAAGATCGCTCATAACAATGGCTATGTCCGCAAAGTATCAAATCAACGCCCATGCGCTCTAAAATCCTGATAAAATTTGTTCTTATGGCTGCTAAATCCGACTCAGAGTCTGAATTGTGAGAACCCATCGTATAGGGAGGATGATGCCAATATGCGATTACCCAAGGTTTTGTATTGGCGGCGAGGTCATTCTTTACCCACACCACTTGCGGACCGAGGGTATCCCAAATACGGTAGGTATTTGCTTCTCTCCCGTAAGAATCTAGTGAAAGAAAATGTATGTTATTATAATCAAAAGAATAAAATGCTTCCGTATTGGAAGGAACACCACCACATTCGCCATTAGAAGGAAGATTAAAAATATCATAATATGGAATGGCATGATCATTTTGTCTTGTACCATTATTTGCATAATCATGGTTACCAGGAGCAGGGAATAACATGGTATTTTTCAGGATATCATCTTTATATATATTGAAAAAATTCGTTTGATATTCATTATCAAAGCCACTATTGTAAGCATTATCACCTAATAACAACCATAAATCGGCATGTCGTGTTCCCATATAAGACAAGTAACGATCTCTGACATTGGCTTGATTGGTGGAATTATTCCCACAATCGCCCATTGCCCAAATATTAGTCACCTGATTCGTCCCTGGCGTGACCGCCGTCACAAAATAGTTTAAGGCATCTCCTTGTAACACATTCGAAGAACTACCTATATTATAAAAATATTTAGTATTGGCTGTCAAACCTGTAATAGCCACTTCATGTTCTGTTGCGACGGTAGCATTTGTTACTACCATATTCAAATTACCGGCAGTTAATCCGTAACTAACCTTCGAGTCTGTGGGTAAATCGGTTCTCCAACGTAAGATTAAACTACTTGACGTTCCCTTTTGTAGGTATGGCCCTCTAGTTAACACAGGTAGTACAGACGAAGAAACACCGACTAGCTCCAAATCAAAAGTAATATCCGAACTGGTATTATTGACTTGATGTACCTCCACAGCGATGGTATTCGTACCATTAACAAAGGATGTTATTGGTACATTTATTACTTGTACCGTATTGCCATCGTCGGCGGCATTAGCAGAAGCAAGTGTGAGATAATTGATGGTTCCAGCAGGCATATTATTTCTAGCTACCTCTACTCCATTTACATATAATACAACGCCGTCATCTCGCAAACAATTAAATTTGACCGAAGAATATTGCGAAACATCAGCAATAGAGATTTGCCTTCTAAAATAAGTAGTTATATATTTCGGGCCGCAGGTTGCCACGGGTGTACATCCTGCGCTTAAGAGCGTTGCTTCGTCTCCATCACCATAACCCAACTGTCCATTTCCTAACAACCAAGAAGCATCATTAAATAACGTTGTCGTCCAAGCGGTTCCTTGGTCAGAGCCATTATCTAAGTACTTCCAAGATGAACCAAAATTCAATAATGTTGACGTAGAAAGACCAATGAATTCAAGATCCATGGTAATGTCAGAACTGGTATTATTGGTTTGATGAATTTCAACAGCAATGGTATTATTTCCATTGGCACAAACAGAAGCTGGGAGGTTGATGCTTTGCGGTGTATTACCATCGTCGGCAGCAGAGGTCGCCAATGTGAGATAATTTACTGCTCCGGCAGCCATATTATTTCTGAATACCTCAACGCCATTTATATACACAATTACGCCATCATCTCTCCTTACATTTAAGGTATAGCCACCATAAATAGACACATCTGCAATATTGATGACTTTTCTAAAATACGTTGTTATATATTTGGGGCCGCAGGTTGCTACTGGTGTACATCCAGCACTAACGGTGGTTGCTTCATCGCCATCTCCATAGCCTAATTGTCCATTTCCTGTTGCCCAAACGGCATCATTAAACCCAATTCCTTGCCAAGCAGTTCCTTGATCAGTACCGTTATCCAAATATTTCCAAGTCGAACCAAAAGGAATCAAAGTAGTGTTCCCATAAAGTAGAGCGGTACAAAGCAAAAGATATACAAAAATTAATCCCCGGTATTTCATTTTCATTCAATTGTTCAAAAATAATAAATAATTTTCATTTTCAATGACTTACACATAATAAATTAATAGATTGCGCACCACATATCTACATTTCTTACAAATCTTTAAGAAAAATAAATATAAGATTTTCAGAATTCTTTAAAAAAATAATACCTTTGCACCGAATTATAAAGAGCATTTAAAAAAAAGACGAAATTTATTAAAGATGTTGACGACAGAAAAAATTAAAGAAATTTTCAAGGAATTTGGTGGTAGTGAAACCAATACGGGTTCTGTAGAAGGCCAAATTGCATTATTAACACACAGGATTAATCACATTTCTGAACATTTAAGAACGCAGAGGAAGGATTTTTCTTCTACACGTTCTTTGTACAAAATGGTAGGACAACGTAAGAAAATGTTGAAGTACCTTCACGACAGAGACATTCAGAAATACAGGGCTTTGTTGGAGAAATTAAATCTAAGAAAGTAATTTGTATCAGAAAAATAGAAAGCGGAGCCATATGGTTCCGCTTTCGTTTATTATTCAAATCCTAAAAATGTAATTATGGAATTAAAAGCAGTTTCCACCACCATAGAAATGGAAAATGGAAAATCAATAAAATTAGAGTCAGGAAAGTTGGCTCGTCAAGCAGACGGCAGTGTTGTTGTTAGCCAAGGAAATACAATGTTGCTCGCAACAGTAGTAAGTGCAGAAGATGTAAAGCCAGGTATTGACTTTTTTCCCCTAACGGTAGAATATCAAGAGAAATTCGCATCCGCAGGTAGAATACCGGGAAGTTTTCAAAGAAGAGAAGGGAGACCTTCAGACTATGAAATCCTAATTTGTCGTATTGTTGACCGGGCTATCAGACCTTTATTTAACAAAGACTACAAATGTGAAACGCAGGTACTTGTTTACTTGATTTCCTTAGATCCAGAAATTCTTCCGGATGCATTGGCAGGTTTGGCAGCATCGGCGGCATTAACTATATCAAACATTCCTTTTGAAGGACCGATATCTGAAGTAAGAGTAGCATTAATCAATGGAAAATACATAGTTAACCCTACCGCTTCCGAACTTAAAGAAGCGAAGCTCGATATTTTATTAGCAGCATCTGCAGACGAAATCCTGATGGTGGAAGGAGAAGCCAAAGAATGTTCAGAAGCAGAACTTACGGAAGCCATTAGAGCAGGACATGAAGTGATTAAACTTCAGTGTGCCGCACAATTACAGCTTAGAGAACTTTGTGGTAAGCCTAAAAGAGAAATTCCGGTAGCCGTTGAAGACTTGGAGTTAAAACAGAAAATAACGGATTTTTGCTCCGCAAGAATATTAGAAGTAGCAGCGGCAAGCCTTGGAAAAGCAGAAAGAAAAGCTGGTTTTAAGGCGATAAAAGATGATTTCTTAGCAGGATACTCAGAAGAAGAACTCGCCGTTTTCAATTACCCACTATTTTACTATTATTATGGTAAATTGGAAAAAGAAATCGTCCGCAACATGATGATTGACCAACAGAAAAGATTAGATGGTAGAAAATTCGACGAAATAAGACCTATTTTCATCGAAACAGATTACCTCCCTTCTCCACACGGGTCGGCACTTTTTACAAGAGGTGAAACACAATCTCTGACGACGGTAACCTTAGGTTCAAAGGACGACGAGCAATTGATTGACAAAGCGCAGGCAGTAGAATTTAAAAAGTTCCTATTACACTACAACTTCCCTCCTTTTTCTACCGGAGAAGTAAAACCGCTCAGAGGCACCAGCCGCAGAGAAGTTGGACATGGAAATCTTGCCATGCGTTCCTTAAAAATGATGCTTCCTGATGATACTGAGAATCCTTATACAATAAGAGTTGTTTCAGACATATTGGAGTCTAATGGCTCGTCTTCAATGGCAACGGTATGTGCCGGTTCATTGGCATTGATGGATGCCGGAGTAAAGTTTAAAAAACATGTTTCCGGTATTGCAATGGGATTGGTGATGCGCGAAGATGCAAAGTATGCAATCCTCTCTGACATCTTGGGCGACGAAGATCATTTGGGTGATATGGACTTTAAAGTAACAGGTACAAGAGATGGTATCTGTGGCGTGCAAATGGACTTAAAAGTACAAGGGTTATCTTATGAATTACTCATGGAAGCCTTGGAACAAGCCAGACGTGGAAGATTACATATCCTCGAAAAAATGTATGCTACCATTGATGCCCCACGTGAAGAAATGAAACCGCAAGTACCAAGAGTAGTTAGCATTGATATTCCTAAAGACTTTATAGGCGCAGTAATAGGCCCGGGTGGAAGCGTCATCAGAGACATTCAAGAAAAAACAAACACCGTTGTAAACCTTGAAGAGATTAAAGAATTGGGTATTGGTCGCGTGGTCATCATGTCACCTACCAAAGATAATTTAGATGCCGCATTGAACAGAATCAAAGGTATTGTTGCAGTACCAGAAGTGGGCGATGTTTACGATGCTAAAGTGGTATCATTGATGCCTTATGGTGCATTTGTCGAATTTTTACCGGGTAAGCAAGGATTATTACATATCTCTGAAATTGAACACAGAAGATTAGACAGCCTCGAAGGTGTATTAACAGAAGGTCAAGAGATACAAGTTAAATTGCTAGACGTAGATAAAAAGACAGGCAAATTTAAGTTGAGCAGAAAAGTTTTATTACCTAGAGATTAAGGATTGATTTCTACTAAATACAGATAAAAGCCGGAGAAATTCCGGCTTTTTTTATTTTACCACTACCCATTTACATATTTTTAATATACATTGCATGAAAAACATATATATGGTACTACTTTTATGGTAACTGTATTGAACGATTTCTAACATTCAGACAAATTTTATTCATGCGTTTTTTCGTCTGCTGAAACTTTTTATTTTCAAAACACGTATAATTAGAAAAGCAGATACCATGAAGCAATTAAAGATTACGACAAAAATTACATCTCGTGACAGTTATTCTATTGACAAAT
Organism: Chitinophagales bacterium; assembly: GCA_019694955.1. GTDB lineage: Bacteria > Bacteroidota > Bacteroidia > Chitinophagales > JADIYW01 > JADIYW01. The sequence continues at coordinate 136,969 of JAIBAX010000001.1, read as the reverse complement.
ATTTAAATGAAATTGGAAGACTGCCATTACTTACTGAACAACAAGAAGTAGAACTTGCTTCAAGAATTAAAAACGGAGACCAAGAGGCATTGGAGCAACTGATTACTGCTAATTTAAGATTTGTGGTTTCTGTTGCAAAACAATATCAAAATCAAGGTCTTAGCTTAAACGACCTCATTAACGAAGGCAATATCGGTCTAATCAAGGCTGCTTCAAAATTCGATGAAACAAAGGGATTTAAATTCATCTCTTATGCCGTTTGGTGGATACGTCAATCTATTTTACAGGCTTTAATTGAACAACCTAGAATTGTCAGAGTCCCTATGAACAAGGCGACTTTTTACCAAAAAATTACGAAAGCCGTCAGTGATTTTGAGCAAAAAAACCAAAGAGAACCTTCTACTGAAGAACTTGCAGAAATATTGGCTATCAGACCTGATGAACTAATACAACTGAGATCATCACTCACTTTTCATGTTTCTACCGACTCCTCCGTGAGCGATGATGATGAAACAACGAATTTAGATTTAATGGAAGATGCTAACAGCCTTCAACCGGATAGGATGTTAATAGATGAATCTCTAAAAACAGAAATGAAAATCGCCTTACAACATCTTTCTGATCGCGAAATGGAGATTCTATCCTATTATTACGGACTAAAAACTGATGGGCAATCCTTTAGCCTAGATGAAATTGGCGATAAAATGGGTCTTACTAGAGAAAGAGTACGGCAATTGAAAGACAAAGCACTTCGAAAAATAAAAAAGAACAGTGCTGGAAAAGGACTAAGAACATACTTAAGTTAGATATCAAACTAATTAGTTAATAGACCTTATTATTGAAAAATGATAAGGTCTATTTATTTTTACAATATATCAAAACAGTTAAACAAGAGAAAAAAATAATATAAATCATAATATTTTGATTTTTAATGCTTTTATTTAAAAAATTAAAGCATATATTTAACCCGAATTTCTAAAAAAGTTTTCATGGGGGCAGAATTGGATTTAACTGAAGAGCTAAGAAACTACATTTACCCGATAAATTTCAAAACACTATCCTCACTCATAAATGAGAATCAACTTGACCTACAAAAGGCCAATGAATTGATTTTACCCTTGATTTTAGGAGGGTTAATCAAGAAAGCTTCGCAACCGGGAGGCACCGAAATGATATTTCAATTATCATTAGACGCCCTCCACAAAGAACAGAACGATCTTAGAATGCTTTGGTCGGATGGTGGCAATTTACTAAAACGATCTCAATACTTTTCAGCACTTCTGCTAGGAGATCTACAGACCAAAATTTATGGAACCATCAATACGATGTACCACCTTAAGTTCAATTCTTTAAAGATTTTAACGGCTTTGGCATCTTTGCAAGTATTAAAATATATGGGTAATATTATTCGCAGAAACCAACTTTCATCGCAGGAATTGAGTGCATTTCTACAATTGAATAATAAAAATGTAGCAGAGAAACTTCCATCAGAATTTGCAATAATATTAGAGCAATCAAATAAACTTACCGTTATCGATAAAAATGGGCAAGTTTTCTGGAAGAGCATCCGAAACAATATGCAAAAAGTCATTGCCATGTTCTTTTAATATGAATCCAGAAACACTGAGAATTTTTTGTTTATCGCTTCCTGATACCACAGAAGATATTAAATGGGGCAATGATTTATGTTTTTGTATCAAAGGCAAAATGTTCTGTGTTATACCTTTAGATTCACAAAATGGCATCACCTTAAAAGTTGACACAGAAGAATTTGATACTTTAACAAGTATTCCGGGCATTAGCATTGCACCATATGTTGGCAGGTATCATTGGATTCATATTGAGAATTACGAGACGTTCAGTACAGAAGAATGGAAAAAACGTATTTCAAGAAGCTATGAATTGGTGCTTCGCAAGAAAAAGTAAACGATACTTGCCATTGTTTATACAAACATTTACCTTTACAAAAAGTTAAACATGCCAATAATTGCGCCTTCTATTCTTTCCGCTGACTTTTCGAAATTAGGTGAAGACATTACTATGATTGACCAAAGCGCAGCGGAATTTGTACATATCGACGTGATGGATGGGAGATTTGTTCCAAATATCAGCCTAGGTTTGCCCATCATTCGCTCCATTAGAAGCTATACACAGAAAGTCTTCGATGTACATCTAATGATAGTGGAGCCGGAAAAATATATCGTTGATTTCAAAAATGTTGGTGCCGACATTCTAACTGTGCATTATGAAGCCTCTACGCATTTGCATCGTACCGTCCAACAAATACACCAGCAGGGAATGAAGGCAGGAGTAGCCTTAAATCCGCATACACCCATACATTTACTGGAAGACATCCTTGCCGATATAGAGTTGGTCTGTTTAATGTCCGTAAATCCGGGATTTGGCGGGCAAAAGTTCATAGAAAATACCTTTAAAAAAATTGCCGATTTGAAACAGATGGCCGAAAGATTAAATCCGAACCTTTATATAGAAATAGATGGAGGCGTCTCACTTGAAAACGCTGAAAGGCTTTGCAGTTGTGGTGCGAATGTATTGGTAGCCGGAAACACTGTGTTTAGTGCCTCAGACCCGAAAGAAACCATTCTGGCATTGAAAAGAACTTCATACATAAACATTTAAACTTTCCATTCGGTGCTTTCCCTTGGAAATACCAGAAAAAACAGTTCCATTCATCCATTTAAAAAATTTCCGTTATCTTTAAGCGTTATCCTACTATGAAAAAGATTATTGGACTTTTCATTTTTATTTTCCTCACCGGTCTCGCCCACGGACAGTCGGGGAATCCATCATTGATATCCACGGACACCCTTCGTATCGTTGGTGCAATAAAAGACGAAAGTAAAAAACCTATAGAATACATCTCCATTTTAGTTCAAGGCACATTATTAGGTGCAAATACGGACGAAAACGGCTTATTTGAAATAAACATTCCTCATCCTGAAAAAGAAAGCTATACACTTGTTTTTCAAACAATTAGCTACGAAAAAAGAGAATTAATCATCTATAAAGCAGATGGGTTACGTCAGTCATTCAACATAGTTCTCAAAACATCTTCTACCATCTTAAATGAAGTAGAAATCATTGACCAAAGCGTACGTGATAAAGCCAGCACTATTAGCATTGACCTTAAAAAAATCGAATCGATACCTACTATCAATCAAAGTGTGGAAGATTTATTAAGCGGAAATTTTGCCAGAAAAGGCAGCGAATTAACCAATCAATATTCTGTACGTGGTGGAAATTTTGATGAGAATTTAGTGTATGTCAATGATTTTGAAATATATCGCCCGCTGCTGCAAACTTCCGGGCAACAAGAAGGGCTGAGTTTTATCAATCCCGACCTTGTTGAAAAAATCACTTTCTCGGCAGGAGGCTTTGAAGCTTCTTATGGTGATAAACTCTCTTCCGTACTAAACATACAGTACAAACGCCCTAAGTCTTTCCATGGCTCTGTAAGTGGAAGTATTTTGGGTGCTTCCGCCCATTTAGAAGGTGCAACCAAAAATCAAAAATTTGCCTTTTTAACTGGATTTCGCTATAAAACCAACAAATATTTATTCGGCAACTTGGATATTTCGGGGCAATACACACCTAATGCTTTAGATTTTCAAACCGACCTTTTATATCGTCCCAATAAAAAAACAGTAATTGAATTACTATTCAATCACGCTTCCAATAAATACGACTTTCAACCTGAAGTGCAATCCACGACTACAGGTGCGGTGAATCAGGTCATCCGCTTAACTGTTTACTTTGATGGGAAGGAAAACGATTTATTTAAAAACACCTTCGGTGGTTTATCGATAAAAAATCAACTTACCGATCGGTTTAGCATAAAGTGGCTGGCATCCGCATGGAAATTACAGGAAGAAGAAAACTATGATATCACTGGCGCATATTCCTTGGGAGAAGTAGAATCAGATTTCTCCAAAGATAATTTTGGGCAGGTAAAAAATGTACTTGGCTACGGACTTTCACAAGATTGGGGAAGGAATAAACTCGAAGCCATTATCGCCAACGCAGGATTTAAAGGTTTTAATTCTTTGGGCAAACACTTTTTAAGCTGGGGCAATTCCTTTCAAATGGAAATGATCGACGATAAATTGAGCGAATGGCAAAGGCAAGACTCTGCCGGATATTCAATACCATATAATGGTGAGCAAGTAAATATTTCTTACTCACTCAAATCCACCAATTCCTTGAATACTTGGAGAAATTCGGGTTATATACAAGATACTTGGGACCTATCGGGAGACTCTAACAAAATTACCATGACTATTGGTGTGCGGTACAACTATTGGAGTTATAATAAAAACTTCAACGTCAGTCCAAGGTTGCAATTCTCCTTTAAACCCAACACCAAAAAAGACGTCGTCTTTCGTATTGCAACTGGCTGGTACACACAACCACCGTTCTACAGAGAAATCAGAGATTTTGACGGCAATTTACATCCGGAAGTTGTGGCACAAAAGGCATTACATGTCATTCTTGGCAGTGATTTGAATTTTCAGGGATGGGGACGAAATTTCAAATTCACATCTGAGTTGTACTATAAATTACTTAAAGATGTCAATCCTTACGAGTTGCAGGATGTCCGTATCCGCTACTTTGCTGATAATAATGCCAAAGGACATACTTATGGCGTGGATCTCCGGTTGTTTGGTGAGTTTGTCAAAGGCACCGACTCTTGGGTAAGCCTCTCCTACTTGAGCACAAAAGAAGATTTGCTAAATGATTTTTACAAAGAATACTACAATTCTAAAGGCGAGGTTGTAACGCCATATGTAGAAGATCAGACAATCGTTGACAGCGCCACCATCCGACCAGGATATATCCCCCGCCCTACCGACCAACGCTTCAGCTTCAGCATGTTTTTTCAAGATTATATTCCCAAAGCCGAGTTTTTAAAAATGAGCTTAGGATTGACCTTTGGAACAGGTGTTCCGTTTGGCCCTCCCGATCGGAATCGTTACAGAGATATTTTCCGTGCGCCCGCATATAGGCGTGTAGACATTGGGTTTGCCGCTATTTTATTGGATAGTGAGCGGGAGAATTTTAAACAAACGGGCTTTTTCAGCCATTTAGATAAAATTGTACTTAGTTTTGATGTATATAATCTTTTGGGCGTTCAAAATACTATCAGCTATAAATGGGTAAAAGATTTCCAAAACATCCTCTGGCCACTACCCAATTATTTGACCAATAGAAGGTTTAATTTAAAATTGAATGTGAAGTTTTAGAGAAGTGTGTGTTGTTTGAAAGGATTCTTGATGAATCTTAGCAGTTTCGCAAATTAAGTATTGTAAATAATATCTTATTATCTTATTTTTATGTCAAATACCATTTTATGAAAAGGCTTTTGACATGTTGTTTTGTATTGATACAAATATGCTCCTTCGCTCAACCTGATAATTTCGGGCAAAGATCCATGTTGGATGAACGGTTAGAACCATTCTATCATGGGGTTGCCTCCGGTGATCCAACAGCGACATCTGTTATCTTATGGACAAGGATTACACCAAGGACTTCAGGATCTATAGAAATAGCATGGAGAATAGCAAAAGATACTGCTTTCACAAATATTCTACAAAGTGGAACGATTTCCACAGATAGTTCTAAAGACTATACAGCTAAGGTAAAAGTTGAAAATCTTGAATCTAATACTTGGTATTATTATGAGTTCTCGGCGTATGGCAAAAATTCTATCACAGGTAGAACAAAAACCACACCCGAAGGCAATATGCAGCAACTTCGTTTTGCAGTAGTTTCATGTTCTAACTATCCCGCCGGATACTTTAATGCGTACAAACAAATTACCAAGAGAAATGATGTCGATGCTGTACTTCACTTGGGTGATTATATTTATGAATATGCTAATGACCCATTAAATCCAAGGCAGGTAGAACCGGAGAGTGAAATCATAAAGCTGGGTGACTACCGTCTCAGGTACAACTCCTACCGCTTGGATGAGGATTTAAGGAAAGTACACCAACAGTATCCCTTTGTCACTACTTGGGACGACCATGAGAGCGCTAACAATTCTTATCGTGACGGTGCAGAAAATCATGACCCAAGCGAAGGGCTTTGGTCAGATAGAAAAACGGCTGCACAGAAGGCATATGAGGAATGGCTACCTATACAGTTGCCTGAAGAAAATAGACCTGATAAAATCTTCCGAAAAATATCTTATGGTGATTTAGCAGATATCTTCGTATTAGACACCCGATTGTACGATCGCTCTTTGCAAGCGGAATTTGCCAATGAATTCAGCGATACTTCCAGACATATCCTTGGCGCAGAACAAATGGAGTGGTTAAAAACAGGACTTTCCAACTCTTCCGCAAAATGGAAGATTATTGCACAACAGGTGATGTTTGGGCAACTTACACCGTTCGGTGTACCTATAAACAACGATCAATGGGATGGGTACAGTGCTGACAGAGATGAGCTCATCAAGCACCTCAAAAACAATAATATCGACAATGTCATTGTGCTAACAGGTGATATCCATACCGCTTGGGCGATGGATGTACCCTTCCGCACACAGTTTTATGATCCCGAAACCGGTGCTAATAGCTTTTTGGTAGAATTTGTGAGTACGAGTGTTACTTCGCCATCTTCTCCATTTCCCCTGCCTCCTGCCTACGATTTAATTGAGTCGATATTGCCACATATAAAATATGTAGATTTATCTAAAAAAGGGTATTCCATATTAGACTTAACACCGGAACGTGCCAATAATAATTTTTATACGGTTCCAGTAAATTATAAAACAGATAATCAGGCATTTGAAGAAGGTTGGTATACACAAGACGGAGACAATCACCTGCAAAACGACAACACGCCAACGGTATTAGAAGGCGAGCAAGCCATTCCGGCACCCGAATGGCCACGTGGATTAGATACAACTGTAACGACCATTTTCCAACAAACCCCCAAAGACTTCACCATTGTTGGCATTTACCCCAATCCTTTTATCTTAGATTTGGGGATACAATTTAACCTTTTCAAATCTGCCAATGCACAGATAGAATTGTATGATGCAACAGGTAAACTGGTATTAAGCAAAGACTTAGGCATGTTACAACGAGGCTTACATATCGAAATGTTGCAAGAAACAGAAAAATTGGCGACGGGAAGTTACCAGTTATTATTGCGTGTGGGCAATGAAAGCACAAAAAAATCTGTTGTAAAAATGAATAAGTAGTGTTTAATATATGGAATTCATTACCCTTGATTCAGATATTCAGGTCATGTATTTGACCGCAAAGAAATTCCCAGATGACATTCCTAGTATTTTCACTGATTTAGAAGAAAAAATCACAAATAAAGTAGAAAGACGGTATTTTGGATTTTCACACCCTAACGCAGAAGGAATGATTGTTTATCATGCTTGTGCCGAAGTTTTAGCAGAAAATGAACCGCTTGAATATGGACTTACGAGTATGACCATAAAAAAGGGTCATTATGCCGCTATCCGTATCGACGATTATTTAAGTGATAAAAATAGTATCCAAAGAACCTTAAAGCACCCTCAACTAAATCCAAATGGTTTTTGTTTAGAGATGTATGCCCAATATGGTGATAAAGACGTAATTTGCCTTGTTCCAATTACTGACATTGTCTAAAAAAATTATCCTTAGAAAAAAAACAATAGTTTTGAAAGAGCAGTGGATCAATGAAGGATATCGAATTTTTGCCATTGAAGGCGAAAAAGGACTTAAAATTGAAACCTTGGCAAAAAAAATTAGTATCAGCAAATCATCCTTCTACCATCATTTTGCCGAAATGGAAGTTTTTATGGAATATCTGCTTAACCACCATTTGAAACAATCTGAAATTATCGCTCAAAAAGAAAAAAATGCCAAGAAGATTAACCCTGATTTAGTAAATATATTAGTTGAACATAAAATAGACCTGCTATTCAACAGGCAACTACGAATCCACCAACAAGTTGATTCATTTAAAACAACCTTGCAAAAATCCAATCAGATTATCGGCAATGCCTTCATAGAGATTTGGATAAAAGATCTTCAGCTAACACTCTCTTTTAAACAACTGGAAGGACTGTTTCAATTGGCACTTGAAAATTTCTTTCTTCAAATCAACATCGATAATATACAGGAAGCGTGGCTAACGCAGTACTTCGAGGGTTTAAAAAATATCGCCAAAAGTTTCGAATAGATTGTACGGCAACGTCTATAATAAGGTATTATGCGTAGTTACCTTTGCAAAAAAATAGCTATGACACAAAAATTGCATAAGACTTATCTAAAAATAACAGCGTTCGTAGTAGGTTCTTTTGGTCCAATTTTCTTTTTAGGTAGTATGTTATCCACTTCAAAGCCGGCAAGTTGGACCTTAGATATTTTGAGTCTACCTTTAGATAATTTGCAAAACTATGGAGCACCCACCACAAGGTTTTTATCAGCACTTACTGGTGGTTTTTTATTTGGATGGGGCATTTGTATATGGTTTCTTCAAAAATGGGCGTACGACAAAGCACCGGAAGAAGTAAGAAAATCTGTACTGGCAGGATTGCTGGCGTGGTTTTTCTTGGACAGTTGTGGTAGCATTGCATCCGGGAATACTTCAAATGCCTTTATAAACATCCTCGTACTACTTATTGCTGTTGGGCCATTATGGAAACCAGCGACATCATAATGTAAATCGCCTATTTTCCCGACAAAACTTCTTCTAACCCAAATTACACATGAGATGAAAAAAATAATTTGTGTTTTCTCCTTAGCCACGATAGTCTGTAGACTGTCTCTGATATATCGGAATGTGGATAAACAGCAGCCTTCTAACAATCCATTGGATCATACTTCTCTTCTAAAATTAATTTCAGTTTAAACAAAGACACTATACACCTTATTTCTTTCAACAAAAAATGATGGACAAATGAAAAGCAAAACGTTTTTAAAAGCATTATTGATAACACAAACCCTATTATTACTGACTTATACGGTTATAACGTTTACAAATGAGGGAAACGCTTTATTCAACATATTTCTTTCGAATATTGCTGCTTTCAATTGGAATGGACAATTTAATCTAGATTTCAGCTGCTACCTCACACTGTCTGGGCTTTGGATTATGTGGCGGAATAAATTCTCAGCCTCATCAATATTTATAGGAATATTTGCCATGATTATTGGCATTATTGTTTTTGCACCCTACCTTCTCTATCTGTTCTCAAAAGAAAAAGGCGATATAAAAAGAGTATTAATCAATGAATAATAAAACTGCTTTATAGAGCAATTATTCAGCGCAGTCAAGTTTACATTAATATATTACCTATATCCTTTTGTATTCCCAACACTATTTCTGCTGGCAATAGCTCAGGGAATAAAAATGCTATCCACTTAATATCTGCATAAAAAGTATAAGGAGCGAAATGGTTATCGCCGACGTGCAATAACCCGATATCTACCAAATGTTTCGCCATCGCTTTAGCGGTTTTATCGCTTCTTCCGGTGATTTTATCTACATCCATCTTTTGTATAGACCCTTTATAAATAACTTCCTCCAAGATTAGGAAGGAATCTTTTCTAATGACCTTTTTCTTTGCCAGTAAATCATTGAGCTGACGGAATCGTTCCAACAAGGATTCCTGTGAAAAAAGTTGTATCATATTGTCTATCTCAACAAGGTACTGCGTTAAAACGAAATTACAATATTGCAACAAAGCAGCATTTGACAGATTTCCGGTACCATCTTCCTTAGTAGTTTTCACCATATCTGCCAATCGCACCATGTTCAGCCATTCTTTCTTTTTTTTGAATACCGCTTTAGATAAAGACCATCCGCCATTATTGACAGACAATTTCTGAAATCCCTGATGACTCAATATGCAGCCCATTACCAAATTATGGTCATCAAAGGGATGTATCCACATAAAACGTTGTAAAAAAGCTACTTGTTGGATGATTCTTCGGATGAGTGACTTATTCTGCGGTTGGCTTGTATCCATTTTTAGTTCGAGATGTTCTAAAAAGGCATCGAGAAAATATGCAGCGGGACATTGATGATTCCCTAATTTAACCTCATCAATTCTATAAGCACCCCATTTTCGTTTTTCGAGGATATTGGTTTCTTCCGGAAACATAGTTTCATTCCATTTCTTGTGCAAATGTTGTATGTACTTCCTTGCAATAATATTTTCAGGAGATACACCAAATGCATTTTCAATGAAAATATCCATAAACCTTTGAATATTTTGATCATGCGATTGCCCTAAGAGAATGTCTATTAACTGTTCATTTTCAAAACCTTTGTAGTGCATAAACCATATGGCATCTATTTTCCTGATGATATTTTTTAGTACAAGTCCATTTTTACTAGCCAATATTTTCTCTAATACTTGATTTTTTGAATACACTTCAATAGCTATATTTTCCAGATCAATGATATCTCCTTCCGGAAAAATCGGCTCCATAGAGCTAGGATAAACAAATAGACTCATACTCCGAATTTTAAAAAATAAAATTACGAATTAAATATCAGCTATAGCTAATTAATAATCAACAGGTTTCTACTAATTTTCAACAAAATTCATCTTTACAAGGAATTGAATTACGAATCTTTCTATTCTACAAAATGCCATAAAGAGAAAGTAGCGGCTTGTCCATAGTATTGACCTTCATCATGCAAATTCCATATTTTTGCTTGTTGGATTTCAAAACGCTTTCCATTCGCTGAGATGCGCATGCCTGAATAATTATCTACAAAGCCATTTAGAGCCGTTTTTTCAAGAAATACTTGCCGTTCATACTGCAACATTGGTTCTGCTGACAAGCGAGAAGGCAATTTTGTAAAAGTCTCCCAATCCATTTCCCAAAGTTGTTGTGCTTGAAGATTGGCAAAATTAAAAATTGGATCTGCTTCTATTCCATGTGAGACAATGACCAATGGTGCTTCCATAAACTGTTTATATAGGTTTTCCTTTTCTTCCACCAAGAAAACACCAAAATATTGTTTATAAGCATTGTTCAGGAGTTGAACATGCCGATCTAACGACGTCATGAATTTAGCTTAAGCTAGCGGCTATCAATTTTAAAAATTCTGACCGGGTGGCGGATTGTTGGAACTCGCCAACAAAAGCGGAGGTAGTCGTTATAGAATTTTGCTTCTGTACACCCCGCATCATCATACATAAGTGCTTAGCTTCGATAACAACAGCAACACCCAAAGGTTGCAATGCATCTTGTATGCAATCTCGAATTTGTATGGTCAAGCGTTCTTGCACTTGCAATCTTCTAGAGTAAGCATCTACCACCCTAGCGATTTTACTGAGTCCTGTAATTTTTCCGTTTGGAATATAGGCAACATGTGCTTTCCCAAAGAATGGCAACATATGATGTTCACATAAGGAAAATAATTCTATATCTTTTACAATAACCATTTCGCTATTTTCTTCATGAAAAATGGCTGATGTCAAAATCTCTTGCGGGTCTATTTTATAACCTTGGGTAATAAACTGCATAGCCTTAGCAACGCGTTCGGGTGTCTTAATCAGCCCTTCACGATGGCTGTCCTCTCCTAACAAATCTAAAATCTTGGTATAGTTATCACTCAAAGACTCCGTGATTTCCTCTTTTATAATTTCCTCTTTAAAATACTTTTCCATAATCAAACCTAACCATTTCTTTTGAGATTTGTTCAAAAGAGTCGATATTTAATGAGATTTTAACTCAAATTGCCGCAATATCGCATTGAGAGACCTAACAGGTTTAGAACCCTTCAAGCGTTAAGACCTAACAGGTTTTGAAAACCTGTCAGGTCTATTTAAGCAGTATTCTGACGACAAAAGCAGATCGCTGAGGATCTGCTTTGCACGGCTTGTTATGGCGGATTAATTTTGTTGCTTGTCCATCAGCATGAGTTCGTTGGCCATAATTTCTGTCATATACCGCTTTTGACCGTCTTTATCTTCATAATTTCGATACATCAGCTTCCCTTGAATGGCCACTTCACTCCCTTTATGCAAGTATTTTTCCACTACTTTCGCAGTTTGTCCCCATACGACTACATTATGCCATTGGGTATCTTTCACTTTTTCGCCGTTTTGGTTTACGTAACTGTCGGTGGTAGCTAGGCTAAATGCTGCCCTTACTTTTCCGCTTTCGAATTTTCTTACTTCAGGGTCTTTACCTAAATGTCCGATGAGTTGTACCTGATTTTTGATCGTGTTCATAATTTTGTGTTTTAATTTGTTAATCAATCGTGTTCGATTATATAGATACAGAAACCACAAAAATTCCACGAAAAAAATGAAGAAAAATTCAAAAAAAATAAAAATAAATTACAAGTGATTGATTTTCAATATAAAAAAATTATAACAAACCGTCAATTGTTTTCAGAAATTCGGGAGATGTAACGGTGGTTTTAGGTGTGAAGAAGGTGATTAGCTTTCCATTCCTATCGATTACAAATTTTTGAAAGTTCCAAGATACATCTGCATCTAAAACACCATTGTTCTCTTTTTTTGTTAAATAACTGTACAATGGGTCTATATCTTTACCTTTTACAGAAATTTTTGAAAACATGGTAAAGGAAACACCATAATTTTCCTCACAGAATTTAGCAATTTCATCATCAGTACCCGGTTCTTGCCAGAGAAAATTATTTGCCGGAAAACCGAGTACTTCCACGCCTTTGTCTTTATAGTTATTGTAGAAGGCTTCTATTTCCGCATACTGTGGCGTAAGTCCGCATTTACTGGCGGTGTTCACAATGACCAAGACTTTACCTTTAAAATCTGACAATTTCTTATCTTCTCCGTACAAAGTCTTCATTGTAAAATCGTACACGCTTGTTGGGTGAGTAGGTGCTTTTACTTGTGTATGTTCATTAGAAACATCTTTCCCTTGCTTACAAGAGAATAGTGATATAAAAACTGCGACAATCCATATTTTTTTCATAACGTTTATTATATAAGGTAAAAATCGGTAAAAAGTTTATCATTTTACTTAAATTTATATCAAACTTGTTAAGTTAGTGGGGTTATGAATAAGAATATATGTCAGTAATAATGATTTTTACCGCAAAGGCGCTAAGCATATACAAAGTTCACAAAGAAATCTCTACAAATTTTGTGCGTCCTATGCATTTTGGCGGTTAAAAATGTATGTATACTATTTTTCTTTCAAGGATTTATTACTTAACTTAACGTCATTGAATATCATAAACTAAAATAGCCACTATGAAAAAAGTATGGATATTATGTTCTGTTTTCTTTATGTTGAATACCTTGTTGCAGGCGAGTTGTGGTGACAGGTATCTGAATCCAATATTTACAAATATAAAAATCACCAAAGACATTCAGTATGGCGCGGCAAAAAAAAGCAATGGCATCGCACAAGACCTGCTTATGGACATTTATGAGCCGGAAGGTGACACACTTGCCATGCGCCCACTAATGATTTATTTGCATGGCGGAAGTTTTTTTGGTGGCGATAAAAATGTTGCGGAGGCTTCCTTGATTTGTAATGAATTTGCAAAAAGAGGATATGTAGCCGTTAGTATAGATTATAGATTAGAAAACAACCCATTGGTATTGGCTTTCCCTGAAATTATGATTAAAGCAGTGATGCGTGCTGTACAAGACTCCAAGGCTGCGGTTAGGTATTTTAGAAAAGATTATGCAGAAAATGACAATCAATGGCGTATCAATCCTTCAGAGATATTTCTAGGAGGTGCTTCTGCAGGTGCTATTACTGCTATCCATCATGCCTATATGGATGATATCAACGAATTGGAACCTGATTACCAACACTATGTAAATTTCCTAGGTGGCATGGAAGGAAACAGTGGGAATCCCGGGTATAGTTCTTGGGTGAAAGCAGTAGTAAATGTTAGTGGATGTATCAGAGATCAAGATTATATGAACAATAATACTACGATTCCTATCTATTCGATGCACAGTGTTGGCGACTTAACCATTCCGTATGGCTATGGATTCCCCTATTATATACCTACCTTACCCATTGTTGCGGGCAGTAAGCAAATACATGAAAGAACAGATAGCCTTGGCATGCACGCATTATTTATATCATTGCCCGGAAATGCTCATGTTCCTTATAAAGATGGGGATGTGCCTCTACAACCCGGGTGGGATACCCTTTGGAATACATTGCCAACATTTCTATATCAATTTTTATCGTGCAACCCAGATTATATTTCCGTAGGTGTAATACAAAACTATCAGGCCGAGGAAGTGCAATTATACCCCAATCCTGTGACAGATGTCTTAATTTTGAAAGATTTTCAGAAGTTGAACAGCAGTTTTGCCTACCAAATCATAGACAATTCCGGAAAAGTAATTGCGGAAGGGAAGCATTTACCGGAGCAGTTAAATATTAAAAACCTATCTATCACCAGTGGAGTTTATTTTCTTCACATAATTGACACAAAAGAAAATCACCATAAAATAGGGCGTTTTATAGTTAAATGAGTAGTTATTGTAAAAAATATGCTTTCGTATGTGTACACTATAAGAATTTTTACTTTTTCTTTACACCTAAAGATAATCTTAGCTTGTCATGCCTTCCAAAAACAATAAGATAAAAAGTCCTAATTTCGAGGAAACATTAGCTTCGATGAAACCGGATAAATATCATATTTACTACGCAGATAAATCTGAGGCTGCCAGGGAAGAGTTTGCGGAAGCGCTCAAATCTACCGAATTTGCTGTTGCAACATTTTCTAACGGCAAGGAACTACTCGAAGCCGCCAAAGCCAATATTCCGGAAATGATTATGCTCGATATTGAGTTTGATGACATGGATGGCATCGAAGTATGTTGGGACTTAAAATCAAATGTTGGGTTAACAGATTCATTAATTCTTTTCTATACGGATAGAATTGAAGACTTCACACAAATTGCCGCATATGAAGCAGGTGCAGATGATTTTCTAAAGAAACCCATGCGCACAAGGTTGCTGATAGCTAAATTAAATGCCTTGTTTCGCAGGACTTTTGAAAAAGAAGAACTGCCGAACCCTGTTAAAAAATTTGGCAACTTAGAAATCGATGAAGAGCAGTTGCTCGTATATAAAAAAGGCGTTTCGCTGAAATTATCCAAGAAAGAAATTCAAGTACTTATCTTGCTAACGACTATCCCTGGAAAAGTTTTTAGAAGAAATTATATCCTCAAAAAAATCTGGGGCGACAACATCATTGTCGGAGATAGAAATATCGACACCCATATCAAAAAATTGCGCAAAAAAATTGGAAAAGAGCATATTCAAACAATTCGAGGTATCGGGTATAAGTTTCAAATGTAATTAGTCCAGTGACATACCCAAATTTAACGTAAATTGTGCACTTTATTTGCCACGAATGCACGAATTAAGTCTTTGGCGATTAGTGGCAAAAGCCTTTGATTAGTACAGCGATATTCGTTTTGTGTCTTGCGACAATTAAGTGATTAGTTTTTAGTGCAATGACCATTAACCATTAACTGCGGTCGATTGTGGTCTATTGACTATAGACTTACCCAAATTTACCATGAACATTTCCAAATTTCCACATCTTCAAATCTCCAAATTCTCAAATTCCCCACATCTTCAAATCTCCACATTTCCAAATTCCCTCATCTTCAAATCCCCAAATCCCCACATTTCCACATCTTCAATTCCCCAAATTCCCAAATTCCCACATCTTCAAATTCCCTCATCTTCACATCTCCACATATTCAAATCTTCACATCCCCAATTACTCCATGAATCATGAACTTTTTTCTTATCTTGCATATTCGTTTTGATAAATAATTATGATGAGCATCGATGAAATAATAAGTGAAATTCGACATTCGCTTACTGCTACTTTTTCAGAAATAGACAAATGGTTTGACCAACCTCAAGTGTTAAAAGCGTATTTTCCCGAAAATGGTGGATGGAACATCACACAAATTTTGGAGCATATTGCTTTAACCAATCATTTCTTATTAATCATCATTCAAAAAGGCACTAGAAAAGCACTGCAGAATATTCACGGATTAGATTTGGAGGCCACTTTACGTGATTATACATTTCCATCTAAAGCACTAACAGAAGTAGGCATCCATCAATCTTTCAAATGGATCAGACCTGAGCACATGGAGCCGAACGGAGAAAAAACGGAAGAGGAAGTAAGGCGATGGCTGAAAGAACAATTGGCAACCTGCTTAGATTACCTTCAACAGTTGTCTAATGGTGAAGGTGTATTGTATAAAACCACTATGTCAGTTAATGAACTAGGTAAAATTGATGTGTATGCTTATATTTATTTTCTAGCACAACACGGATTGCGTCATATTGCACAGATGGAAAAGAATAAAAATGAATACTTGAAATCAATCGTATGAAAAACGGATTATATAAGCATTTCAAAGGCAATACCTATCGGGTGACAGGTGTTGCTATACATAGCGAAACCAGCGAAGAATTTGTCATTTATCACAACATACAACTTCCGGAAAAGGTATTTATACGACCTAAAGCTATGTTTGACGAAACCATTGAACGGGATGGAAAATGGGTAAAGCGGTTTTTATATATGAGCGATGGAATAAATTGAAAAACGAAAAGTGGTATCTTTCATCATTTTTATAATTATTATTGCAGTATGAATCCTTTTGTAGAACGTTATAAAAAACTCACCAATGAGCAATTAATCGATATCATCATGCAACCCGATGATTATCAAGAACTAGCATTGCAAACTGCCGAGGAAATTTTATCCGAGAGAGGTGTAACTGATGAAGAAAA
This sequence comes from Chitinophagales bacterium, assembly GCA_019694955.1. GTDB lineage: Bacteria > Bacteroidota > Bacteroidia > Chitinophagales > JADIYW01 > JADIYW01. The sequence continues at coordinate 120,194 of JAIBAX010000001.1, read as the reverse complement.
GAACACCTATATCCAGCAAATCAATGAGATTAAAGAGAAGGAAGCGCATAAAAAAGTCAAACCGACACCCATTATTGTTGAGCAAGAAATTCTTGACACAAACAGTGATTTACTGGATTCATTTAAAAAAGTTAACACTCTAAAAGAGCAAGACGAACATATTATTCTTGCTATTTGTATTATTTATGGAAGTGCAGGTATTTTTCAACTATTCATGTTTGCAAAGAACGTATTTAAAGGGATATCGTACAGCAATGGATTGTTTACGAACTTTATATATATAGCTATTTTAATTTTGCCACTGGTTTGTTTTTACCTTCTTTGGCAAAAGAAAAAACTGGGCTGGCAAGGTACGTTAGTTTATTTTGTCTTTAATATAATTGGTACTTTTTTCGCATTCACTCTATCTCTAAACTTTAATTTAAATATAAATGCTTCTTCATTATTCTCCTTTAGTTCCATTAAGTATTTGCTGTTAAATTGCTTTGGAAGTTTTTTTGGATTTTTGTTTCTAATCAAGCCACATATATACAACCACTATGAAATAGACGAAGGAGAAGAAAAGAAGATGATATTGATTGGAGCAGCTATATTTATCGCAATGAATTTTGCCACATTTGCTTATAAAATCTTATAATGCAAACAAACTGTTGTAGGTGTGGTCAACCCATGGAATGTATGGTGCATGACATAGAAAATTGCGCTTGTACCAAAATTGTCCTCTCCCCTGCTACAAGAGACTTTTTAACGAAGACGTACTTTTCAGATTGTTTATGCAATAAATGCCTAGAAGCTTTAGAAGATTTTGTCAAGTATGCGGGAAACTTTTCACTACCTCAAAAAAACGAACCGTTGGAGGAAGGATTGCATTTTTATATAGAAGGGAGTCATTTTATCTTCACTGAACTGTACCATTACTTAAAGGGCAAATGTTGTAACAACGGTTGCCGACATTGTGTTTATGGATTCAAAACTGGCTTATCAAAATAAATTCGACATTAAGGGAACTAAATATTTAGTTTTTTGATTCTCTTATTTTATTATCTTTAGTAAACAAAATGCTTAGAACTTATATATTAAACAAGAAATGATGACAGACAAGCAAATCCATCCCAATATTATTCGGCAAGGTGCCTTTTTAGCGGTGCTTATCTTTATGGGCATTACCTTATTCAAAGAAATGTATTTCCTATTGAGTAGTTTTTTAGGTGCACTCACTTTATATGTCATAATGCGTGGTGTAGCAAAAAAACTTATAGAAAAATGGAAATGGAAGAAACCCCTAGCTGCACTATTTTTAATGATAATTTCTATTGTTTTACTGGTATTACCCTTTGCCTGGACGACATCCTTTGCTATCGACAAAATATTGCCATTTGTTCATGACACCAGCAAATTGAATGAAATATTTGAAAAAATCAACCAGTTTATCATGTCGAAAACGCAAATCGACATTATGGATGCACTTGATATGAATATGGTTTATAGCAAGGGCATTGGTTTTGTTCAAAGCACCATTCAAGGCACTATGTCTGGAATTGGCAGTTTCTTTTTCATGTATTTAATCCTATATTTTTTGCTTACGCAATACAAGGAACTGGAAGAATGGGTAAAAAAACATCTTCCATTTAAGGCAAGTAATGACCAAAAAGTAGTTACGGAAGTTAAAAGCATGGTATATAGTAATGCGATAGGTATTCCTATCGTAGCAATAGTTCAAGGCATTGTAGGTACGTTTGGATATTGGATATTTGGTGCAGAACAGATTCTTCTTTTGGGGTTACTGACTGCCATCTGTTCAGTTGTGCCAATGGTAGGTGCGATGCTGGTATATTTGCCATTAGGGCTTTACGAACTTTCCATAGGGCATACCTGGCAAGGTATTGCCATTTTAATTTGGGGATTCGGGGTAATAGGTTCTGTTGATAATATCGCTAGGATATTTCTACAAAAACAATTTTCCGATATTCACCCACTCATCACCTTGTTTGGCGTCTTTGTGGGTATTAATATGTTTGGATTAATGGGTATCATTTTTGGTCCCCTTCTATTATCCATGTTTATTTTGCTGATAAAGATTTATGTTGATGAGTTTGGAAAAATGGACAACCTCGAGGGTTGATTTCAAATCGACCTCGAGGGTTGAATTCGAAAATTTCGTAACCATTACCCGATAAAACAGCATTTAGTGGTTTTTATTAGTACTTTTACTTTGTGACAACCTTCTAAAATCAACCTCGAGGGTTGATTAATGCGGCAATTTCTCTCTAAAATAGCCGTATGTCCACGTTCCGGCGATGGCGCTTAATAAGGTAACGATGATAACGGTGGCTCCAGAACCTATTTGTGCAAACAACGGTCCCGGACATGCACCTGTGATAGCCCAACCTAAACCAAACAGAACACCACCAATAACCTGACCCTTATTGAAGGTTTTGGGATGAAAGACAATTTCTTCACCATAAATGGTTTTTATTCCTAATTTTCTTATGGCAAATACAGAAATGGCACCCACAAAAACAGCACTGCCAATTACACCAAACATATGAAACGACTGAAACCGAAACATTTCTTGTATTCTAAACCAACTAATAATCTCTGCCTTCACGAAGATAATTCCAAATAAAATACCCACTACTAAGTACTTAATGTTGTGGTACCATTTATGCTCCAACCTACTTTCATTTACGCAAATGGTATCTAATGAACGTACCTCAAAATCAAGGTTTGTTTCTTGTTGCTGCTCTGTCATATTATAATTTTAAAATAAATGGTAAAATAAAATTTGCCATCAAAATACCGCCCATCATGAAACAACAAGTGGCAACCAATGAGGGCCATTGGAGTGTTGACATACCCATGATCGCATGACCACTTGTACATCCTCCTGCGTAGCGTGTACCGAAACCCACTAAAAAGCCACCGACCACTATCATCAAAAATCCCTTTAAAGACAACAATTGCGACCAGTTAATAATTTCTTTTGGGACTAAGCTGCTAAAATCAGTAATTCCATATGTGGACATTTCAGCTGCAAGTTTCTTATTAACAATAATATCTGCCGGATTTGACAGCAATAACATAGCCAACATTCCACCCATGGCAATACCAAAAACAAAGAACAGGTTCCATATTTCTTTCTTCCAATCATATTTAAAGAATGCTATATTTGCAGGTAAGCACGCCGCACAAACATGTCTGAGCGAAGATGATATTCCGAAGGATTTATTGCCAATTATCAGCAAAATGGGTACTATTAACCCGATAAGCGGTCCTGCCACATACCATGGCCAAGGATGTTTTAAAAATTCCATATTGTATTTTTAGGTTGGTAAAATTTGGGAATGTTCACGGTTCACAGTTTATGGTAAATTTAGAGATGTCAATTTTTGTTCACAGTTTACGGATTACAGCTCTGGTTCTGAACAGATGATATTCTGCCAAGAACCTTTATTTTCAACGTACTGTGCGCCGGCTGCACGCAACATTTCTTTTGCTGTCTCAGCCCTATTTCCGCTTCTGCAAACTACTTGAATGGTATCATATTTTAACAAAGATGGTATTGCATTTGAAAGTTCATCCAACGGGAACAATTCGCTACAGTCCGCATGGCCATCCGCATCCCATTCTCCCTTAGTTCTAACATCGATTATAATATTTCCATTGGGAGTAGTAACTTTTTGTTTGCAAGCACTAATGACCACCAGCAACACAAGCATCCAAATTCCAGTCCTCATAACCTATTGATTTTGTTGTATTATCTGAACCAATTCCGAAGCCGGCATGACGCCACTCTTTCGCCACAATATTTTACCTTCTTTAAACAGTATCATCGTTGGAACGCCTTGTATTTGGTACACGGCAGCCACCTGTGGATTTTTATCCACATCCACCTTAATGATACTTACGGTGTCGTCCAGTTTTTCTTTCACTTCTTTCAAGATGGGTGCCATCATTTTACAGGGACCACACCATTCAGCAAAAAAATCTACCAATACTGGTTTATTTGATTGTATGAGTTCGTTGAAACTTTTCATTTCCTATTTATTTTTGGTACTAATCTCTTTTCTTTCCAGCATACTAAACAATAAGCTACCCATCACCATTCCGTAAAGCGTGCTATTTATAGGTCTTGAGGTAATCATACAGGTGCCTGATGCGCACCCCACATATCTCCAGTAGAGATATCCTGCGAGGGCGCCCACCAGTCCCCCTATAATATACCATATTTTACTTATTATGAACTTCTTCATACACGATTTCTTTTTCCCTTTCTTTATTTTCTATCTGATGATTACAAGCACCCGAAGCACAACAACCCTTGTTAAATAACGCCATACCTGAAAAGAACAATCCCAAGGTCAACATTAGATAATCTCCAGAACGTCCTCCTTCGACAGCTATAAACACCCCTAATAACAACCGAATTATGCGTAAGAAATGCCAATGATGAGTGAGGGCGTACATCATTTTACATATTGTTTCATATTCAACCATGAGCCACCATTAACAACATTGGTAAAGCCATTGTTCTCCAGGATTGCCTTTGCCTGACTGCTTCTGGCACCACTTCTACAAAACACGATAATATGCTTTTTATCCTTAAACTTCGCTAATTGACTTCCCACTCTATCCAATGGAATATTTACCGACCCTTTAATATGGTCATCAGAAAATTCGCCGGGTGTTCTTACGTCTACTAAAAAAGCACCATCATTAACTATTGACGCAATATCTACTTTTGGTCCTGAGCTAAAAAGCCCTTTTAACATATCTAACATAATGATTATTTTAAAACTTTTGATTGACAAATGAAATTAGTTCTTGGAATATTTGTTTCATTGGCTACCGCATTGAAACCGCCATTTATTTCGGAAAAATTGTGATATCCCCGCGCTTTTAGTATTGATGCAGCAATCATACTTCTATATCCTCCGGCGCAGTGCAAGAAGAAATGTTGTTTGGGGTCGATGTCTTTAATCCAATCATTCATATAAAGCAATGGTTTACTGTAAGCATTTTCAATATGCTCTGCCGCATACTCCCCTTCTTTGCGAACATCTATCACAAGGGTATTTGCTGCTTCGAACTGAGCTTCAAAAGTGGAAGGTGCAATTCTATTTACAGTATCGATTTCTTTACCCGCTGATTTCCATGCGTCGAAGCCTCCACTTAAATATCCCAATACATGATCGAATCCTACTCTGCTTAACCGAATCACGACATCTTCTTCTCTACCGGCATCTGCCACTATAAGTAAAGGTTGTTTTACATCAATTACCATGGCACCTACCCATGGAGCAAAATCGCCATCAATACCGATATTTATTGACTGTGGGATAAATCCTGCGGCAAAAACTCCTGCGGCTCTCGTATCTATAATCAATGCTTCTGTTTCTTCTGCTGCTACTTCAAACTCCGTCACGCTTAAAGCCCTTGTGCCATGGTGGATGACCTCTTTAATACTTTCATATCCCATCTTATTCATGGCAACATTTGCACCAAAATATGCAGGCGGTGGTGTAAGACCATCCGTAACGGCGGCAATGAAAGAGGCTTTATCGGGTTGGTTTAATGCGTAGTTAATTTCCTTTTGATGTCCCAGTGTATCTACTGTTTCTTTCATCATATTCTTTCCGCAGGCACTTCCGGCACCATGGGCTGGATAGACAATAATATCATTGGCTAAAGGAAGAATCTTGTTATATAAACTATCATATAATAATCCTGCCAATTCTTCTTGTGTCATATTGGCGGCTTTCTGGGCTAAATCAGGTCTGCCAACATCTCCTAAAAACAAGGTATCCCCACTAAATATACAATGGTCTTTCCCATTTTCATCTATTAACAAAAAGGTAGAACTCTCCATGGTATGTCCGGGTGTATGCAAAACTTTTATATGCACCTTTCCCAACGTAAACACTTGGTTATCCTCCGCAACGATGGCTTCAAATCCCGGTTTCGCGGTGGGCCCGTAAACAATTGCTGCACCCGTTTCTTTTGCCAAATCTACGTGTCCTGAAACAAAGTCGGCATGAAAATGCGTCTCAAAAATGTATTTTAATACGACACCGTCTTCTTTAAGCCTTGCCATATAAGGTGCTATTTCTCTGAGTGGGTCAACAATGGCAGCTTCACCTTCTGAAACGATATAATACGCTCCTTGCGCCAAACATCCTGTATAAATTTGTTCTATCTTCATATAAATAATTTTATCGGTCAAAATTAAAGCCCTCATTCAGGCTATACAGCTACTAATGTTACATAACATTACTTTGGTATAATTTTATTTTGAAAGGATGAGTTCTTTTACCAAAATATAAACACCCATGACCAGCACAAACCAACCAAATGCAGGTTTTAACTTTTCGCCATTGATTCTTTTGGAAAGCGTAGCGCCAATGAATATTCCGACGATTGCAAATAGGGATACTTTAAATAGGAACAACCAATTGATATGGTCGCCACCTGCTTCCGCAAAAAAACCAATCAGCGATTTTGCGGCGATGATGACCAATGATGTTCCTACAGCCTCTTTCATCGGCAGTTTACTGAGTACTACTAAAGCAGGAATGATTAAGAATCCGCCTCCTGCACCTACTAATCCGGTTAAGACACCTACCACGACACCTTCTATGAGAATAAGTGGATAGTTAAACTTTTGCGGTTCTTCCACTTCCTTCATCACGGGTTGATTTTTCTTTATCATGCTATAGGATGCGGCCACCATGAGTATGGCGAATAATATCATCATTAACATTCCTTTTGTCATTACAAAAGAAGCACTGCTAAAGACCTCTTCGGGAATGGCAGGAACAATAAATGCACGTGTTAAGAACACAGCAACAATAGAGGGAATTCCAAAAATAATGGCGGTTCGAATATTGACCAAACGCTTCTGAAAATATGTTACTGAACCCACTGCGCTGGTTAACCCAACAATAAAAAGCGAATAGGCTGTTGCTACAACAGGTTCAATACCAAACAAATATACTAAAACGGGCACGGTAAGTATACTTCCACCCCCACCAATAAGTCCCAATGCAACACCAATCAATATTGAACAAAAATAACCTAATAACTCCATCTCTCCATTTAGGTACAAAAGTGAGTTGATTATTTATCATTTAATGCTACTAATGTTACACAAGAATGATTTTATTTCTCCCAAGTTTCACTTTACCGGAATCTTCCAATTGTTTCAGCAATCGCGAAACTACTACCCGTGCTGTTCCCAATTCATTGGCAAGTTGTTCATGAGTAATAGAAATAGTGTTACTATTTGTGAGTGTTGACTTCTTGGATAACAAGGATAAAAGGCGCTCATCTACCTTTTTAAAGGCCACGGCATTGACTACTTCAAGCAATTCTTCGAATCTCTTATGATACAACCTGAATATGTAATCCAACCATTGCGGATACTCTTTGATAAACAGCGATACTTTTTCTATGGGTAAAAAGAGTATCTCGGCATCTTCTTCCACTTCGGCTTTCACTTTGCTGGTTTCTTGATGCATACCACCTAAAAAAGACATAATGCAACTCTCCCCTGCTTTTATATAATATAGCAAAATTTCTCTGCCATCATCTTCCGTTCTGATAACTCTAATACTTCCCTTCACTACAATGGGTATGGCTCGAATGTAGGCATTTTCATTTAAAATGACATCTCCAGACTTAAAGGTTTTGTGGATACTATTCGCAAAGAGCATTTCGCGAAGTTGCGGAGAAGATTTAAACTCGGTGATCTGATTCAACATTTCCATGGGTACAAAGATAGGTGTTTGTGATAAATTAATCACAAAGACACTCCATCCACGCTACGAGATTACTTTAACAAAGTCTTCATTGCAATCAGACAAGCTTTATTCTTTTATAAATTTCCCCTTTCCAAATGCACTGACGCTTTCAATTGTATATAAATATGTGCCTGCTGAAAGATTGTGTACATCAAAACTAAAAAATCCTTCTCGTATGGTTTTCTGTAAAATTTGTTGTCCTTCGATATCGTAAATTGTGATGATAACATCTTGCTTTTCTGCATTGTTAAACTCGATTAGCAATTTGTTTTTCGTTGGATTTGGATATGCTTTCGATACAATATCTTGCTGATGTTGGTGGTTGTGAATACCGCTAATAACGCCAAATATATTTCTCGTCTCGTTGGTTACAACTGGTGTATTATAGTCGAAATAAATATCCGCTTTATTGGTGAAAATTGTGCCGATATCGGCATCTTCTTTAGGCGTAAATCGATACTTCACAAAACCTTGGCTGCCCGTTAGATTCGTGTTACTTGGTGGCAGCAGAATATTCCTAAACTTCCATATCAGTACATTATTATTTCTTACACTCAATTCATAATTGTGAGAAGAGCATACCATCTCGAAAGAAGAAAGGTTGAAATCTGTATCTAAGGTGTCCGTGATAATCACCGTAAAAGCAGTATCATTGCCCATGTTTTGAAAACGAATGGTGTATTCAAACGACCGGTCGGTAACGGCCGTCAAACCGCCATCCAATCCGGACGGACTCACCAATTTGTCATTCGGGTCAAAAGAACCTGTAATCCTTCCAAATAATGTATCAGTATTGTTTAAAGGATTAAAATCTGTGCCGTTGGTAAGTTCAAAACTCACAACTGACTGAATAGGTGTGTTTAAAACCGCATTGACATCTACTTGTAAGTTCACTTCTACCTGTTCTGATTCTAAAGCTTGTAAATCTTCAATATCCCAATAATATACACCAGACTCAGTTCTGTCAAAATTGGGTTGTGTGCTAAGAATCGTGAGTTCTGCTGGCGGTGTATAGGAAAGTGTGCCGTTTGTAGGATTTCCTGCTAAGTTTTTATAATACAAATACTGCTTCGTTTCAAAACCGGGGCGTGTTGCTAAGCCGGAAAAATCTACAGCTACATCATACCTACCTGTTATCGGTTTCATCACAAATTGAACATTTGCAACGGATATATTGGTATCGGCAGGAAAGTCATAAGTATAAAATGGTGGTTCAAACTCAAAATTGGGAACTGGTTTTGGGTATATTTTTTGTGTGCCGTCGGAGGTAAAAACAGTAAATTCTCCCATTTCATCTATTGGAAAGATATAGTCGACCCCTTCTGCTACAATGGGATGATTTGTTAGTTTGTGGAAATAAATTGTTTCTGTATAGGGTTCACCATAATAATCAAATTTAGTAATTTCTCTATGGTTATAATTTTCATCTTGTGTGAAAATTCCATCTCCGTCAAGATCTATATCAACATTTCCTTCAATACTATTAAGTAACATTCCCGTGTTAAAAAATAACCCACAATTAAAATAAGTAAAATGGCTTTGACTTGGATGAATACCGCCAATATGAATATCAAAATCTCCATCGTAGTCAATATCTTGTTGAAGAATTTCGACCCAACCATAATGACCTTCCATTACCAATTCACTATCAAAGAAAGCTTCTCCTCCGTTTTCAAATTCCAATACTTCATTATTATTTCTCTTAAAATAAGTTCCATAAATATGATAATAGAGATATTCACCATAACGAGGGTCTAAATAAGGTTTTTCTTTTGAAAATATTACCAAATCATCTATACCATCACCATCCATATCAGCTAATTTTAAATCAATGATATCTTTATTATAGTCTATTAATTCGACCGTGTCAGGCATCAAAAAATCAAACTCAGGTATTATAAAACTCCCTTTATTTAAATGATAAACCAAGCATGTATCAATAACATAATAATCATCAATATGACTTAAATTATATAAATCAAAATTCCCATCAGAATTAATATCAAGTATAGAGAAATATCCAGAGAATTTAAACATCGGTATTGTATCAAACAATGGTGTCATTTTATTTCCCATGTTTTCATAAATATATGTATAAGGACTCATTTTATAATTGGGTTCATAAATTACTTCCGTTATTTGATCAATGAGATCAAAATCTTCATCTCCATCAATGTCAAGAAACTCTCTGTAACGAGAGTAATCATTATTCGCACCCATATCGTAGGTGCCAAACCCACTAATTTTAACTAAATTTGATTTAATCAAAATACTATCTGTCTCGTGAAAATTTATGATCTGAAGATTTGGAAATTCACGATTTCCTTTATTTTCAAAATAGATACAAGTTGTACCATATTCATAAGGATAGGTGTTATATAAAACAAACACATCAAAGTCTCCATCACCATCCAAGTCTGTAAAGGTTGGCTTATATAAAGAATAATTAACATGTCTATTTGTTCTGGAATCTTCACTTACATTATCTCTTTCATATAATCGCAACTCTTGCCCATCCACATTTTTACTCATCAAAACTGCCAACATCAGCGGCGTAATTTTCTTTACAAGTTTATTAAAGCCAAACTTATTGCGCCAAATGCGCCATTTGCGGTGATAATGTCTGAAGGTCATTCCTAATATTTCTTGTAAAGATAGCGTACAAAAAACTATTTCAGCATTACAATTTTATGTTAAAATCGGAAAAATAAACTAATTATTTGACGGTATACACCTGACAGGTTTTGAAAACCTGTCAGATCTATTAAGCGTTTCGATAATAATATATCAACTACTTTTTATTTTCTCTGCAAAAGCAATAATATGTCCATCCGGATCCATGAAATAACAGGTTCTGTCTCCCCAATTTCTATCCTCCATTTCGCTTACCAATACCGCACCTGCCGCCAGTGCCTGTTCATAAAATGCCTCTAATTGATCTACCAATAAATACAATTCACACCTTGGAATACCGTTTCCATCATCTGGGTGTGGTGTTTTATCTTGTAGTATTTTCGCTATCCCATTATTCGGCATTAACCCTAATTTACAGTTTGAACTCAATATAAACTCGGTCATTCCCGGCACATTAAGGCTGGGTTGTAATCTTAATAAATCTGTATAAAATCGAGTACTCTGTTGTTGGTTTACAACATACAAAATTATCTCAACGTGTTGAATACTGTACATTGTTTACAATTCTACTACTGCCATGGTTGCCTGCATTTTGGCGGTGAGTTTCTTCTGCTCACCTTGGTATGCCCACACCTCGCCTTCGGTTACAACGATGGTTTTTCCGGCTTTCAATACAGTTCCAATGGCTACCAACCGCTCTCCCACTGCCGGACGCAACATATTCACCTTAAATTCGATAGACAAAGGAATTTTCCCTTCCGGCATAACTGTTGAAGCAGCAATGCCACACGCATGATCTGCGATAGTTGCCTGTACGCCGGCATGCACAAAACCATCCTGTTGCAAATGAAAATCCTGAATAGGCAATTCGATACTACAATAACCATCTTTTATTTCTCCCAATTTTGCTTGTATATGTTGGAGAAATTTAGCCTTCTCGAAAATCACCTGACGCATCGTTAGTAGTCCATACTTTTATAAGGAATATTGATTCTAAAGCCCGTATTGATAAAATGTGTCAATTGGTCTCTGCTATCTATTTCGCTGTTTTGCTTTCGGAACACGTAGTTAAAATCTATGGAAACATTGTGCCAAGGCTGGTAAGTAGCCAAAAATTCGACATAATTGGTTTTTGTTTCCACACCTTGTTGTACATAGTTGCCGTATTCCAATTCTCTGGTTGTATAATCCAATAATACGTTAGAACCCCAGTTGCTACCCATTGAATCTAAACCCTGAACAGAATGTATATATTTAAGATTCAAGTTCAACTCACGAATGGGTTGGTAGTTGATGATGGTAATCAACTCAGTAAAATTCGCACCTAAAGGATGAGCCAATGACTGGTTATAATGCGAGTAAGAAGTTTGTATGTCGTAGTGTTGATAGGTATGTGGGCGAACCATGTTCCCTTCCATTTGTATATCCAAATTATCCACACCAAAAGCATCGATGTATTTAAGTCCTAATTGTGTCCCAAATTTCGTTCCCCACCACCTTTTGGGGTGAGTCAGTTCATAAAAGAAGCTTTTATCTGTTTCACCGAAATTAAACTCTTCCTTGAAATTCAATTCATCGAAAATCAATTGTCCGTACAACGAAAAATGCTTGGCAAAATTTGCCTTGAAATTAAATCCAATAAATACATTATCCGGACTTCCCAACGCCTGTTCAATAGACCTATAAAAAATTAAAGGGTTCAGGTATTGCAATTCAAATACATCAGGACGGGAGAAAACGGTGCTTTCAAAAATCCCTAAACTTAACCAGCGTGTTGGGGCGATGCTAAAATGGTGCATAGCCATATATTTTTTTGGCAGTATTGTATCCTGTCGACGTGGGTACTCTCTAATAACTTCCGCAAAAATATTGGTGTAATTAATCTTCCAAACCCTTGTGTTCACCTTTAGAAACATGTAATCATTCCCCCAATCTGACAGAAACAAAGAACGGTATCCATCACCAATAAAATTTTTGTCGTATCCAAATGTAAATCCGATATGTTCCGTTGGCGTTAAAGTCATATAACCTCGACCTACAAAATAATCGTAGCCGCCATCTTTAAAAGGTTTATAATAGCCCGCACCAGGAATGGCTTTATTAGAATCTATTTTTTGCTGAACATATTCCGGATATTTAGCTTGTTTGGTGGTAATATAAGCATAGTAGCCAAAGATATTATCGACATTACCTCTTATCTCTGCGCCACGTGTATTGAGGAACTTAAATCCCTTGCTTTGCGTATCATAGCCAAATTTCAGGTCTATAACAGGATTGATCATCATTTGAAACTTCGGAATATCGACATGAAACAGATAAGCAGGATGTTTATAGAAGATTTTCAGCAAAGGCTTTCTCGTAGTTTGCCTGCCTTTTGCGCTGAACTCCATATTTTCTTCATATAAAAAATCAATATTCTCCAAGTCTACTTCGCTCAAGTCACAATCAGTCGCTGTATCAATTTTTTCGGTGAAGCGAGTCGCACCCAACCTATCTATTGGTTTCATGGTGCTATGATAAGAAGTATTGAGTTGACCGCTTTTTATTTCCAACCTATCCAACATCCTATAAGCATCGTGATTCAAGGGAATGCCGACACTCTGACCAAATGAAGAAATTATGGCTATTATCCATAAACCAAGACCCAAAACAACCCTCATCTTATTGATATTTTTTGTCAAATATATTGGTTTTCAGGATAAAAGTCCTAAAAACGATAAAACTTATCGTCATTATTGCCAATAATATCGCTGCGGAATGGTACTCCTGAAAAATTACCCTGCCAATAAAAAACAAAGTGCTATAGGTAAATATGATTCCTGACAGCCAACAAACGAGCAGTTTCCCCACATTAGATTCTTTTCTTTGTAAGCTAAAATGTTCAATGATGGGCTTCCAATTACCATCAGGTCTCACCTTCACGTAAAACTGCTTCAACGTTTCAAAACTGGTAGGTTTTGTTATGAAAGTTACCAATAACCAAGTAAGTGTAGTACAGGCTACTGTAGCCAGAAAAACGGCATCTCCATCTAAGTGAAAAGCGTATTTCCAAATTGGAAAGAATACAAACGGTGCAGCTGTGGCAGCAATTTCACTCCATGCATTTATCCGCCACCAGTACCATCTTAATATGAGTACCAATCCTAACCCTGCACCACAATTCATGATAAACTCCCAAGCACCTGAGATAGATGTTATAAAAAATGAAACGGTTAATCCTATCATCATCATAAAGATGGTTACCAATCTAGAGGCATTTACCAGGCTTCTCTCTTGGCGTTGCACACCTTCCGGGCTAGCACTTGCTTTCAGGAAGAATCTCTTGTAAATATCGTTGACCAAATAACTGCTGCCCCAGTTCAGCTGGGTAGAGATGGTACTCATATATGCAGAGAAAAATGCCACCAATAATAACCCCTTGAATCCATTGGGCAAAAAATCACGCATGGCATAAACATAGCCCAACTTAACATTATCAGTTCCTTGCAATTCAGGATAAAGAATAATGGCACAAAGTCCTACCAAGATCCAAGGCCAAGGGCGAATACAATAATGTCCAATTTGAAATAAGAGGGTGGCATACACAGAATCTTTCTCCGAGCGACTACTCATGATTCTTTGTGCGACATAACCACCGCCGCCGGGTTCAGCACCGGGATACCATGCCGCCCACCAACGCACTCCTGCACTGGCAATAAATGCCAAAATGGAATACCCCATTACTTTAGCTGTACCTAATGCATCATTTCCAATCTGAGGAAAAAAGTTTAGCGCACCGGGAGCCTTTGTATTCAATTGCGCTTTTAGGTTGGCAATGCCGCCAATTTGTTCTGAGTTCACTACTAAAATTGCCAAAACAATACAACCTATCATAGCTATAACGAACTGTATCACATCTGTCATGGCAACACCCAATAATCCTGACAAAGAGGAATATAGGGCTGTAAAGACCATCGCGATAGCCGTATAAAATATAGCTTGCTGTGTGGTAAGGTCAAAAAATACCTGCAAGATGGTAGCCATGGCATTATTCACCCATCCAATGATAATGGCATTCATGAATACGCCCAAATATATCGCTTTGAAGGCACGAAGTCCGGAAGCTTCTTTTCCACTGTAACGCAATTCTATTAACTCCACTTCTGTCATAACGCCTGAGCGGTACCATAGATTTGCAAAGAAAAATGTCGTCAACAAGCCACCAGCGAGGAAACTCCACCATATCCAGTTTCCGGCAATACCGTTCTTTCCAACAATTTCTGCAACAGCCAAAGGTGTGTCAGCCGCAAAAGTAGTGGCGACCATCGATAACCCGGCAATGTACCAAGGTAAACTTCTTCCACCCAAGAAGAACGATTGCATATCTTTAGAAGCTCGTTTTGTATATGCTAAGCCAATAGCCATAAACAGTATAAATGCCCCCACAATAATTATCCAATCTAATCCTGACAGTATCATTTGTATGCTTTAACGTTAAAAAATAGAATTTGGATAAAAATAAGGGTTATTTTCAATGTTAACGAATTATTTTGTAGTTGACTGCCAAAAAAAACATAGCGTATGACAATAATTAAAGATGGAGAATTCAAAATTATTAGTTACGATATTGACAAAATTAAAAATCTTCAATTTTTAATTCATAATTAAATTCGTTTTGCCAAGAAATTCAACATTATAAATTGTTTTAGCGTTACTTTAGCAACTAAATCATCAATAATGGCTTTTATTCTAAAAAATGCAAGTATTATCAATGAAGGGCGAATACTACATAAGGATATTCTTGTTGAAGACAAACTGATTACAAAAATTGAGCGAGATATTACCCATCCTTCAGCCAAAGTCTTGGATTTGGCGGGCAAATATGTTATTCCCGGCATCATCGACGATCAGGTGCATTTTCGAGAACCCGGTTTAACGCACAAGGCTAACATCTATACCGAAGCACGTGCTGCTGTGGCAGGTGGTGTAACCTCATTTATGGAAATGCCTAATGTAAACCCACCTTCTGTAACACAGGAGCGCTTGGCACAAAAATATCAGATAGGTGCCGCTACTTCACTAGCAAACTACAGTTTCTTCATGGGGACTACCAATGAAAATCTGGAGGAAGTGTTGCGTACGAATCCTGAGGATGTTTGCGGTGTAAAAATATTCATGGGTTCTTCTACCGGGAATATGTTAGTGGATAATGAGAAAATATTAAGGTCCTTGTTTTCACAGGTGCCGATGTTAATAGCGGCGCATTGTGAAGATGAAGCCATCATTCGAGCCAACCTTGCCGCCTTCAAAGAGCGATATGGAGAAAATGTTCCTGCCTCCTTGCATCCTATTATCAGAAACAGGGAAGCTTGCTACAAGTCGTCTTCATTTGCAATATCGCTGGCGAAAGAATATGGCACACGTTTCCATGTATTACATATTTCTACGGCAGAAGAATGTGCGCTGTTCAGCAATGACCTTCCACTCGCCGAAAAGAAGATAACGGCAGAAGCCTGTGTTCATCACCTCTCCTTCCAACAGGAAGACTATGCACGGTTAGGTAATCTGATAAAATGCAATCCCGCCATCAAAGAAAGACGAGATAAAGAAGCCATCTTGCAGGCTTTATTAGACGATCGAATCGATATTATTGCCACAGACCATGCACCTCATACTTGGGAGGAGAAAGCACAAACCTACTTCAAGTCGCCATCAGGGCTACCATTGGTACAGCATAGCTTGCAACTGATGTTAAAGTTGTTTAAAGAAGGTAAAATTACTTTAGAAAAAATGGTAGAAAAGATGTGTCATGCTCCGGCAGAATGTTTTCGGATTAAAGAGCGTGGCTACATTCGGGAAGGGTATTATGCGGACTTGGCTGTAGTAGAGATAGGTTCTACAAGCATCATCCACAATAAAGATGTATTGTATAAATGTGGGTGGACACCTTTAGATGGCATGGAATTGCCCGGTATGATCACCCACACGTTTGTGAATGGTCACTTAGCATATGTGAATGGCATCTTCGATGAATCTGTAAAAGGCATGCGGTTGAAGTTTAGGGTAAATTAGTTATAAAATCGTGCTTTTTCGCGTACCGCCATACCATACACTCCTTTCCTGTTCAAAGTTTGCAACTTTGAACATTGCATGATGCAAGATTGTATCTTGATACACAACCACCCTACTCAAAAAGAGTACTCTTCGCAAGTTAAAAACTTGCACAATACTCAACTCGAAGTTCTAAACTTCGAGCAGTACAAGTGAATGGTCACTTAGCATATGTGAATGGCATCTTCGATGAATCTGTAAAAGGCATGCGGTTGAAGTTTAGGGTAAATTAGTTATAAAATCGTGCTTTTTCACATACCGCCATACCAGACACTCCTTTCCTGTTCAAAGTTTGCAACTTTGAACATTGCATGATGCAAGATTGTATCTTGCTATACCAACCACCCCCAATTAAAAAGAGTACTCTTCGCAAGTTAAAAACTTGCACAATCGTCTGCTCGAAGTTTAGAACTTCGAGCAGTACAAGTATCAGTATTGAAAGAAGGTAAAATTAAGTCATAAAATGGGAACATCTCCCGAAATACAGGACAGAAGGATTTTTTTCATAGCGTTATTTTTATTTGTAATAAAGATAGTATTTTTCTTTCTAAGTTGCAAATAAAATTGATAATAAATATGTTCCTTCTATTTTAATTTTTTACCGTTCGTTTTCCTGTTCAAAGTTTGCAACTTTGAATACCGTATGGCCCTTTCCTGTTCAAAGTTTGCAACTTTGAACACTGCATGATGCAAGATTGTATCTTGCTTTCCCACTCACCTAATACAATGCATTAATAATTCTTATACGCCCTTTACCTCCACAATAGTCTATAGCACTGCTATACTTCCAATAGCTCGCTTCTTCAACGAATCCAGACATTACCGGATTATTATGCAAATAATTCAACCGTTGTTCTAACATTTCAAAAGTACTTAATTCAATCGGATGGTTATCTTGTTGCCAAAACTGAAATTCCTTGTTATTTGGATTTCGTTTCCCTTCTCTTTCAAACATCCACAGCATCCATTCTCGCCGACTTTCTTTCATATTGTTCTTGATAGCTTCTATGATTGCTTTAGATGTAAATTTCTTTAAATCGCGCATAATATCTGATAACTTCTCTTTCTCTGAACTAATAATCAGATGTATATGACTTGGCATGATACACCATGCATACAATTCTAACCCTTTATGCTTTATACAATACTTTAGCGCATCCACTATGATCTCGCAATACTGCTCTCTCACAAAAACATCTATCCACCGCACTACTGAAAAACTGACAAAATACAATTGTCCTGAATCATAGAATTTATATACCCGACCCATTTTACGTTTCTTGAATATACAAATATATCATCATTTGAATAAATTACTGTTCAAAGTTTCAAACTTTGAATACAGCATGGCGCAAGATTGTATCTTGCCTCTCAAAAGCATTTGTACTCTGCAAGTTTCAAACTTGCCCCATACTCAGCACGAAGTTCTAAACTTCGAGCAGTATGAGGGGGAGCATCATACATGAGTTTCACAACCGCTGTTCGACATGTTTTGAACGGTATTTTACACGGGGATTACAAATCCCCAACGTCTCTACTTCGACATGCGCTTACGCTGAACATGTCGAAGAGCAGCGTATCTCACCCAATTACTTTGAACGACATTGTTCTCGGGGATTCCAAATCCCCAACGTCTCTACTTCGACATGTGCTTACGCTGAACATGTCGAAGAGCAGCGGCTCTTCTTCGACATGCGCTTTCGCTGAACATGTCGAAGAGCAACGGGGGATACTTAAAAATATACATATTATAAAAAATAGAAAAAGATAGAAATTATACAATCTGTATTTTTTAATATTATTAATTATATTTATAGTTGAAACCGAATGAAGTATTTTTTTGTTATATAGAATTGTCGAATTAGGTATTCTTGTTCCTAAAAAATTACTTGAATTTCTAATAAATAAATCATTATCTAGTTCTTTAATAATTTTACCAAACTTTGACCACAATACAAAATAGCTATAAAAAAAATACATTGAAAAAGAAAAAAAATAAGCAAATATGTATACTTTTAGTTCTAAACATGATAGTATAGTAACTAAAATCAACGACACTAGAAATAATATATCTATTTTATTTGACATTAACTCTTAATAGGCACTTTTGAAATTTCTTCTTTTGCTTCTTCCATACCAGATTTCAATCCCTCCAATTCCAATATATCTTTATTATTATTAATTATAGAAGACTCATTTGAATCTGTTTTTTTCTGGTTGGCATCAATTTGTTTATTTATTTCTTTTTGGTCATCGTATGTTGCATTCTTTTTCTTAAAAAGTAATTCTTGACTGTTTGAATTTAATTTCTTATTTTCTTCTTTCAATTTTAGATTTTTAGCAGATAATTCAGAAATTTTACTATTAATTGAAGAAATTGCAGATGTAAAATATTTAGTATATTTCTTTGCAGACTCAGCCGTTATTGTTTTTATTTTAGTATAACCAGCATATGCATGTCCATCTACTGGAGCAAGGCTGCCACCAATTCCAAATGAAACATTAATCCCCCAATACCCAGAGCTATATGCAGCATCTACTGAACCTACATATAATTCACCACCTCCGACTCCAGCACTATAACCCCACCCTGTAGCAAAATAAGCAGAAGGCATTTTGGGATAATATGTTATTGATATTCCTGATGATGCAGATACAGTTGATGTAAGTCCGCCTTGGGCACAAGTGTACGAGAATAATGCTTTATTCTTAAAATCATATAATATACCTGCTTCTAATTGTACCCCAACAAATGCTGCTCCACTTTCTTGCTTACCGACTAATAACACTTCTAATCCATCTAAATCTATTGCTTGTATTGGAGTATTCGCAGCAAATTGGTAAGGAGTAAGTTCAGGGTATTTTGTTGTTAGTGGGTCAACTGATAAAAACTTACCTAATCTCGGATTATAGATTCTAAAGCCGTAATCGTATTGATTTCCGTTTCCAGAAACTTCATTATCCATCTCTTTACCGTTAAAGCCGAACCGATACGTCCTCACTAGCATAGGGCCTTGCATGGGGACGATATCTTGTTCTTCTATGGTGATGCCGATGATATCGAAGGAGGCTTCCCCAATGGGGTTGCCTGTATTGGGATCGAAGATAACGGCTGTACCGGCACTAAAGTATGCTTTCGTATCACCTATCCTTGCAGTGAAGATAAACTCTCCGGAACCACTACCCAACGTACTATTACCATATTGGGTAGCCCAAGGGTCTAATGGATTATAGCTAACGAGAACTGATCCATTGCCGTCAATATTATAAGTAATATCGTGTTGTTGGAAATTGCCGATATTATACCGCACACGGTAGGTTTTGCCGCCTTCTACGTCAAATTCTAGCACACAACCACCCTGCACATTTGTCTGGGTTCCATCTACCTGATAGGCAATATGTACTCCATCACTACCAATGGGAGTAGCCGTACTCATCCCACATTGCCAGCTATTTGTATATGTAACAGGTGTCCAAGTAGTGCTGACATTACCTCCTGAACAGCAATCTCCCAATTCTTGTACTTCTATATTGCGCACCAAGGTTTCTAGGTTTCCATCACCTGCAATGAAACTGCCCAATACTATTGTTGTTGTTGAACCTGTTGCTGTAAATTCAAGTGGGTAGACAATCGTTTGATTGGCAATTGTAAAGTCCGCCTTGTCGAGGTTATAGCCATTTGTAAATGTTTGGTTTAAGTCGTCCGTAGCGATAACGCCATTGAAGAATGCTTGTATATTTCCGTAGCTGTTATTGCCATCAATGGTGATATAAAGTTTGTATGTATTTCCAGCCACTGTTGGCATATTGTACATGGCTAATGTGCCGATGCCTTCTGCATCATTTGGTGTCACAACACTGTTCAGCGCCATCACTCCACTACAGGTGAGGCTACCCATGGCGGCATTCCACTTATTGCAATCAGCAGGATTATTGGCGAAGTCAGACGACAAATCCGGTCTTGGCGTTAGACATTGGTCATAACTGCAATTATAAGCGGTTAGTGTAGGCGCACCAATGGCAAACTCAAGGTTATTATCGGTTTGCACTTGTGAAGTGATGGCAAAATAGGTTTGACTTCCTGTTGCAACAAAGTTACAAATCAGTTCAGTACCATTGAACAGGGTTGTAGCCAAAACTGGGTTTCCATTTCCATCAAGTTGGTTGCCGGATATTAAATTTGACAGTACATGCCCTTCAACCAAATCTGGAGCGGTACTTCCAAAGTTATTGATTGCTGAAACTGGAATGGAGACAGTATATTTTTTTCCTATTTCTGTAGGCAAGGCATAATATACATAATTCCGTTGGTAATTATCTCCGGTAATATGAACCATACCTCCAGTGATATCAATGTTGTCGATACCTGAAGATATAAATTCCTGAAGTTGGGAGTTTGTCGTAATTAGCTCACTACCACAGTCTTGTGGACAGTATGGTGCTTCAATGGTGAAGCTGGTCAATGCTGCAAACACATCTCCTAAAGAGAAATTATCACCAACAACATATACGGCCATGGTATGGTTTGTTGCAGTAATAGTAGTAGTATATGTAAAAGGTCCGTCAGTGGTATTGGTTTGTCCGAAGGCATATCCGCTGCCGCTAGTGAGTGGCTCAGGGCGGTAAATATCCACTGCAATATTAACAGAAGCATTGCTTCCAACCGGAATATTCGCCTCACCCGTTATATTTACAGTATATTGTTTACCGGGTATGGTATTGAACAGGTAGAATGTGCCATTTCTAGCAATCGCCTCATCGTTCTCCAATAGTAGCTTACCAGCAGATTGCGATGATATGACATTATTGTCAATAGAGAACCAAGATTTATACGCCTCCGGTTGGGTTGCGTAATCTTGATCAACAAGGGTTTGCAATGGGCAGGTATTGTCAAAACATGGTGCTTTGGCTGATAATTTGATACTATTGATATCCAATTTAATGAGTGGGAAAATTTGGTCTTGTGAGGTGACACCATCTTCAAACAACCGAATCCCAATAATAATGTTTTGTGTATGCGTTTTTGTTTTGAAGTTAAGTTGTTTTAACGTATTGGGCGTTAGTTTTTCCATAGCCAAGAAATCTACATATCCTAATGGATTATTGGCATCATCCCCAATGACAAATAAAACAGCCTCTAAATCACTATTATTATAACCAACTACTTCTAATGCTTCTAAATTTCCTAAATCCACATTCAGCGTATATAATTCATCTTGCGCTACAGGCATAGAAGTTCTTGTGAATCCATCAGAACAAGCATTGATTCTAGTATCTTTAAACAAGGATAACACATTGGTGATGAATAGGTTATAGTAATTGCTACAATCTGATATCCATGCATTGGATGTATTACCCAATATTTGGCTATAATCTTCTTCATAAGTTGGCGTTGTCAGTAGGCTACAATCTTGATATTCTTCGGCAATTATATTTACACCATTGATATAGAGATAATTTGAAGCGATGATGGCTTGTGGATCATCCTTTTCTATGGTAAATCTCAAATAATGATTACCGGGCGACCAAGAGGATGTAAGTGCCGCATTCAAAGTAAACTGAATACTACCATTTATCAAATCAGACTCAACAATCGGTTGACTATATTCAATATTACCAGATAAGTCAACTACTTGGATAGAAAAATTGACATCATCCTCATCGTAATAATATGCACTTCCAAACGTGACTTCAACATCATATGTATAAGTAGGTTGAACTAAAAATGCATTATTAAGAGTTGTAACCTTGTTTATAATATCATTACCATTATAGGTCTCATTATAATTGATACCAAGGTGTACGCCATTTCCGGAGGAAAGATAGAATGGAGATGTATAAATCGAACCATTATTAAGTAGTGTTCGAACCGGAAGTATTGGAGGATTGATTTGTGTATAATCTTCCGAGAAGATGGTTTCATTAAATACTTGTACACAATTGAGCGGATCGTACTGTTCTAATGTCAGTGAATTGAGTTGTAAATTATTAATACCTGAGCTATTTATCGGTCTAATATCGACATAGCAATATGGGGTGTTAGCATAAAATTCAATCTCATTAACACCTACTGAAAGATATTGTTGTGTAATTACGGTACTAAAGTCAAAATCAAATGCTCCATAGTAAGGATAATTTGTACCAATTATGGTAACAAAATAATCGCCATTATTTAGGTTATTTACATCTAAAGTAAGTGTATAGTGTTGTCCTGATGTAGTTGGAAGCGCATTATACATCAACCAACCATTACAAGATTGATTGGCATCTGTCAACAAGACGCCATTATTATTCTGCAAGAAACCCTCAATTGAACAATTGGCTGATCTAACCGTCCAAAGACCTCTGTTATAATAACTACTTTGATTGGAGTTATCCAATTCGGCAACAACCTGTTCAGGACAAACGGTATGTTCCAATTCTGTAATCACTATCTGATTTACAGTAAAAGGCAACAGTTCTTCTGTATTGGTAGCGGTATTTTCAACGGCGAGTACAAATACCGAAGCCCCATCATCTCCGTTAAAAGCTGCCTGAGTATTAGTACTTGTAACAGGGATGCTACTCAACAATTCATTCAAGTGTTCAAATGCAGAACGATATCGTTTAATAGACAAATGAAGATTGGGGTTTGTTGGCAATTGATCTATGGTGAAATTGATATTATAGCTTACTCCAGACCTTAGAAAATAACTATTACCCATTACCCTTAAGTCGGTGTTACCTGGATTTAGTTGTGCATATCCATCTTGAAAAAATCCTTCATTGAGCAGTATCTGTTCGGGCACAACTATATCACAACAGCTGGTATTTTCGCCATTGTCGTCATCACCGTTTCCGGCAGTACCACCACTGTAGTTACACTCAGGCTCTGGTTCGGTTGGAGGTGCTTTTGTATATTGTTTTTCAGGAATGAGCATTCCAAATGGGAAATAATCTTGCGTTGCCAACACATCTGCTTCATACGTTCCGGGAATGGTGGTTGACGTATATTTTAAATCGCTCACGGTGGCGAGGACATTGCCTAAATGGTTGGTCAATTCATAATCTCTCATACCCATAAAGCGCGCATTTTCACCATAAGTACCCAACGTGGGTATAGGCGTAAGGTAGGTGACATCTCTAAATATACCTACTCTGGAGGAGCCATATAGATTGTACTCATGTTTCAGCTCATTATAGGTATTGGAGAGTGGTTGTTCTTCATTAACATCCACTACATCCATAGGATTGCCTTGCGCATCGCGGAAATAGAATGTGGCATTGGTGCCATTGATTTTTGCAATGCGGTTTCCAGTGGCATCATAGATAAATCGGGTATTGGGTTTATTTTTTGATGGATCATAGGTAATGGAATCGATTTTACCATATACTGTCCATTGAATATCGTCTATGCCTTCTGCTTCGTCTTTTGTCATGTTTCCAATAGCATCATAGGTATAATTAGCGCCGAAAGGTGCTTCAAGTTGAGTGCCTGTGATAAATTCATCAAAAGCACCTGTACGTGTATCGATATCACCTTCAAAATCGTGTTGATTTTGGTAGTCGTTTACATAATATAACCTATTATTAAATAGTTTGTTATGACCGTCTTCGGAGTACCTGCCGTAGTGGTATTCAAGTGCATCCATTTGTTGCATGGCTTTTGTGTCGTCGTGCAATGCCCATCTGTTGAGCGTCAGCAGGTTTCCATTGCCATCGTAGGTATAGTTCGCTTTATGCGTCTCCATAAGTCCTCCAAGAATCGTAGGATTATGGGTGTAATATGGATTAAAGGCAGATTTTGCCTCTGCGGTTTTTATCCTATTCAGCTGATCGTAGGTGTACTGCGACCAGTTGGGAATATAGGCTATATCAGCATATTTAGTGTTATTTTTAAGTAAGCCATATAGGTAAGTAACAGTTGCACTAATGTTGCCATTATATAAACCGTTTAGGTTAAGTGTTGTTAAGTTGGAAGAATTATAGTAAGGCGCAATATTCTCAAAAACGGGTGTACTGTTAAATGGTGTTGACGCAATATTGGTGTAGTCATTTTTATAGTAAGCCAGGTAATATTCCACTTCATTTTTAGGTATTCGTTGATACAGACCTGTAGTTGCAGGTACATTCGGTTGTCCTAATTTATTTCCCATCCCTTTTAGCCAACCTTGCAACGTATAGGCATAATTAATGCCTTGTACTTTGTTATTGCCTAACTCCACTCTTGCCAAAGGTCCATGTGGGAAGTAGAAGTATTTGGCCTCTTTTGTTTCAATTATTTGGTCTTTGGAAGTATATACATCGGTTATGCGGTTATCGGCATCATATTCGTATCTATGTATAAACTGATCGTCTTGACCGGGTTGGTAAACAACTTCATTTACTTTGCCGCTGATGAGGTCATAGGAGTAGTCGATGCGTTTTTGCATCCAGCCATTTGAAGCCAAGTTATCCCATTGTTGCAATTCGGGATGGCTTGAAAGGTCTTGAACAACCGTTTTTACATTGCCGATTTCGTCATAATTGTATATCGTTGCTACACCTTGTTGCTGTAATAAATCGCTATAATTATCAAAGTAATAGGTAGCAGATACGCGGTTGCGGAGGTTTTCTTGTACCAGTCCTGTGTTGAGTACGGGATCGTCATAAACGGTATAGGTCAGTTGTTCAATGGTTCCGTAAGGTGTTCCAGTCAGCGGTGCAAATGGGAAGCTCAGTTCTTGAACATGAGCGGTATGGTCGCCTTCTATTTCTCCTACTAAAATAATTCTTCCGAGTTCATCATAATGTGTAAATGAGTAAACACCATTAAGTACTTGTTTGGCATTTTGAGATAAGATGAGCTGTCCTTTATCATTATAATAGAAATTCGTCGTTCCGCCATCCGGACTAAACTGTTCTCGCACTTGATTG
Source organism: Chitinophagales bacterium (assembly GCA_019694955.1). GTDB lineage: Bacteria > Bacteroidota > Bacteroidia > Chitinophagales > JADIYW01 > JADIYW01. Next base: position 94,776 of record JAIBAX010000001.1, on the reverse strand, counting down.
CGAGAATTATATGCATAAATAGTATGTAGGGCATGTTTAGGATTATCACCTAACCATACTCCTGAACCTCGAGGGTCTCCAAGGGATGTAAATGCAGAGGCATCCAAAGGATATACGCCAGCCGGAGGAACGGTACTTACTAAATTGCCGGCCTGATCATAATAGTATAATGTATAGTGGTATTCATCAAAAGTAGTAGTGTAGTAATAGTCTTCGTTGAGTGCGTCTAGACACTTATTCGCCGTTTCGGTAGCAATAGTTGAGGCAATGGAATACAGTTCCTCATAATACAGTTGTGTAAGGATTTCTGTTGCTAATGCTTCTTGTCGGGCGATACAATCTTCCACGTCATTGCTGAGGTGGTTGGGGTCGAAGCCAAGATCAGGAAGATCGAGGATGTTCATGGTTTGACATTCTTGTCGAGTTAGGTTAAATTCATAGCAAGAAAACGGTCCATTTTCACAATACTCCGGATTATGCTGATTAAATTGATAAAAATATACCTCATTAGAAGAATAAACGCCCTCTTCAAAATAATATGCAGTAGCTTTATATGACAAATATCTGTATTCGCTTGGCATATTTAGAGGATTAGCAGAAGCGTCAAATACAGGATTTTCAATTCTTGTCAATCCAGGTTTATTTTCTATCACACCACCTGTTGAGTTGGCAATCAGCAATTTAATTTTCGGAAAGCAACATAATTCAGGTAGTTGAGTGCCATAATAACCCATCTCCGAATTGTTGCAAAATTTGAAATAATTCTTCTTTTGTACTAATGGTCTTGAATCCTCAAAAATACAATCTATATTAGAATAAGAAGTCTCATAGGTGTCAAAAATGATATTATCTAGCAAGAAATTATTACCCCAACTATCATCATTATAATTAAAGATGGCTAGTTTAAATTCAGGATAGGTTCTGGTGATATCAATGGTATATACATACTTCACCCAATTATCCTGCATTACTATGATTTCTGGATTTACGAGTTCTCTAATGGAGTTGCCATTAAGATCTATTAAGCGAGCTGCAAGTTCTGGCCCATCATCGAAATCTCCCATATCTGGATTTATTCTAGTCAGGTCATTTACCATAAAGGAAAAGTAGTATTTATCTCCGATTGCGCCAACAAATGAACGGGCGGACATCCATGGATACCCATCGTTATTATTCAATCTGCTTGTGGCATAAAATGCATAATGACCATTCGGGTTAGCACTACCATCATATTCAGGATGATTTTCAAACTGATAGTTGTTTTGCAAAGGAGTTGGAATTTGACTTGCATCGCTAATAATCAATCCATTGTAGTGAGGGAATCCCATATTAGCATAACCTGCATCAGTAGTAAGCGCCCCCGGAATAATCCCTTCAAAATCTTCATAATATTTTTCAAAGGTGACATCCGGATAAAAATGTTGATCCAATGCAACACTACATTCACAATCATTGGCTTCGTCTCCATTGTATACGGAACATTCAATGCGATCTACTTCCTGAACAACGATTTCATCTATAAGAAAGTCATTACCTAGACCATTGGATTCTTCATTAAAGATTCTGATATTCATTTGTGTAACTCCGGGAGGTGCCTGCCATACATGTTCAAATGGCATCCACTCTTGGTTATACAGTGTATAAGGTGTTCGAAGTCCATCATACAAATGGTGTATTGGCGCATCATTTACAAAAACTTTTAGTTTTGTTATTACTGTTGGATTTTCAAGACCACCACTTGGGTTATATAAATTCCAGAGGTCAATAAATTTATATGAGATTCTATAATACTTTCCAGGTGTTACTGGTATTGGATTATTATCTCTAGTTTTCCAAACATTGGCGCCGTAAACATTAGATCCTGAAGGCGGTACACCTTGTGTACCGTGGTAAAGATACATACCTCCCGCAACATCCGCTCCATCTGAAGTAGGTAAATCAGGAACACCAATTCTTACATCATAGGGTCCAACATGTGGTGAGTAGTTATATAATTGGTGTATAGATGATATAATATATCCCGTCATATCACCTCCATCCCCGGCAGGATGCATATAAATCGGATCTGCATCAAAATCTCCATTGGGGTTATAATTGCCATTTGCATCTCTTGCATTTTCAAAAGAGTATGTACGTATGGGCGTACCTACTTCTTCATATCGCACAAATTGCTTATTGAGGTAGTTATTGTACTCATCCACTAAATTGTCTATGCAGTTTTTACATGAACCTGATAAAACATATGGTTCTCCACAATCCTTCTTTTTTAAAGAAATATTATCAATTGCAAAATCATTACCATTGAGTTCTCCTTCCAAGTCAGATAGAGCTATGTTCAAAGAAGTTCCAGCGCCTGTATTAACTTCAACAGTATATTTTTGCCAATTACAATTATTGGAATTAGTATTTAATTGAAAGTTATTGGTTTGTCCATTAATGTTTACCATGATATTCGCATAATTTGAAGGATATACTGATATAGCTTCAAAAGAAAATTCATAATTTGTATTTGCTGACAACCCATTGTATGTATTGTACCAAAATCTTTGCGTTGTGTACGGAGTACCATCAATAATCATGAATTTACCATGAGAAGGATTTTGACAAGGTGTCCACGATCCACCACCATAGGCAAAAACATCTACAAAATATTCTCCGGGATAAGTATTCGCACTAAAGGCATAATCACTTAAAAATCCAGTATTACCATCCTCAAAATCCCCATTGGGAATAAGGTTACCACAATTACCGTTTTGAAAACTTACATTAGTAGTAAGTATTGCTGCCACATTACAAGTTGCAGTTAGATTAAGCCCATTAATATAGGCTACCAAATCATCAAATGCTTCTTCGTTCCCTTCTAATACCCAACCACCCGGATTTTCCACATTACTTTCAGCGACACAAATCTCAGCAAATTTGGTAATAATACCTTGTTTAATCGTTTGAAATGATGGACTACCCATTATCTCTGCCTGAAGTGCCGGACACTCACTCATTAAAAAATCAAACTGGTATTCTGCCATCTGGGCACAGTGACTACCAAAATTAATTTGTGCCATTTGTTCATTGTAATCCTCTAGAGCTTCATCGCGTGTTTTTGGCAATCGCGGATCCTGAACCACAGCATAAGAGGATGCTGGAGCAGTAAAATATTCACAACCACCCAATTCTCTCTCATCAGCCAAGAAGTTTTGCTTAATATTTAAAAATCCACTAAGGAAGTTTATCCAATATAGCCGCTTCTTCTCATCTGCTTCCAAGATATTATTATCGTTCACGTCTATCTTATCCGCAATATATTCCTCCTTACCTTCATAATAGTAGGCCATATTTGCACTAAACACCGTACCATCTCCCAATGTTATTTGATAACCTGGGCGAATAGCATTCCATAGATTAACATATACATCCGGATAACCGACGGCGCTCAACAACACATACCTATCAGCGTATAGTTGGTAGTTGATCATCTCGGTTTGCAAGGCACTACCGATACTGAAATCAAAATCACTTGGATTACCGGGCGTATTATCCTCAAGGTAATTTCCATCAATAGCGGCATCTATTCCCGAAAGTTGTATCAAATCAAAATCTTTGGCTCTGATATCCATCTCTGCCAAACAGTTCTCATAATGGCAGTACTCCGGATGTAATTGCCCTCCAAATATCCAAATAAACTTCACACCCCATTCTGGTTGCCATGCTTTTGCTAATATTTCCTTATCATCTATATTTAAAGCATCTGCACCAAGTTTACTGGTAATTCTAGGAATATAGTATAAATTGTTTCTAAGTGATAAAAAGGTTTGGGCAGCAAGATTAAAGTAATTCCCTGCAGGGGGATTAATTAAATCTCTAGGCGGCGCCAATTGTTGTCCCATCATTTGAAGAATATTCTCACATTCCTCTTCTGCAATTTGCAGTCCGTCAAAAGGCGCTCCCGGTTCTTCGCATTCTTCTACTTTATCATTGTATATATCCAAATATTCCTGTGGAGTTTTTTCCTCATTTTTTGCAATATCTTCTTTTTTCAATTGATCCACATAAGCTTGTGCCAGCGAGGGACAATCCAATTTACAGGCATTTGCATCTACATAATCATCCAAATGTTGCTCAATATAAGTCTGTAATGGAGGTAATGGTGGCGTTGTAAAGTGAGAGATTATCTCTGAATACTCAGTCAGTGGTTCACCATTGAGTAATTTCAGTCTTTTATAAATCGTATAATCTCCTAAACGCTGGAAAGTAGCCTCAAAATCTATTGTACCCCAATCGCGTTCATAATTTGGATCGGTATTTGGGCATGCATCTGTATTTAAAGCCCCTGTTATTTTGTTACCTAATAATTGTACATTTGGAATCGAACTAGTAAGTGTTATTGGCACTTCAAATCCTTTAGGGTCTGTGATATATATTTCCAATTCATATGCGCAGTCTGTACAATAAGGATTCCCGTTAATGGTATTGAGGTTGTTGATACCGGATTTGGGGTTATAATGGAAATTATAAATTTTATTTACCTTATCATTCAGAATGATATTGATGTCTTTGCTTTCTTTTAATTCTTCATCTACTATATTATTACCCATTAAGGAAATGGGAGGAGTAGTAATAATTGGAATATCTAACGCAGTAAGATTGGCCGGTGCATCGCCACTCAAAGCTGTGGCAATGGTTTTTTCTTTATTATCTAAATAAGATACGCTTACTTGACCGTTGGGGTCAACGACCATTTGTTTGGAATAAAATACTGCTTCACCGACATTTTCACCAAACAATCTGTGCAACTCTAACTGAGTGGGTGTTCCATAAAAATATTGTGTATAATGTTTCTGACCCATTTCATCGATAATAAACTCTTCGCCAACGCCCGATTGACGGATTACTCTTCCTGTATTATCTCTACTATATTCCACCTTAGTGGTCACATAACCATTTGCATCCGGAATATTTTCCATGGACATGATATTCGTATAGGCGGTATTTAGTAAAAATGGGTTTTGAGGCGAATAATAAGTTGCCACGGTGGACGTTGGGTCAACAGGTTGTTGAATAGGATTGTCCACAAATACAGGATCAATAGGATTGCCACCTGAAGTTGCTATGGGATTCTTCATAAACAGATTATTATCTGTCACCGGAACTGGCAATACATTTAGGGTAGCACGACTTTCATAATCATAGTAACTTTCAGCTACCAACGATAATTTATTGGTATTTAGGTTAGTAACCACCTGAGTAGGTCTCAGGTTATCGTCCATATAGGAGATGACTTCTTTTTTCTTTCCTTCTTCAGCAAAGGTGATAGTTTTGCTCCAGTTCTCATCTGGTTCAAAAGCATTGATGCTCGATGTGCCTCCACCTGAAGGAACGATGGCAATATTCCTCACTGAGGTAAATGTTCCCTGATCAATTTTTGTTATATCCTCATTATTATCCAATAAATGCTTACCAATTGGACGTATTCTATAATATAATGTTCCTTCAGGGAAAGTGGCATCAATGATAACCTCATTTTTTGGTGCCTGAATACTCCAACCTTTCTCTTTGAAAAGTGTTTCAGTCGTAGGCACTGTTCCTCTGGTATATCTATCCCAATAGGCAAATTGAACCTCATACTCTACCGCCGAAGGCAAAGGCCTCCAGTTTATTTTTAATTTACCATTGGTATTATCTATTACATGATTTACGTTAGTAACAGTTGTTGTAAGCCTTTTTTGGTGATGAATCTTCATCTCCAATTCTAGTACGATATCATCTGGGATAGTACTTAAATTGGCAACATGAGTACTCGATTGATCGATGAGGTACGCATCAAGGATTTGTATGCTGATATCTTCGGCATTGCCATGACTATTGGCCGCCTCATAAACATTATCAGAAGCGTTGCTTTTCTGTAAGGCAAGTCTTCCATTCTCAGTATGTGTAACACCATCCAAAATCATGGTGGCTTCGTAATCCACATACAAGTTCCACTGAGAAGTTGCATCGTCTGTCATGTCACTTCGATGGTATTGGAGGCGTACAATATTGGTTCTGCTTACCCTGTCATCGGCACTGTAAGGGTATCTTGGATCGGATATGCCAATGGTATTTTTGGCAGGATCTTGAAAATCTGACTTAGTAATAAAGGCCACCCAAGAGCGCCCTTCCAGTTTTCTGAAGCCGTTATCATTACAGGGTTCAATAATCTCTATACTGGCCTCGCTAGAACATCCTTCCGCATCCACCACTTGCACGGAATACTTTCCCGATTCATTTACGGATAAAGTTGAATTAGTAGAACCATCATTCCATTGATATGAGGCATAAGATGCTGAAAGTTGCAGTTGGATGGGACTAGGTGCAACGTTGCAAAGATTAAGTTCCGTACCAGTTGGGAATTCCGCTGCTGGAAGGGTGGGATTTACCACTTGTATTTGCTTAGTGGAAGTACACCCATTTTTGTTCGTCACTTCTAAGGTATAGGTGCCCAATTCTGAGAGGGTGATGTTTTGCGCATAACCTATACAATTCCCCGCCGGATCTTTCCATGTATATTCATAAGGGCTAAGGTCTTCTCCCGGGGGATCTTGCGTTGCAGCTGAAATAACTAAATGATCATTCCAACAGAGTGTATATTGGTCTTGGTTGGTGATTTGAGTTAGTTGATGTACTGTAACATGAAATGTTTCATATAAAACACATTGATAGTTATTATCAGACAACAACACATAATCACCACTTGTAGGAATGGTTACAATATTAGAAATTTGACCAGGTACTTGTCCATTACTGTTCAACAATACTATATTGGGATAAGAACCTTCCGGGATATCATAATTTCTCAAATCTATCTTTAAAGGAAGCTCATTCTCACATACAGTAAACTCCGATGGCAGGTAGTACTTGGGGGTGGGAATGGCTTCTTTCTTGACATAGAACCACCAACTCGCATTTATCGAACCACCACCTGTTTTAATCTCGTTTGAAATTCTTTCATTACCATTTTGCAGAAATGTCGCCAAGTTTACAGTTCTTGATGCAGTTTTTGTAGTTGTAAAACCACCATTAAAATAAAAGTTTAATACCATCGTGTACTGCGATAAATCTTCACCACATACAACAAACTCTAGAGCTTGATTAGTAGCAGTTGCATATGGTCCGTTTGGTATTACTCTTGCATTATTAAAAGGCACATCATTACCTCTGTTTGCTTGAAAGTTTATTTGATTAATATTTATAGATTGACCGTTACCATAAATAGTACCACTCACATTCCAATAAAACACACCGTTACCTGGAGCTATTGTTCTTCCCCGCATTTTTGCGAGATCCACAGTCACCTTCGTCATTTTACATTGTGCCTTCAACTGGTTAAAGGATAGTGCCATTATGCAAAACAGGATAATTATTCTTATCTTTCTCATAGCCGGAGTTTTATTGGGTGATGAATTGATAGCCTTCTGTATGGGTCATTCTCAGGAAGGTTTCTTTGTCAGTGAATTTACTTTCCTTGTCGCTCAAAACGCGGAATTCCGGATAGACGATTCTTTGCCCTAAATAATAAGGATCGTCTTTATACCAATAGATGGTTTCCGTAATAAAATCATCTTTATTGACAAAGAAGGTAATATTTTGAAAAGGGAGGTTTTTAGCATATAAATCGAAGCGTTTGCTGCCATTACCCATATCTGTCATCAACACAGAATCGGCTTGTTCATATGTTTTCAAGATCAATTCGGCTGTAAATGATCTGTTGTTGACAAACGCTTTATCTTCTTTTTCAAATACGTGTGTTATAATTTGCTTTTCAGGGTGTAGCACACGCATCTCTTCTTTACCATTTTGATAAACATCCAACTCGGACGAAAAGAGCATCATCTTAGAACCCATAATCGTTACATTAACGGAATCCATTCGAATATTTGCACCTCCGGAAACAGGCATCATCTCATACAAAATGATGGTGTTATAGTTGACAAGTCCCGTATAATGTTCAGCGAGTTTTTGTATATATGGCTTTGCCTGTTCCCAATTATCAGTTGCATTGAGCAGTTGGGATGGCAAAAAGACGAGAAAAAGAAGTATGTTTTTCATGCTTATTTTTTTATGTATGAGGAATTGAGTTGTATGGTTTTAATACCTTCAGTAGTCTCCTTTTTGGTAAGAAACAATTGTCCCTGATCATCGTATTGATAGATGGCCGCATAATTATTCTGATCTAAAACGGCAATGAGTCGATACGTTTGCGGGTCGTACACATAGGTTTGTATGGAAGAATTTTCCGGTGTCAGGCGAATATCATCTAAATAAAAATCCTGTACATTATCGAATTTCATTTTTAATTCTCCATCTTTTGCAGACGTAGTAAAAGTGCCTTCAATCCGTTGCCATCCGTCTATTACATTACCAGATGGATAAAAAGATTTGGCATTCATACCGGGATATTCTACACTTATTCTGATATTATTATCATGATAGAACTGCTTTAGTTCATCGGGATGTTTGTTATCCATATCCGGTATTCTCACCCAGGCACTGATATAATAAGTTTTATTATGATCTAAAGAAAGGGCTGTTTGCGGTATAGAAAGTACCGACTCAGGATCGCCACTAGCAATAACCTTAGCTGACATCTTTCCCGTATGGGCTTCTGTTTTTACATAAATTAGCGTGGTCGATATTTTCTCCGGAACGCTTTTAAATTTCTTTATAGTAACATCACCTGTCCAATATTCACAATCAAAACCTGGAACACCTTCATCAAGTGTTAAGAAAGTACCTTTTGATTCACCACATATAGGTGTGCTTGCAATCGTATTTTGTGAAATATTAAATCGTTCATCTATGGGTGTGGAGATATCCATTGGAACATTCTTGGCATATATTTCCAAACGAACAGGTTGAGAACAGACATTTGTTAAATCCGCAGGTGTATAAGCATACCTACCAAAACCATATTTTATAGGATATACCTCATAATAAGGATAATCGCCTGGTTCTATAGTTTGAACTAAGTCAAAATTTCCTGTACTATTGGTTAATTGATTATACGAAGATGGGAATGGCTTATACTCTTCAAAACCCTCAAACGCAATTTCATTGTATCTGGCGTTGGCGGCAGAGGCTATCACCAACCTATCTTTGTATCCGTACAACTCAGCACTATATCTGCCGAGGATATCTTTGTTTTCTATATCAAAACCCGAGGAATTGTATTTGGTCATTTGGGCATTGTATTTCCATTCGGGCACACATTCGGTATAGTTGGGGTCGTGCCAGTTGAAATAGTAGTACTCGCCAAAAGCACCATCGTGTTGTGTCTTTATTCCGGTGGTAAGTTCCCGAGCATCTAAGTAATCATAAGCGAAATTTCCTCTGAAGATTCCTGCCTTTCCGTTAGCGAATCGGCTTTTATCCAAAAAATTATTTAAATCCCCTACAGTATTGAAATTCATCGCATTGACCTCAGGATACCAATTAGAAGTGAGTTGAGAAGCAGATGTTTGTAAAGCATCGGGAATACTGGCTTTCATGGTTCTTGGTTTGTTGAAATCGGCAATAAAAACCCTATCCTTAGTAGTGCAACCACTGCTATTGGTGACTTCAACACGATAAAAACCGCCTAAACCATCATGAACATCAATATGATCGGCATTGCTGATGAAATTATCGTCACACTCCCAAAACCATGCTGTCTGATTTCCATTTTGGGTGTAGGTGGGCGGCACACTTAATGTAACCACATCATTGCGGTCGCAGAGGAACTTATCTTCACCGAGTTCTACAGGGAGTTTGTCGTCTGCGGGGATGTGGATGATAATATTTAAAGTATTACAACCAATAAGTGATGGTCTTAATGGAGTGGTATTATTACAATTTGAAGCCATGACCGTTAGCTGATAATCTCCTTCTACCAATCCAGATAGCGTAAAATTGCTATTTAAGTTTCCAATACATCCTGTTTGGTAGGGTGTCAGGCATTCGGCTTCCAAGATATTATTGGCTACGTAATCTTTTTGTAAAACATAGGTATAATTCACCACATCAGGATGCCAACCACCGTCTCGTTCGGGAAGATGTAAAATAACTTGCCCATTATTGGTATTGCCTTGATTACATGGTTTTTTAACCTCAAAAGGAATGGCTGTAAGGGGTTTATAAACCTTTATATTATGCTCCAGACAGTAATAGGCATTCTCACTTTCATCATTTGAACAAGTACTATTACCACAGGCACTTATTGTATAAGTTGTATATTTTTTCGTATTTGCATCAGTATTATCTTGCAAATATTGTGTCGAATTATAGTTCAACCAATATCGATTAGCATCAACCCCGTCAAACCCAATTGCAACCCATTGTGCATTTACGTTATTTTTTGACCACCACTTAACATTATCGCCCCCTCTAAAAAATCGATCTAACCATATATTCTCGCCAGGACAAAAATCATCCTCAATATTGGTGCTAACAATTGCACTTTTAGAAGTTCTTGAAAAGAAGTTATGCTCTGGTGTTTTTAATATCTTAAAATCTTCTTTACGACCAGGAGAACCATACCACCCAGATGTACCAGTAAAAGATTGTTCAATTTCATTATTTGAAATAAAATTAATAGGTGCAAGTGAAAAATTCGAAAAGTCTCTGTCTGGGTTAATAACATATGACTTAAATTCACACGGAGCACCTCGTCTTTCATCCCAAGAATTGCCTCTAATATCAACAGAAAAGTTACCCTTATAACACGAAGGAAAAGAACTTATGGCAGTGTATGGTGTTGGAGAACCTTGAGGAGAAAGAATGCAGTGTCCAGAATTATTCACACATGAAACACCATTATTAGGACATTCATTACACTCAAAACTATTACAAATCCTTAAATCTGTACTAAATCCTATTCCAGTTAAATTAAATCGACCATAAACCTGATGAGTTATCTGTAAGTTTGGATCCCAATTATGCTCATTTTGTAATACCCATAATGCATATCTTACCATCACTTGGTTATTGTCATGTTGTTCCTGCCCCAACAAATTTTCTGTCATGGAAAAAATCATACATAACAGAAACGGAATTATTTTTATTGCCTTGGTTTTCATAAGCTTAGTATTGACATTTTTCTGATAAATCTGCATCTTGAATCGGATTGTGCTGGCTCACCACTGTTCCCACATTATTGGTCAGCTGATTGCGCATCGCAGAACGGATAATCGTAACAACATAATCTTTACCGATATCCACCAGCACAGGGTTCGTACCCTGAGGTGTCTCAAAATACACCTTCTTGTCTACTTTTTTGGTAACGATGTAGTGTTGCGATGTTGTACCATTTTCTACTATCACCTCATCGCCATTGATGAGTGGCAGCAGGAAATCAGCATCCGTCACTTCAATAAAATTCTCCCCTTTGCCGACACCGGATATGGAGTAATTGCTATTTCGATAAGCAGGTCCGATGCCATTATACACCCAATATCCTGGGATAGAATAGTTATATATAGCATCTTTATACTCATTATTTAATTTTGTCAGCACTGGATTTCCGGTAAATGCATCGTAAGCTAGGTTCTCTGTTTGGGTAAGTGCACCCTCTTTAAAGACATTGGTTTTATCCATGATAGCAAATCGATGAATGATTTTATTGGTAACAATTGTACGCACCCTCTTTTCATCATCACCAAAATCTGGGAATACACCCGGCAATGGTATTGGAAAAATACCAATCATAAAAACGTCCACATTAAATCTTGCACCTACGTTCTTTCCAACTGATTCGCTGTACCTGCTATCCGCAAAGTATTCATAATCCATCCCTAAGATTTTTAATTGGGGTGTTTCTAAATGCCTTGACATGACCGGCACCTCATTCAAGAGTTGATACGCAATATTGCCATTCACTTTATCTGGATATAACCTTGATTTATATAAATACTCAACGTAGGAAATCGGTGTTGGGTTGATATCTCCTCCGTTGGTAATACCGAAGTAGGTAGTTTTCTTTTCCTTTCCGTGCATGTCGTTCGTTTCTATTGAATAACCCTGACTGGCAGTGTAGAAACTTTTAGTAATCAAACCTACCGGGAATTGTACTCTATATGCGGGGGTATATTCATCCACTGATCCATTTCCTTCTGTTAATTTTGTTTCCTTCGAAATGACCGGAAAATCTTTAGAGGTATAGTACTCATGAACAGAAATACCCGTGGTGGGCACAGTAGCCGGAAGTATCTCTTTCAACACTTGTTCTGTGGCATAGCTCTTAACAGTAACTTTGCTGTACCCGACTGACGGAGAAGGATAGTATCCTTCGTTGATAGGCAATTCCTGAAATTGCTTGAAATTGGTAATCATTTTAAAATCTGTACTATATGGGCTACCATATTTTATAGCGTTTTCATCGCCGCCAATATTTGGTTCGTAAGGAGCAACACCACTACTGATAGTTTGCTCTCCCCGCTTGGTGGTATAATCAAAATATTGCCCGGAAATAACACTACCATTTCTATCTGTAATAACCACATCTTTTACACGTGAGCCGCCGCCAAACTTTTCGCCATCTAATGAATTTAGGCGAACATACGATTTCTCCAAATCTACTTTTGTTCCATAACTATTGTTTGCAGCCTTTGTGTAATACTTCGCCAACCCATCAAAACCGGGACCAAATAACACCCACATAATCGATTTAAAATTATCCATCATACCTTCTTTTGTACGATCATCCGTACTTAGTCGAGGTTCATTATCAGAAGTTAATAACTCCGGTCTATTTACTTGAACAAAGTTCCATGCTGCAATAGCAAACGGGTGACTGGAATAAGATTTGCCGCCAACACTTACATCTTGCAAGAAAATCTTTACTTCATCACCATTGATTTCGATTTTCGGCTTTCCTAATTCATTTTTTTGTATATCTGCATAGCCATTTACAAATTCCCATTTGTTGGAGCGTTTCACATCACAATAAATTTTGAAATACAACTGATTTGTATGGTCGAATAACCCTTGTGCCAATTCTTCTTTTTCGGTATTAGATAGTCCGCTGTATTGCTGGGGAAGTTGAACGGAGACAAAATTTCCAGCAGTGTTTCCCAATGAATAACCAGATACCTTAACGTTAGCTATATCATTGCTCCCATTGATTCCGGAGATAGGATACATTTGCATGGCTGGTTTGTTTTGTACGTAAGCATACCGATCAGCTTCATAGTCGATTTTCACTAACGCTCCGGTTGGTAGCTTAATTTCTTTAAGACTCCATGCTGCCGACCATTGGTTCAGTTGTGCTTCCGTTGCCTTACCTTGCTCTGGTTGTTTTGTATAAGGGAAATACTTCATTTCTTGCATACCGTCATAAACGGCATTCTCTTGGTAATTACCCCATCTATCGTATTTATGGGTATTATAATCTGGATTCTCTTCTGCCACATCTTCATTATAATCAAAAACATAAGGATTGAGCAAACCACGGTCGTTATTGCGATAAGTCATATAAACTGCTTTAAGAGTTAGTTTTCCTCTCTGTCCTCCTGCATTTGGAACACCTTCGCATAGTTCAGGATTGGATGTATAACTCGGTACTGTAACAGAAGGTGAACCTGGATTAAACGTTTCTTTCGCATATTGAAAGTAAGTAGTTTGTATAGGTGTTGCATTAACACCTTGTGCATCAATTTCATTTCTTGAAAACAACTGTATTTTATCAATTTTCTTACTGACAGCACTAGTTGATAAACCAGGAATATTATCAATGCCCTTGCCATCATTTCTGTTAGAAATGGTAAATTTGGCTATATGCGATTTCGTTTCCGCTTCTCTCAAGTAATATTGCTCACGCTGTCCATACATAAAGGAACATTTATCGTCTGAAGATTTGGAGAATAGTCCCTCCAAATAATTAGCACCTGAATAAGGAGCTCCCCAGTTGTACAACAATGGGTCTTTGCTATAGGTAAATTTGACCCAATAACCTAAATCATCCTTTGTAACACCGTCTTCCGTTACATCTACATAATCAGCACCCAATACGGCAGTAAGCAAGAAGGAGTTAACAAATTCTTCCGTTTCTGTCTTATCCAAGTACTCCATTCTTTTGCCTTTATGTGCTGTAGATGAACCTTTATCCGTATTAGACATGTTATATATATTCGTTCCGTTTTTAACTTCATCATCTATCAATACGCTCTCCACAACCTCAATCTGTTTCTTATTATAAACAGGAAGCGCATACACGTACCGTGTACCATCCGGATTTGTCACAATAAATCCGGCGAAGTGATTTGGTTTAAGACCAGTTCTATTAAAATTCGCTAAAGCCACTGGATTATTAGGATCAGTATAATAGCTAACCTTAAAAGCAGGAAGTGCATTGGGGTTGTTTTGAATCATCTCATTGGTGATCTGTACAATACTTGTACTTCTTGACAATCGATTGTCAGGGGCATTTTGGTTCACTGTAAAGACCTTTAATGGTGTTTTGCCATTTAACAAATCTTTCCCCGGATAAAAATCAGAACCATCCTGAACAGGTTTAATAAATGTGGGTTCAATATTTCTTAAAGATGCCGCCGGATCCGATGAATTAACACTATACCCTAATACTTGATTCAATTCTTCGATTTCTTGTGCACTCTTATCGCCATACATTTCAAAAAAATAAGGCTCTTTTAGGTTATTGTTTTCTAAATTTCCATACTTATATATATTGTTGATATCATTGGTATTTCCTGTCTCCCACTTATGGCTTAAAGAATAATCCCAAGAACCAGATCCTGAACCGCCACCGTGAACCAAATTACCTGCTGCAATATCTATGGCTAATGTCCCCCCATAAGTATTCGATTTAGCTGGCATATCTGATAGTACGCCAACATCGCTTCTATAAGGCCTAAACATTCCACCAACACCTTGCCCGGTAAGGGAGAAAACATCGTATGTTAAGATTGGATTGGGAAGATTCTTCATATCCTTATGAATCTCACCATCATTTTCTCTATTAAAATCAAGGATACCGTCATTTTTTTCATAACCCGCCTGTAGGTTTAAATATCCATACGCTGGCAACGTTCTTTTTTGGTTTTTAAATCTAAGTTCTTCTTTACTATAAAAACCACTAATAAATGGATCAACAATTACTCCATACCCTTCAAGCCCAATTTTAAAGCTTCCATTTCCGGATGAACTTACTGTCTCATCTTGAATGCCGGGGGTATAGGAATGGTTATTATTAAACGACAAACCCATCGAAGAACTGGTACCAGTAGAAGTACTCTCCTTCATCTTTCCTGCCTTTTCAATCTTTTGACTTACAGATTGTGATAAACTCACATCTGTAAGTCCTTGCCTAGCGTTATAGTTAAAACCAAGGCTAAAGCCCATACTCTGACCATCAGTACCTGTTTTTATTCCGCCAACCCCAATATTGGGCGAAATAGATGCGCCTTCAAAATTGTCATTTGATAAACTTAAACCTATTGACCCGGTTGTATTACCTTTGCCCGTAAATGACAAACTGATACCAATGTTTCTCGAAACACCAAAACCTTTATAAGAATCATTATAAACTTTCACGCCTATTGATGGTGCGAATTTGACAATATCATTATTATCTAAACCTATAGCTTCAAAATCCACCGCTAAGTTTACACCGAAGACCTCGTGTGGGAGTTGGTCTCTAGTCTTAAAGACTTTATCATGTTCACCATCAAACTCATCAGGCAAGCCCCGCACTTGCCTATTGATAGCACCCACATTAATATTCCATCCCAAGCCTACCCAAGTAGCTTCTTGATCCATCGTTATGCCAGAACTATAGCCTAAATTAAAAGGGTAGCCACCGTTGGGTCCTGGAAGTTCAAACAAGGGTATGTTATAAGAAAAATCTCCCGAAAAGAGATCCACCATTTCCTCTGTGGAGGCAGAAGTAAACTGATGTGCTTCCGGCTGTTGCGGACCACCTGTAACAGCGCTCAGCCTTATAGTTGCTAATAGCACAAACCCTATTAATGGGAAAGTTGCTTTGTTGGTTCTATTGTGTATCATAGGATGTAGTTTTATTCAATTTCAAATTTTGCTATAAGTTCTTCTCCAGTTGGAGTGATTATTACCAATCGATAATAGTTTCCAACAGTTACTATTCCCGGAAGTTGGTATTCCAAATAATTAAGACCATAGTTTACAGGCATAGAGAAACTTACTTCTTGAGGAGACGTGCCTTCTTTAAGAATTTTACACTGTATACTTGTGTTGGAATATTCCTCATTATACTTAAACCTAATTGTATTCTGACTACTAGTCCTATTAATCAGATAGATATAGGAGTCCTCTTCTTTTATCGGAACCAAATATGTCTTATTGGCAAAATTATTTGCACGTTGGGTCGTGCCACATGCTCCATCCATGGTAAAACCAAAAACGGTAGATCTTCCTACTTCCGCTTTTTTAAAGGTAGTTCCAACTTCTGTTGTAGTCGATATCTTTTTCTCAATAATAATTACCCATGCATATTTCTTACAATCTTCCAATGCCGGAGCAGAAAGTGGATAAACCAATGTTTGCTGATAAGGATCTAAAAGCTGTTCATAAAAAACCGGATTGGCATTTATCGCTACTTCATTGCTCTGACTTCCCGTAATCTCTACCATCTTGAATCTGTAATCATAATCTGTAAGATTGGTTACACTCAGATAAGTCCATGAAAAAAGTGGGTAATCAGCATTAAGTGTGGTTCCATTTAGCGGAGATAATAATTTCACAGAGACTTCCTGTGCCGACAAACTCCTTTGTGTTAAAAACAAGAGCGTCAAAAAGAGCATTTTTCTATACATAATGGTTCGTTTTATGTTGAACATTTAGAGATTTTTAACAAATATAAACTGCTTAATAATGGCGTGCTGGGAAAAATTTTTGTCATATTTAATTGATTTTTCAAAAACAGAAATTATAAAACAATCAAAATCAAATCATTACACAGCACAAATTTGCACAAAAATTAACCCATTACAAATAACAATAATATGTTAATTTTTAAATCCTTCTGTAGTATTATTCTATTTCTCTTAAAAACATTAGTTTTACAGTAAGATATAACCACCCAATTACAATACTAAACAACGATTATGAAGCAAATCGCTCTTCCGATCATTTTTATGATGCTGGTGCAAATGGTCATTGCACAAACACCTGTAAAAGAGGTTGGCTCTAAAATTGAGCAAGTAACTATTTTTTTGAATGGTGCCCAAATCTATAGAACAGGTTCATCAACACTTTTCAAGGGAAGAAATGAACTTATATTCAAGAATATTTCTCCGAATATTGACAAGGAAAGTATCCAGCTAAAAGGTGAAGGAAAATTCACGATTGTTTCTGTTTCTCAGCGATACAACTATTTGGAGGAGTCTACATCCAAAGAAAGTGTTAAAGAATTACAGAAAAAAATAGAGGAAACAGAAGCAAAAATGGAAGAAATCAACATCATGAATGAAGTGTACAAGGCTGAAGAAATGATGTTGACTAAAAATCAGGAAATCACTGGCAATATAAGTGGCGTTAAAGCCGCCGACCTAAAAGAATCAATTGATTTTCAAAGGCAAAGAGTAACAGAAGTGAAAACAAAAATATTGGAAAACAATCGAAACTTAGTTCAACTAACAGAAGACATTCAAAAATATTCCAAACAAATAGGTGAGTTACAGGTTAAAAGAACTAAACCGATGAGTGAAATTATCGTTGTTGTAGAAGCTTACGAAAATACAGAAGCCACCTTCCAACTCAGTTATTTTGCTGACGGCGCTGGGTGGACTCCCTCATATGACCTTAAGGTTGAACAATTGAATCAACCTGTCAACATGAAATATAAAGCGAATGTTTACCAAAGTACTGGTGAAGACTGGAAAGATGTGCAACTAACGCTTTCCACCGGAAATCCTCAATTAGGTGGCGAAAAACCTTCATTAGTGCCTTGGTATTTAAGCAATCAGCCTCCGTACATAAATAACATTCAACCATTAGCGAATAAAAACATCCGCCAAGTATCCGGAATTGTAACAGATGCCAGCACCGGAGAACCGCTAATTGGTGTTTCCGTTATCGTAAAAGGCACTTCCATCGGTACCGTTACTGATATTGATGGTCAATATTCTATTGCGATTCCTTTAGAAGGAACTGCACTTAAGTTTTCTTATATAGGATTTCAAGAGGCGGAAAAGGCAATTATTAGTCCGCAAATGAACATTGCTTTAAGGGAAGAAAATATGGCTTTAGAGGAAGTTGTTATTATAGGTTCATATGGTTTAGATTCTGATCAGGCAGGTTTTTCTTATACGCCTAAAGAAAAAAAGAAATATGAATCAGCATATAAGCCGTTAGAAGTGACAGAATCGTATCAGCCCACAACAGTAACCTTTACCATTGCCAAAAAATATACCGTCCTTTCGGATGGTAAAATGAATACCGTTGAAATAAAGAATATTCCGATTCCGGCAGAATATCAGTATTACTGTGCACCTGCTTTAGATAAAGATGCGTTCCTTACTGCAAAAATTACCGGATGGGAGGAGTTGAATCTGTTGGCAGGAGAAGCCAATCTTTTCTTCGAGGGCACTTATTTAGGTAAGAGTTTAATCAATCCCGTTATTTCCTCCGACACTATGGAAATTTCGCTTGGAAGAGATAAAGGCATACAAATCGACCGAATTAAATTGAAAGATTTCTCTAAAAAGCAAATCATCGGTGCAAATAAAGTGGAAGAAAGAACTTGGGAAATAACCGTAAGGAATAACAAAAAACAACCTATCAAACTAATCCTTCAAGACCAATATCCTACCAGTAATAGAAAAGAAGTGACGGTGGACAGAATAGAACATCAGGACGCTCAATTAGAAGAAGAAACAGGTATTTTAACATGGCTGATACAACTTCCTCCTTCCAACGAACGAAAGGTTTCCTTTAAGTTTTCTGTTAAATATCCAAATTATTTGGACATATATATTCCTTAATTTGCTCAATAACAATGTTATGAAAAATATATTATCATCCATCATATTAGGCTGTATTTTCTTGAGTGTTTCAGCACAAAGTACTCAAAAGCCTGTAGAATCAACCATAAAAAAAGTTACCGTTTTTTTGAATGGCGCGCAAATCACCCGACAGGTTGAAAACTTTCCGCTGACAAATGGGCGAAACGAGCTTGTTTTCAAAGGGATTTCTTCCAATATCGACCCACAAAGCATCCAATTAAAAGGGGAAGGTAAGTTTACCATAGTTTCAGTTGCGCATCAATACAATTATTTGGAACTTACTCAGACGAATGATGAAGTTTTAAAACTTCAAGATCAGATAAAAAAAATCAAAAAAGATTTGGAAGACATCAAATTAGATAATGAAGTACTTCAAAACGAGGTGTCAATCCTAAGCAAAAATCAGGAAATTGCTACCCGCGACTATGGTGTAAAAGTTAGCGAACTAAAGGAATCTGTTGATTTTCAGCGCGAAAGATTGACAGAGGTAAAAATGAAAATTTTAGCCAATAACAGAAAGAACAAGGCATTAACTGATTCAGTTATCAACTTTAACCTACAAATCAATGCGATTCAGAAAAAAAGAAATCAACCACAAAGTGAGGTAGTAGTTGTGATAGAAGCTTATGATGCAACCAAGGCTGATTTCGAGCTAAGTTACTATGTTAGCGGTTCAGGATGGATACCTAATTACGACATCAAAGTTGAGCAAATAAACGAACCTATCCAATTCATTTATAAAGCAATTGTTTTTCAAAGTACGGGTGAGGATTGGAAAAATGTGCAGCTAACCCTTTCCACGGGAGACCCAAAATTAGGTGGAGAAAAACCCATCATAAAGAAGTGGATATTAGGCATGAAACCGGAATATATTGCCCAATTTCAAGACAAGAGCAAAATGACAAGCAACGTCAACAATACCATTCGTCAAGTTAATGGCAGAATTCTGGATGCTTCAACCAGCCAACCGATAATTGGTGCAGAAATAAAAGTTGCTGGAACTTATATTACAACACACTCAGATTACAACGGTAATTTTTCGGTTGCAGTCCCACAGGGAAGTGGATATTTAGATGTCTCCGCCTATGGTTATCCTACAAAAAACACAGCCATTATTTCTGAAAACCAAATTATTACGCTATATAATGGTGTAGATGCCAATATTATAGTGAAGCCAGATGCTATGGTTTCTTCTCCTAACGCTTTATCGTCATTACAAGGTAAAGTATCAGGACTTATGGTGCAGAAAGAAAAATTATACCAACCATTGGAGGTATCCGAAATAGATCAAACCACCACCGTTTCTTTTACAATAGAAAAACCATATACTATTCTTTCTGATGGAAAAACAAATGCTGTTGAAATTAAAGACGTAAAAATACCAGCCAACTACCAGTATTATGTAGCACCGATTATTGACAAAGATGCCTTTTTAACTGCCCGTATAGTTGAATGGGAGGATCTCAATCTTTTAGAAGGCGAAGCCAATCTTTTTTTTGAAGGCATGTATCTTGGCAAGAGTGTAATAAATCCTAAAGCTTATGCTGACACCATGGAAATATCCTTGGGAAGAGATAAAGGCATACAGGTTACAAGAACGAAGGTAAAAGATTTCTCGAAGCGGCAAATTATCGGTGGAAATAAAACAGAATTGCGCACTTGGGAAATTCTTGTTCGCAATAACAAAAAGCAACCTGTCAACATCATTGTGCAAGACCAATATCCTTTGAGTAATAGAAAAGAAGTAGAAGTAGAAAGAATAGAACATACCGAAGCGTATCTCGATGAGAACAGAGGGCTTCTTACATGGAACCTCAACATTGCACCTTCGTCAGAAAAGAAAATTGGGTTTAAGTTTTCTGTTAAATACCCCAATTATATGGATATTTTTGTTCCATAATGCGCCCACATGGTTACCTATATGAATTTTGATTCTTTCGCCAAAGTCAACCTCAGGATTTTCAATTTGAGAATATGACAGCTATTTTCTTGATTTTTTGATTATATTTGCATCGTTATGCAGGCCAAATATATCAATCCTTTTACAGACTTCGGCTTTAAAAAAATATTCGCCGAACCAGCCAGTAAGCCCTTGCTTATTGACTTTTTAAATACGCTTTTGCCCGAGCATGACAACATCATTGACCTTAACTTCAAAAATACCGAACAACTCGGAATGACCGAACACGCCCGAAAGGCTGTTTATGATATTTATTGCGAAAACAACAAAGGCGAAAAGTTTATTGTAGAACTCCAAAAAGCTAAACAAAACTACTTTAAAGAACGCACCATTTACTATTCCACCTTCCCCATCAGAGAACAAGCTGAGAAAGGTGAATGGAACTACAATTTGAAAGCCGTTTATTGTATCGGTATCTTAGACTTTACTTTTGATGATTACGAAAGTGAACCCGAAAAAAGTGAAGTCGTACATACCATAAAACTCAAAAATCAAAATGGCAAGACGTTCTATGATAAACTGACCTATATATATCTTGAAATGCCGAATTTCAAGGCTAATGAGGCAGACCTAAATTCAAGATTAGACAAATGGCTGTATTTTATCAAGCATTTGGAAGACTTTCAGGACATACCTACCATTTTCAAAGACAAGATATTTACGCAAGCTTTTGAAAAAGCGGAACTTGCCAAATTTGGACAAAGTGAGTTATACGATTACGAAATGAACCTCAAAACATATAGAGACTACAAAAATACTGTAGATACCGCCTTCGACGAAGGGAAAATTGAGGGAATGATTGAAGGAGAAATTAAAGGGAAAATTGAAACCGCTAAACAATTAAAAGCTTTGGGAGTAGCAACCGAAATTATCTCAATGGCAACAGGGTTGACCAGGGATGAGATTGATAAATTATAAATCCAAAAAAAAATCACCTTTACTGTTCAAAGGTAAAACACAATGCTGTTCGGACATGTTCTGAAAGGCATGTCGAACCACAGACAGGAAAATCCGCTTCCACCACTTCCCTTCCACGACAAATAACTTTATTGCTTTGAACAATATTTTCACACAGGGATTACAAATCTCCAATATCCTAGCTTCGACATGCATTTCCGCTTAACTTAACAGGTTTATGAGCAATAGAAGGATGTCGTTTTTTCAACCTTCCCTGCATAAGGGATGGTAGCGGTAGCCCGCATCCCGACTTTAGTCGGGAGAGGACTACAAGCGTACAGCCCGACCCGTAGGGTTATGCCACTATTTTCCAACAATGTTTACATCTTGATTGCTGCAATTAGAGAAATCATCGTAATATTGAATAAAAAAAGTGTATGGGTCACTCGCAGGAACTTGGCTTTGATTCTTTGTGCATCAAAGACCCGGAGATAGATGGATTGAACAGCCACCTACCACCTATTTATGCCACTTCAACATTTGTTTATGGCGATTTAGACAAGGCTTTAGCGTATTTTCAAGGAAACAGCGATGCTTATGTGTATTCAAGATTGGGCAATCCTTCTGTAAACAGTGTTGCGGAAAAGATAGCAGCTTTGGAAGCCTTTGGGTTACTAGATGAGCAAGGGCAACCTTTGAAGGCTTACGGGCAGCTTTTCGGTTCGGGAATGGGCGCTATCGCTGCTGCCACAGCGGGCATTTTAACATCCGGCGACAAAATACTCACCCAAGGAAACCTCTATGGCACAACGAATGAGTTATTCATGAATATGCTGCCTAATTTCGGCATAGAATGTATCATCGCCAATCTTAAAGACTTAGAACACATAGAAAATGCCTTGATTAACGACGAGAAAATACAGTTAATATATATTGAAACGCCTGCCAACCCAACCTTAGCATGTTTTGACATCGAAGCTATTACGGTTATTGCCCAAAATTTCGGTGTTAAAGTAGTTGTTGACAATACATTTGCCACACCATACTTGCAGCAGCCGTTAAAATATGGCGTTGATTTAGTGGTACATTCCTCCACCAAATATTTGAATGGTCACGGTACCGGACTTACCGGGGCAGTCATCGGTAGTCAACCCGCATTGGTAAATGTGGCTGTAAAAAACATGCAAAAAATGTTCGGTGCTTGTGCCAGTCCTTTTGAAGCATATTTGCTAAACAATGGCATCAAAACATTGGCATTACGGATGGAACGGCACTGCGACAATGCTGAAAAATTAGCCTATTTCTTGGAAACAAGCCCCAGGGTGGATAAAGTCAACTATCTTTCTTTGGACAATCATCTGGATCATGCGTTGGCAAAAGATCAGATGAAAAGATTTGGAGGCATGCTAAGTTTTGAGGTAAAGGGTGGACGCGAAGCGGCATTGAATTTTTTGCGAAACCTAAAATTTTGTACCCTCACCGCGTCGTTGGGAACTCCCGACACGTTGGTTCAGCATCCAGCAACGATGAGTCACGTAAAAATGCTTCCGGAACAACGACTGCAATATGGCATCACCGATGGATTGATTCGGGTTTCCGTCGGTTTGGAAAATATCGAAGATATTGTGAATGATTTCGATCAGGCACTGGGGTGATGTGAGTATTGAGTATTATGTATTTAGTAGTCAGACTTTGCATTTGAAATCGCTATTAATCATAATGAAATCTACATTTTGCAATTAAAATGGCATCTTCAGTTACCCGATATATTAAACGATGTTCATCATTTATTCTTCTAGACCAATATCCTTTATATTTAAATTTTAAAGGCTCAGGCTTACCAAGACCGACAAAAGGTGTTCTTGAAATATCCTTTAACAAAAGATTGATTCTATCTAGCAACTTCCGATCATTCTTTTGCCAATAAAGATAGTCTTCCCATGATTCTTCAACGAAGATAAATTTCATAGAAGTTCCTTTTCAAACCCTTGTTTGTCAACTAATTTTCTTATGGCATCATCTAAACGTTGCTCATTTATCTTTGAAGATAATTCATGATGTGTTGCACACAATGAATTGTATTCATCTAATGACATTATGACAACCCCTGCATCCTTCCCACGATTAATAATCAATGTTTCGAAATTTGTGGTTACTACATTTAAGTATTTTTTTATGTCTTTTCTAAAATCAGAAATTGTAGTTGTTAGCATAGTTTTTTTTGTACAAAATTATGTACAAAAAATAATAATTGCAAATAATTATTCCTTAGAAGGCTTTATTTCCATCAATCTTTTGCAAAAGTTATCCAAATCAATAGAAACAGAATCCAAATCATAATAATGTGTGCATCTAATAGATTTAAAATTATCCATTACACCAACTTTTAGTTCTACATCACCTCCATCATTGATGATGGTTGTCATCTCCTTTTTATTCAGATAAAAATTATCTACAATATTATTTGCCATGGTAAATAACGAATCAGATAAGTCTTTTGAAATTTGAACACTTGTAGTCTCTGCAATATTTATGTTTGAGGTGATAAAATAAACATTATCAGGTCTAAACATATTGCGCAGTTCAGGCACATATTTGATTGTTTGAGCGTTATTATTAAGAACAATTTTTGTCAAATTCTTAGAAAAGATAGTGGGGAAAAATGTACATTCAAACGAATAATTATAATCTAAGGGTTCTTTGCATATTTTCTTTGTTTCTCGCTTATTACAGCTACAAAGGAACATCAGTAACATACAAATTAGAAATCTATTCATGTTTGAAAAATTAAATTAATACGGCGACTTCCAAAAAAACGTACAACTCACCGGATTATGGTCGCTTAGTTCTGTATGGTTATTTTGCCACCCATTTAGAGAAATCTTGGGTGTTTCATGAAACATAGCTGAGTAAGCTGTATTATTTTTTACAAAAATGAAATCTATTCTTTCTCCCGGATAAGTCAAAGGAATACCTTCGAATGTAGCACTTAATGACAGGTTATTTGGATCGATGGAATAATGACTTGTTGTAAGCCCTAGTATTTCCATTGTTTTGGTATAATCCTCCGGTTCAGCATAACGGTCGATATTAAAATCGCCTGCTATGAACAATAATGTTTCAGGGTTGGCAAACTTAGCGATTAATGCTGTTTGCATCTGTTGTATCTGGGCTATTCTCACATAACCGGGACCGCCAGCGTTGAGGTGCGTACCTACCAACTGATACTTAAACCCATCTTGCTCAATCTCAACCATAGTTGCTCCCTTTCTCGCCATTTTATTATCGAATCCTTCTTTATCATTATAGGTAATCGTTCCAAGAAGACGCATTTTATGTTTGCATAAGATAGTGATGCCGGAGCTTGTTTTCAGGGTAATTTTATTTGTGGTGGGAGGTTCTACGATATATGGAAAAGCAGCTTTAAGGCTGTCGATAATAATCCGTCTGGCTGCAGGATGGAAAGTTTCTTGTAACACCAACACATCATAATCTGAATTCTTCAATAAATGACCGATATATTTCGCTCGCTCTTTCTTATCGGTAAACTTTATCAATGGCGGAAGCATATATATGTTCCAAGAAAGTATTTTGATCGTTGGAAATGGTTTCCCTAAATTTTCTGTTGACACATTTTGTGCGTTGATATGATTTACAAGATAAAGCAGAAGCATCGTAAAGGAGACCAATCTTTTCATGATGATTTATTTTAGTGGTGAAAATACTAAAAATACGCCAAAAAGGCTACATAAAGACGTTTCACCGATAACTAAAACATGTTAGATTAACGTAAGAAAAAATCATAAATCCATGAAAATGAATAATAAGCAATGTTTGTTAGTCTATTTAGTTTTGGTCATTTCTTAACCGCAAAGTCGCAAAGAATACGCCAAGTCCCGACCAATTAGTCGGGAGCAGTGATTTTTTTTATAACAAGTGTTCTACATTTCAGCATTCAAGTTAGATTAGAACTTCCAAAATTCGACAACCCCTTGGAAAAGCGGTTTCTCTGCAAAAGTTATAAAATAGTTGGCAGTGAAATTCCATATCATAAAAACACTCATGGACATTACCTTGCTGAAGAAAAATTTCTTTTCTTTCTTGACATGCA
This sequence comes from Chitinophagales bacterium, assembly GCA_019694955.1. Lineage (GTDB taxonomy): Bacteria > Bacteroidota > Bacteroidia > Chitinophagales > JADIYW01 > JADIYW01. The sequence goes on along the minus strand of JAIBAX010000001.1, from coordinate 68,804 downwards.
AGAAGTATATGATATAATTCACCATTAGCAGTCCAATCATGCTAATAATGAAAAACTGCAAAAACTGTATGAATATCTGAGGATCATCACTTTTAAAGGTAATGACCCTATTGATTAAGTACTTCACACAAACACCCACCATGAACCCAACAGTATTCGCATACAATAGCTTCACCTTTAACTGCTTGATAAGCTGTGTGGCAATTAATAAATCGATAGCGAACCCTACACCACCGGCAACAAGAAAGAGTACAATTTTGACAACTAAATCGGGCATTGAAACGGTTACTTTTTGGCAATCTTGGAAAATTCTACTAATAAATCGGGTTCATCCAACTGATATCCTCTTTTAATGGCAACATCGTAGTGGTGGTCTTTGTCCTTATCATTATCCCATGTCCATACCTGATAACCATAATCATCTTCATGGGCATCTCCATATAATAAGTTAAAATACGTTGTGATGGCTTTTTCTGTCATTTCAATTCTTGTAGAGTCCACTAATTGGTATTCTACCGAAATGACATCACATTTATTATTATTGAAAAAATAGTTGATATTGGCATATTCATAATTCTTTAAAGAATCTTTAGGGAGTTCTACCTCATAAAACAAGGCAAAATCCTCCTGATTGATCAATGTACTTTTTCCGTTTTCTAATTTCATAATGTGTTCCTTCTTATCATCAAAATCTATGCCTCGAAAGAGATGGTTGTCGTCAATATCAAAAATGGAAGAAAAAGAAGTGGCTTTTAATTCGGGATGCCCCAACGAACGGTCTTTCTTAAAAAGTCGTTCGCAAGAAGAAAATATTAAACAAAAAAATAATATGTGCGCTATAAATATTCTTGACATCCCTAATAACTCTAATGGGTTGCAAAAATACACTTTTCAGAGAAGGTCGTGCAATTGAATTAAAAAAGTTTTCACCTCTTTTAATTTTTTAACTATTTCATCCATATCTACGGTTTCTGAAGCGCCATCTTTAAGTTTCTTTCTGGCACCTTCTAAGGTATAACCTTTTTCCTTCACCAATCCATAGATTTTTTTGAAATTTTGGATGTCTTTTGCCGTGAACATACGATTACCTTTGCCATTTTTACGTGGCCTGAGTACATCGAACTCACTTTCCCAATACCTGATTAAGGATTGAGAAACATCGAACATTTCTGCAACTTCACTGATACTGTAATACAGCTTTTCGATTTTTTTCTCTTTATATGGCAATTGTCTCTCGTTTTATATTTAGTCAAATGATTGGTTACTTTGTTCTGCCATTTTAACCATTTGGTCATATTGGGCAGCGCTGAGGTCATTATAGAAAAAGTTTATCGGGTCGATTTTCACTTCTCCTTTAATAATCTCGTAATGTAGGTGTGGCCCGGTAGATTTTCCCGTACTTCCTACCATGCCGATGATCTGTCCTCTTTGAATCTTATCCCCTACTTTCACAACAACCTTACTGCAATGCGCATAATGCGATTTATAACCATAACCATGATTGATGATGATATGGTTTCCATATCCCCCAGAGTTAAAATTGGCTTCTTCCACTACGCCGTCGCCAGTTGCATAAATGGGCGTACCTATTGGCGCCGTAAAATCTAAACCTGTATGCATTTTAATAGTTTTGTACACGGGGTCTACCCTGTAGCCAAATCCTGAGGCAATACGTTTTAAATCTTTATTAGACACCGGTTGTATGGCCGGTATAGCCGCCAACATTTTTTCTTTCTTCTTAATCAACTTAACCAATTCATCATAAGACTTTGATTGGACATACATACGTTTCTCCAAACCTTCTAAAGTTTTCTTGGTTTGAGTGATTAATTTTCCCTGGGAATATTTCTCCAACTCCTCAAATCTGTTACCGGATTCCTGACCGCCACGAATATCAGAATTGATAGGTTCTGCTTCGAAGACAACCCTGTAAATGTTGTTATCCCTGTCTTCCAGATCATTCAGCACTTTATCAATGAACTTCACTCGCCTGTTTAATTGATTATAACTTGTTTCAAGCTCCTTTATCTCTGTTGACAATTTTCTTTCCTCAGGCGATTGAAAAAAACTATATGCCAACAACAAAATAATAAAGGCGAAGAATAGCACAGATGAAATAAAACCAATTACCCTTAACACTGTTTGCCCTATGGGAATTTTCACTTTCTCATATTGCAAAGTTTTAGGGTTATAATAATATTTATCTTTCTTCATTATAACCTTAATTTATCTAATTTTGTGGACGTTTATTGAAATAACTAGGTTTGTTTCAGTTAAACGTTGAACAAAAATAATACAATTATATCAAAATTAATAGTTTATAATAATTTTTATCAACAATGAGTGTAAAAAAATCAACAGAGATTAGGAGAATGTTCCTTGACTTCTTCAAAAACAAGTCCCATACCATCGTTCCTTCAGCCCCATTGGTGCTGAAAAATGACCCGACACTTATGTTCACAATTGCAGGTATGACCCAGTTCAAAGATATCTTCTTAGGCTACCAACCTGCATCCAGTAAACGTGTAGCAGATACGCAAAAATGCCTGAGAGTCAGCGGCAAACAAAACGATTTGGAAGAAGTTGGTATAGATACCTATCACCATACTATGTTTGAAATGTTGGGCAACTGGTCTTTTGGCGATTATTTTAAGGAAGAGGCATTGGCATGGTCATGGGAACTATTAACAGAAGTATATAAAATAGATAAGTCACGCATTTATGTGACCGTTTTTGGCGGTGATAAAGAAGATGGTCTTGAATCTGACGAAGAAGCGGCCACCATTTGGGCAAAATATATCGATAAAGAGCGGATTTTGCGTTGTTCTAAGAAAGACAATTTTTGGGAGATGGGCAATACAGGTCCTTGTGGTCCCTGCTCTGAAATACATGTAGATATCCGCAGTGACGAAGAAAGAGCCTCTATAGATGGCAAGACACTTGTCAACAACGACCATCCGCAGGTAATTGAAATCTGGAACAATGTATTTATACAATTCAACAGAAAACAAGATGGAAGTCTGGAAGAACTTCCTGACAAACATGTTGATACAGGCATGGGCTTTGAACGCCTTTGTATGGTATTACAAGGCAAAACCTCTAATTACGACACAGATGTTTTCATGCCTCTGATTAACAAAGTTGAGCAAGTCAGTGGAATTGCATACGGCACCGATACCAAAAAAGACATCGCCATGCGTGTTTTAGTGGATCATATTCGCGCCATTTCCTTTAGCATCACCGATGGACAACTGCCTTCCAACACAGGCGCAGGCTATGTTATCCGCAGAATCCTAAGAAGAGCAGTTAGATACTATTATAACTTCTTAGATACCAACCATCCATTACTATATTTATTAGTGGATACATTGGCGGAACAGTTTAAAGATGTATTTCCCGAGTTGGATGCCCAAAAAGACTTGGTAAAAAAGGTTATTAAAGAAGAAGAAAGCAATTTCTTGAAAACATTGGAAAGTGGCCTTAGAAGATTCAATGCCTTAGTACAACATTTGGAAGGCAATATCATCAAAGGCTCTGATGCCTTCGAGTTGTATGATACTTATGGATTTCCGTACGACCTTACGGATTTGTTGGCGCGAGAACAAAACCTGCAAATAGATGAAGAAGGATTTAACATCGCCAAAAAAGAACAACAGGATCGTTCACGTTTGGCATATCAAGCTGAAACCTCCGATTGGCATACCGTAGCAGACGACCAAAAAGTGACTTTCGTCGGCTATGATGAAGTAGAAACTGTTTCCAACATCATTAAACATCGTTATGTACGTCAAAAAAACAAAGACTTCTTCCAGGTGGTACTGGACAAAACACCTTTTTATCCTGAAGGTGGCGGTCAGCAGGGAGATATCGGCGTTTTATTGTGGGGACATGAAGAAATAAAAGTTGTGGATACAAAGAAAGAAAACGACCTAATTGTTCACTTTGTGGAGCAAATCCCGGGAGGCTTTACAGGAGAAGTCGTCGCTAGAGTGGATCTTGAAAACAGAAAAAACAGTATGAAAAACCACTCTGCAACCCACCTACTCCAAGCTGCTTTAAAACAAGTTTTAGGAAACCATATCCAACAAAAAGGTTCTTTCCTGAATGGTGATATCCTCAGGTTTGACTTTTCCCACTTTGCTAAGTTGACTGACGAGGAAATACGGTCAGTAGAAAATTTGGTAAATGCCAAAATCCTCGAGAACATTCCACTTACAGAATACAGAAATATGCCGAAGGATGATGCCATGAAAATGGGTGCAATGGCACTTTTTGGAGAAAAGTATGGCAACAATGTGCGTGTGATTGTTTTTGATGAATCCTATTCAATAGAACTTTGTGGCGGAACGCATGTAAAAGGTACAGGTGAAATCGGGCTATTTAAAATCATCTCTGAAACAGCCATTGCTGCCGGAATGAGAAGAATTGAAGCTGTAACCGGGAAAGGAGCCTTACAGTTCATTCAAGAAAAACTGCAACATTTAGAAGGCATTTCTCAAGCATTGAACAATACAAAAGAACCGCTTAAAGTAATTATTGCCACGCTGGAAGAAAATCAAAAGTTAAAGAAAGATATAGAAAAGTTCCAGATGCAAGAAGCAGAAAGCATTAAGAACAAAATAAAAGAATCTGCTACCCAAATCAATGGCATCCACTTCATTGGACAAATCCTTGAACAGGTAACCGCAGAACAGGTCAAGAAGATATGTTTTGATTTAAAGCAAGAATTTGCAAACGCCTTCATTGTTATTGGCGCTGAAATTCAGGGGAAACCACAGATTTCTGTCATCATCTCGGATGAATTAGTAAAATCAAAAGGATTTCATGCCGGTAACATTGTAAAAGAGTTGGCAAAATTGGTAAAAGGCGGTGGCGGCGGTCAACCTTTCTACGCTACTGCGGGAGGAAATGATGTAAATGGATTGAAAAACATAATAGAAGCAGCTAAATCCTACCTCGCATGAACATAAATGATAAATATGAAGCCGTTATTGGACTGGAAGTTCATGCGCAATTATTGACAAAAAGCAAGATATTTTCCGGAGATGACACTTCCTTTGGAAGTCCGCCCAACACACAAGTCTCGGCGATAACACTAGCACTTCCCGGTACGCTGCCGAAACTAAATAAAGAAATAATTGAGATGGCCATCAAGCTTGGGTTAGCATGCCATTCTCAGATTTCTCCATTTAATATGTTTGAAAGAAAGAATTATTTCTACGCCGATCTACCGAAGGGATATCAGATTTCTCAAGATAAAACACCCATTTGTGTTGGTGGATATATGAATGTTGAGGTCAATGGCAACATCAAACAAGTGGATCTTACCAGAATACATATGGAAGAAGATGCCGGAAAGAACAACCACGAGCTAGACGAGCATTATTCGATGGTTGACCTCAACCGAGCCGGTGTACCATTATTAGAAATCGTTTCTGAGCCCTGCATTCACTCCAGTGATGAGGCATACGCCTATCTAACGGAAATGCGCAAATTAGTCAGATACTTGGATGTTTGTGATGGCAACATGGAGGAAGGCTCCATGCGTTGCGATGCCAATGTTTCCATACGTTTAAAAGGCACTACCGAATTAGGTACGAAAGTAGAAGTGAAAAATATGAATTCCATCAGAAATGTCAAGCGTGCTATCGATGGAGAAGTTGCCCGACAAATCGCCTTACTGGAATCCGGTGGTGTGATTGAACAGCAAACTCGCAGTTTCGACCCTAATGATGGCTCCTCCTTTCCCTTGCGCAGCAAAGAATTTGCACATGACTACCGTTACTTCCCTGAGCCCGACCTCCCTCCGGTTGTCATTACAGAAGAACGATTAGAAAGCATCCGCCAAAAAATGCCCCAATTGCCATGGGAGTTAGCAGATACATTCATGAATACTTTTCAACTAACGGCATATGATGCCAAAGTGTTGACTGCTGAAAAAGAAACCGCTTTATTTTTCCTTGAAGCGACCAAACATACACAAAACTATAAGAGTTTAGCTAACTGGATGATGGGGGAAGTTCGCTCCATTCAGCATGAAAAAAATCGCTCCTTACAAACATTGGGAATAACGTCAAAGGTACTTTGTACACTCATTGAGTTGGTGGATACCGGAAAATTAAATTCAAGCGGTGCAAAGACCTTGTTCCATGCTTTAGTAGAAAATCCGTCAAAGCAACCGGAAGAACTCGCTATTACACTTAATCTGATACAGAGTTCTGATGAAGGAGAGTTGGCAACCTATATTAAAGAGGTACTCACCAAGTATCCGGATAAAGTTGCCGAGTACAAAAAAGGGAAAAAAGGTGTAATCGGACTTTTTATGGGCGATATCATGCGCCTATCTAAAGGCAAGGCCGATCCTAAGATAACAACAAAATTATTGGAAGAATATTTAAATCAATAACATGAACAGACGAATTGGATGGTATATATGTTTGGCAGGTCTCATCTTATTATCAGCATGTAAAAGCATCATATTCAATGGCTATCAAATTACCGGGATACTAAAAGATACACATGGCACCATCAGTATTGAAGATTTCCTTAGTCCTGACTTAGTAGTATTGGAAGAAGCAAAGATTGAAGACGGGAAATTCAAATTCAAAGGATATGCCGAGGATGGGATTTATCGATTGGCATATGAGGTGGACAAAATCTACTATATCCCTGTTTATTTAGGCAAAAACACTAAGATAAAAATTGAACTAAATGCAAAAGACCCTAAAAAATACAGCATCAGTGGCGACAAAGCCAACGAGCAATTACTGGCTATTTTACAAGTAGCTGACTCTAGTGAACAAAAATACCTTACAATATCTTCTGCTATCGACTCTGCAATAAGAGGGACTAACATCGACAGCCTCCAACAGCTATTAGAAAGCAATCGACAACACCACATTCTACGCATGAAGGCATTTATTGACGATGCTGCCGTACCAGAAGTAGCCGTATTTGCCATGAATTTCCTCATGAATGAACCTGAAGAGATCCGGTATATGGTTAACAAACTAGACCAATTATATCAGTTAAAGCCTGAAAGCAAGTATGTTGCTTCATTTATGGATGCCTTAAAAGGATACAAGCAATCGATGTTGGGTGATGAAACATCTTCCCTAAAACTAAACAGCTTTGCTCCCGACATACGACTGCCATCACAATATGGAGATACGATTTCTTTATCTTCACAAAAAGGCAAAGTAGTATTACTGGATTTCTGGGCATCATGGTGCGGTCCTTGCAGAAAAGCCAATCCACATGTAGTGGCATTATATAACAAGTATAAAAGGAATGGATTTACAGTGTACAGTGTTTCGTTGGATACAAAAAAAGAACAATGGACGGAAGCCATTGCTAAAGACAAATTGATTTGGTCCAATCATGTCTCCGAACTAAGGGGCTGGGACAGTAACGTCGCCGGATTGTATCAGGTAGATGCCATCCCTAAGACATATCTTTTGGATGATAAAGGAAAAATTGTCGGCATCAATCTTCGTGGATCAGAACTGGAAGCAAAACTTCAGGAACTCATGCAAGGCAGGGGAATTGATTCTACTTTTGTTGAATAATCAGGGTAACTGATATTGACTAAAGAAGTCCCAAAGCAGGTCGTTTGCATTGATTGCGTTGGAGGGTATATCTGAAAAAGGTCCACCGGGCAATCCTCCGGGCCAACCATGTCCACCATCATTGGTCAGATAATAGTTGATACTACTGTTATTACATCCGAACCATTTATAAGATGTGAATAACGCATTACTATCCTCCAGTTGCTTTTCTTTTGTACATCCGTTCATCTCAGACCAATATTGCAAGACAGAGTCTATCGGTGTACAGTAAATCCCGGTCACGCCATTGCCGTACCCACCCTGATACGGCACATGTTCATCCAGTTTCGAGTGCATATGCAAAATAGGTATAGGTCTTGAGGGATTACGGGGAGTACTTGTTACCATAGTGCAACCATTTGGCGCAATTGCCGCTATTTTATTTGATAATTCACACGCCAATCTATCACACATCATGCCACCATTTGAATGTCCGGTGGCATAAATACGCTTTTCATTTATTTTATAATCAGTTGTTAGCTTATCTATTAACATATCAATAAACTTAACGTCGTCTACATTGTTGTTAATGGCATAACCGCAACATTGTCCTGCGTTCCATGTTTGTATTGTTCCAGTACCGTTGGGATATACAACAATAAATCCTGCGGTATTAGCTTTTTCTGTTAGTTTACTGGTAGTTTCAAATTGTGTAGAAGAACCGCCTCCACCATGCATAGCAATCACTAACGAGAAACCATCTGATTCATAATACCTAGGAGGTAAAACAACTGTATAACTTCTTAGTATACCATCTATGACGATGGTTTTCTCAAATCGAAATACCTTTGGAGAGTTGTTAAAATCAGGACATCCTGTAAGAAATGCCATAGAAAAAATCAACATCACTAATTTTACGCACCTCATATGCAGCTTTTATTCTTTAGACAGCTAAAGGTGCAAAGGGTTTAATCGATTTGAAAAATATTGTTTGAACTACATATGTTCTGCATTTTCCTTTCTATTCTTCTTCACTGGCAACTGATCAGCAATAAAGAGAATATATGAAAACTTATCAGTCGTGTAGGTAGCACGTGCATAGCCTTCTTTAAACTGAAAGTCGATGAGATAACATTGTTTTTCTGAACCATACTTTGCTTTAGATATATTAAAATTGATGGCATGGAGGGTCTCCCAAGTATACATTTTTCCTTTTTGCACCTGTATCCCCTCACGACTAACAAGCGTGATTAGGTTTTCCCTGATGCGCTTCAAAAAAATCTGCAATAAAAATGGAAATATAGACAAAAGTATACCAAAAAGAATATAGGCAACACGATTGGTATCTGAAGATATGCCACCAGAAATAACCATAACACCAAGCGGAACAAAAAATAGAACAAGAATAACAAAAGCGATTTTGCTTTTCTTCTCCACAGACACATTCTGCTGAAAAGCAATAGGGCTGTTAATCAACCCTTCTACGACAGTTCTAATTGGATGCATATTGTATGTTTATTGAAAAGAAAATTTCAGGTTGCAAGATTTAATATTACCCTTTGACTTATCATAGGTATATCCGGTTCCTATTTTTTTATCGTTAGTAGAAAACAGCCACTTTGCTACAAAATCATGGTACATTACGTCGATATCTTGAATCAAGATACCGACCTTATCGCCTTCAGAAATTGCAAACTCTATATTTCTTGAATTAGGACCTACTGAAAACATATAGGTATCATTTACTTGACTTTCCCAAAGAACGGTATTGCCAATCATTACAGAAACGCCAACATCCGGAGCGTCTGTCTTAAAAATTGAATAGTCCCAAGCGTTGCCTTTAGCATTCAATGTATTTAGTTCTATATAATCAATATCCAAGTGAAACAATTTATTTGCCGGTTTCACAATAGATATCCTACCACTAGTATCACTATCTCTCCATTGCTTTCCTGAAGCATCTTTCCCCGTTACGGTAGTATAAACTTGGATATTATGCGACCCCTCGCTCATATTTAAAGAAGCGTAAGGAACAAACTGCACAACAGTTTTGCTGAATTTTGAGGCTTCAATCTGTACGCCTGTCAGCGGAATTTGAAATTCAAGCACATCTGAAGAAGAAGCGTAACCCTTTGAAGGTGTTACAGCCATTCCATCTTCTAATATTTGGGTTGTCAGATAAAAGGTGGCACCACGCAAAATTGTATCCTCATGATGTTGTTCCTCTAATGACAAAAAGTTGTATTTATAAGTGATGTTTATTCCCTTTGCTCCTTCCACATAATAGTCTTTTTCAATCGTGGTGATTCCCAAAATTTTTATTTCATTGAATTGCGCTACACTTTCTGAAACACCGACAAAAAACAAAGCGATAAAAAAAATATTTCTCATAACAGCATATATTTAAATCAGAAATAGAAGTTCCAATTAGCAAGATATGTAAAATTCGTTACAAGTTTCCTACCGGGCTAGCATCCTTTAATAGTATTACATTATTTAAAAATAGGCAAATTACACAACTACACATTTGAAGATTATATAAAACATTATTATTGATAGTTTTATGTGAATAATTAGAAAATTCAAAATTCAAAAAAAATATTAATTTTGTTCAACTAACTTCATCAGCATGAAAAGAATTCTACATGTATTTCTTTTATTTTGTATCATCAGCAGCATAAAAGCTCAACCCTTGGTAGAAAATATAGAACCATCCACGCAATACAATGCCTTCTTTAAGGAAGCCTATCAAAAATACCCCAACATTCCCAAAGGCATCTTGGAAGCGGTTGCTTACACGCAAACCCACATACGACATATCGATCCAAACAAAGAACAACAAAGTTGTACAGGAATGCCCCTACCCTATGGTGTTATGGGACTTTTCGATGAAGGGAAAGGTGTTTTTAGAGAAAACTTGAAGACCATCGCCTCCTTGGGGCATTATGATGTGCAAATGATAAAATCTGATGCCAGAACAAATATTTTGGCATATGCTGCTGCCTATTCGGCACTACTTTCTGCAAGAAGAATAACCGCTTATACACCACAGGAGCAACTCAACATCCTTGCAGAACTCAGTGAATTACCACTTGAAAAAAATGGCATAGATAATTTTGCCTTAGATGCCCAACTATATACCATTTTAAGGTTCATTCAAGATAAAAACAATCAGAGCAGATTTGGTTTTCCGGATTATAAAATGGATTTAAGAAAGACATTTGGTACTAATTATGAGGTACTGAGTGCAACGTCAGTAACACTTTCTGAAGAAAGTATCATTGCGGAGGATTATTTCTACCATCCCGAAGGATCCATAACATCGAAAGTACTATCAACAGATTACGCTCCGGCATTATGGAATCCAACCACCTGTAATTACAGTTCGAGAAATGGTACCGCTATTACAGCCTATACCGTACATACCGTTCAGGGCACTTATTCCGGCTGTATATCGTGGTTTAAAAATTGCTCTGCACAGGCATCCTCTCATTATGTAGTACGCTCCAGTGATGGTCAGGTAACACAAATGGTTTTGGAATCCGATAAAGCTTGGCACGTAGGTTCTGAAAATCCTTATACTATCGGCACCGAACACGAAGGATTTGTAGACGATGCTTCGTGGTACACGTTGGCGATGTATGCCAGTTCTGCCGACATCGTTAGAGACGTTATCAACAGCGGTTATGGCATCAATGGCTTGAGGACGTATTTTGGTCCCGGCACTACCGGATTAAACACCTTAGGAAGTTGTGTAAAAATAAAAGGACATCAACACTTTCCTAATCAAACCCATGTAGATCCGGGTGTCAACTGGAATTGGGAGTATTTTTATACATTGGTCAACAATAACCCTACCATAACTAATTATACTACTGCAACAGGTACTGTTACAGATCCGGGAGGAGCAAATGGAAATTATGCAAATGACATCCGCCAGTGTATTTTGATAGCTCCGAATGGCGCGAGTAGTGTCACATTAAATGTTTCTATCTTCGATATAGAAACAAACTGGGACTATTTGCTAATTTTTAATGGCAACAACAATCAAGCACCTTTACTAGGGAAATATACAGGAAAAAATATCCCTACCAGCATTCTTGCTAATTCCGGTAAAGTTTATTTGGAATTCAGGACAGATTGTGCCACCGTTGACACAGGTTTTGTTATCAGTTGGACATCGACCTTCCCAGACACCACTCGCCCGACTACCAGTATCGCCAACCTGGGTTGGGTGAAGGAAAATTTCACCGCTTCATTTTATGACAATGATGTTCATTCTTCCATTAATCAGCGCTTCTACATGGTACAAGAATATATAAACTATACATGGCGCTGCAACAAAAATAATGGCTTCTTTAACGATGATTTTGCGAAAACGACTATCCATACCGATTGGGAATACCAAACAGGAACGTGGACATCCGCTAGCAATAGGCTCATACAATCCGACCAAACAAATGGCAATACGATATTATCTGCCTTCGTTGATCAAAATGAGGACAGCGCTTATTTATACCATTACAAAGCCATCATTACAGGAACAGGCACAAACCGCAGAGCTGGCTTACATTTTATGTGTAGTTCCCCCAGCTTAACAAATCGCGGAAATTCCTATTTCATTTATGCAAGATTAGACAATGGCGGAAAACTTCAGGTCTATAAAACCATCAATGATGTATTTTCTTTAAAGAAAGACATTCCATACACTTTTCTAGCAGGAGTAGATTACGATTTTAAAATCATTTATAATAAAATCAATGGAAGAATAGATGTTTATGTAAACGATGTTCTTATTACCAGTTGGACAGATGACATACCCATTACCACCGGAAATTATATTTCTTTCAGAAGCGGTGAGTGCAATTTTAGTATAGATTTTGTCTCTGTATACAAGAATAGGAATAGTATGATGCCTATTTATGTTGGCGCAGCAACTACGAATGATATTAGGACAACAAACCTCAACACTACACGACCTGGTGGGAAAATTTTGAGCTTAGTAACAGATGCAAACAACCTCATCTCGCTAAAAAAAGGTGTTTATATAAATGTTGACTGGACAGCATCAGGCGTACCCAGTATTATAAATGATGGTACTGATTCTATTATAGACATGGATAGTCAATCGAGTACAACTTCGCTAAGTGGCAATTGGTCGGAAGCGGTAGACATACAATCAGGAATAAAGGGATATTACTATTCTATCGGTACTAGTCCGGGGATGAATAACATTACCACTTGGACTTGGGTTGGAACTGCTAAAAATTTCACCAAAACAGGATTAAACTTAACACCGAATACAGTATACTTTGTTAACGTAAAATGCAAAAACAATGCCGGGTTAATATCCTCTGTAGGAAGTAGTGATGGAATACTGATAACGCCTTCGGCAGGGAAAGAATCTTTCGCGAACAATGCAAGTGATATTGACCATTTGCGCTTAAGTCCGAATCCCAACAAGGGCTTATTTACATTATCGTTGAACCTAAACCAAGCACACGATATAAAAATGGATATATATGATATATCCGGAAAAGTGGTTTATTCAAATATTCAACAGGGATTTTACGAACAAGGTACTCATGAATTTGATATAGACGTACGTCCGTTAAATTTAGAGACTGGAAACTACATTTTAATAATACAAACAGAAAAGCAAGCAATGTCCGCCCTGTTTAATATTGTTCATTAGAGATATTAATACAGACACTGAACATGTTGCAATAGTTCGATACTGACATCTTACAATTATTCGTTGATAATTATTCATTTTGTTAGTCAGAAGTTAGGCAAAATTAAGTAAATTTGTACGTATAACGCTAAGGTCTATTATAAATGAAGATAGTCTCATTTTTTGCAGGTGCTGGTGGTCTCGATTTAGGCTTTGAAAATGTTGGATTTGATGTCGTTTGGGCAAACGAATTCGACAAAGAGATTTGGGAAACCTTTGAAAAGAATCATAAAAAAACAATCTTAGATAGAAGAAGTATTGTTGATATTCCGTCAAGTGATGTTCCTGATTGCGATGGAATAATTGGAGGTCCGCCTTGTCAAAGTTGGTCAGAAGCAGGTTCGAAACGTGGAATTGCTGATAAAAGAGGTCAGTTGTTTTATGAGTTTATGCGAATACTTGCGGATAAAAAACCAAAATTTTTCTTGGCCGAGAATGTATCGGGTATGTTGTTACCAGCGCATAAAGAAGCATTGACGAACATAAAGCAAATGTTCACTGACATTGGATATAATTTGTCATTCGAGTTGTTGAATGTCTCCGACTATGGCGTGCCGCAAGATAGAAAACGGGTTTTTTTCATAGGTTACAGAAAAGATTTAGGTATAAAATTCAAGTTTCCTAAACCAACAACACGTGAAAACAAAATAACATTAGAAAAAGTCATAGGTGATTTGAAAGATAATGTCCTACCCGCCAAAGAAGGCAATTATACTAATGGAGATAAATGTAAAGTCGTTAATCATGAATATATGATTGGTGGCTTCTCTTCTATTTTTATGTCAAGAAATAGAGTTAGGTCTTGGGATGAAGTTTCATTTACAATTCAGGCAGGTGGTCGTCACGCTCCGCTGCATCCACAAGCCCCAAAGATGAAATTCATTGAGCAGAATGTTCGTGAATTTATTAAGGGTAAAGAGAGTTTATATAGAAGGCTAAGTGTTCGCGAATGTGCAAGAATACAAACGTTTCCAGATGATTTTATATTTTATTATGAAAGTGTTGTTGCTGGTTATAAAATGATTGGGAATGCTGTCCCAGTCAAGATAGCGGAAGTTTTAGGAAAGAAGATACTTGAAGATTTAAAAGACCTGAAACTATCTAAAAACACTACTGACAATGGATTTACGAACACTATTAATGGGAATCTTGTTCTAGAAAAAATGAATGAAATGGTAAACAGTATTACAGTATAATGGCAAAAGTTGCAAGTCAAACAATAAATGGGAAAGCCTTTGAATATGCGTTGTTGAAAGAGTTTTTCGAACGACTTTCGACCGTTACAATCGTTTCTTTTGTTGAAAACGACCCTTACAAAACTGCCTTAAAATGTTTTTTAAGTTTTAGTGAAAAAGAGAAAGGTTATTACAGCTTAGTTGCTAGTTTTGCAGTCAACTTTTTACTGGATATTGAGCCACGGTTGTCAAATGGAATTAGTGATAAAGATATTTTACAGCTCGAAATCGTGTCGGATAAAGAAGGTCAAACCGGCGATGTTCGTGATGTTTTAGCGATTAGGTCTTTACAGAAATGGGAAATAGGAATTTCGGCAAAAAACAATCACAGAGCTGTAAAGCATTCTCGATTGTCAAATGATATCGATTTTGGTCAAAAGTGGTTGGGGACTCCATGTTCGGTTGAATATTTTAAAGAAGTTAAGCCTATTTTTGACAATTTAGCAAAACTAAGAACTGTAAGTAAAGCAACACAAAAATGGGATACACTTGGGGATTATCACAAGTCCGTATATGTTCCAATTTTAGATGCGTTTAAAAAAGAGTTGTTGCGTCTTGATGCTGAAAAACCTGGAACTATTGCTGAAAGATTGATAGAATATTTAATTGGAAACCGAGATTTTTACAAAGTCATAAAAGGTCATAACAAGGTTGAAATACAAGCATACAACTTACATGGAACCTTGAATTTACCTTTTGAAAGCATCAAGCCGAAAGCAAAAATCCCAAAACTAAAATTGCCCAGCCGTTTAGTTGAAGTTGTCTATCAAGAAAATTCAAAAACTACATTATTGGTCATATTGAATGAAGGGTGGCAAATTTCATTTCGTATTCACAATGCAAGTTCTAGAATTGAACCGTCCTTGAAATTTGACATTAATTTAGTATCAGCACCTTATTCACTTTTTACAAATCAATTGTTTATCAGTTAGTTTTAACTCCTTGTTTTTGGAGTGCGTTTGCCAAATAGGCTTCACCTATTATGACGAATAATATCAAATCATATACAACATACAAAGAATATGCTTACTAAACTAAACATGACCAGACACTATTAGGCAAAAAAATAGTTGCTATAAAACATTGGTCATAAATATTGTAATACAAAAGCATCAACTAAAAAAATAGAACCGTTTTAAACATAAATATCTTTATGGGATAAAAACAAAATAACTACATTTGATTACTAAAAATATGAATTAAATACTTAAAATATAAAATTTGTCAAATTTCAACCATGATGCCTCCTTCCACTCAAAAAATCATTACATATTTCATAGCAGTTGTCTGGTTGGCTAATGGACTATTTTGTAAAGTCTTACATCTTGTACCGAGACATGAGGCTATTGTCAGCAGAATTTTAGGAGAAAAGTATGCAACTGAAACAACCTTACTAATAGGCATTGCAGAAATAATAATGGCATTTTGGGTAATGAGTCATTTTAAACGCAAACTAAATGCAATTTTACAAATGATAATTGTAGGTGTAATGAATATATTGGAGTTCCTTCTAACACCGGATTTATTGCTATGGGGAAGATTTAATCTGCTTTTTGCCTGCCTATTCATTTTACTTATCTATTATAGTACCTTTATTTTACCATCAAAATCCAAATACACCAGATGACAACTACTTTAAAAAATCATCCATTTGATGTGGAGGCTTTTTTTGACTATTCTGTTGTTTTAACTTTTGCTGTAGAAAAAGAGCAATTAGCTTCATTTCTTCCAGATTGTTTAACCTTAGATACTTTTAATGACAAATGGGCATTCATGGCAGTAGCATTGGTAAAAACAAAAGGTTTACGACCGAAAGGGTTCCCCACAATATTTGGAAATGATTTCTTTCTAATCGGTTATAGAATTTTTGTCCGCTACACAAATAATAAAGGAAAAAGGTTGCGTGGACTTTACATTATCAAATCTGAAACGGATAAAAAAAAGATGGAAATACTTGGCAATATCTTCACACACTATAAATACACTACTACAGATATTAACGAAATCTCTGAAAATGATAGCATAAAATTCTTTTCAAAGAAATCTAACTTCTCTTTTAAAATCAATCTCAGTTCCGAAAATTATTTACTCCCCAATAACTCTCCATTTAAAGATTTAAAAGAGGCGAGGAAATTTTCAGGCCCCTTACCATTCACCTTTTCTTACGATTCAAAGAAAAAGGAAATCCTCATCATTGAAGGCGTTAGGGAACATTGGTTGCCAAAACCTGTAGAGGTGTTGGAATATCATTTTAATCTTCTCGATGAGATAAAATTGAAGCAGCCTATTTTAGCGAATGCCTTCATCATAAACCAGATACCCTATTGGTGGAAGAAAGGAAAAAAAGAAAAAGTATTATGACAAGAAAACGATTTCAAGGGGTATTGAATATTATCAGTTTTAACCGATACTCATTTATTAGTTTTCTCCTCTTTATCGCAATACTTTTTTTAGTAAAACCCTTTTTACCTGAACTCCTTAAAATAATTGTTTCTTATATCATCATTGGATCCTTTCTGGCAACAATGCTATCCATATTGATTTCAACATACATCTATGATCTATCCGGCTTATATCAATTTGATTGGTTTACAGATGTAGATAAACGTTTAAACCTCGTAAATATTCATGCTGGTTTTGATGAAAGTAGTGAGGTTATTATCGAAAAATACACAAATAGCACATTGGCAGTATTAGATTTTTATGACCCGCTCTTACATACAGAGTTATCTATAAAAATTGCGAGGAAGGCATATCCTGCATATCCCGGAACAAAGAGAATCCGCACTAACTCGATACCCATCCCTTCCGGATCAATAGACAAAGTATTTATCATTTTTTCTGCACATGAAATCAGAAATGACGCCGAAAGAATTATTTTCTTTAAAGAAGTTAAACGGATATTAAAACCGGAAGGTAGCATTTTTGTATTAGAACATCTCAGGGATTTTAACAACTTCATTGCGTATAATATTGGTTTTTTGCACTTTCTTTCTTCTAGAACATGGAAAAACACGTTTTGCAAAGCCAACCTCAGCATATATCGTGTTGAAAAAATCAACCCATTAATTTCTCTTTTTATCTTACAGCCTACTTATGGAAATACAGCTTAAAATTATTGGAATCGTACTTATTACATTAGCATTAATACATACTATATTTCCAAAATACTTTAATTGGAGGCAAGAATTTGAGCAATTAAGCTTAATCAATAAAGAAATCATGTATGTACATACTTTCTTCATTGGGTTAATTGTATTACTTATGGGTATACTCTGCCTCACATCTTTCAAAGAAATCCTAGAGACGAACCTAGGAAGGAAAATTTCATTGGGGTTATCCATTTTCTGGGGATGTCGGCTATTGATACAGTTTTTCGGCTATTCTTCAGCGTTGTGGAGAGGAAAGAAATTTGAGACAGCTGTTCATATCCTATTCTCTATACTTTGGCTGTATTTAACAACAATTTTTATAATAATATATTTAGGAGAACCTTAAAGCATTGCGAGAAAAAAAAGTGGAGGTTAGGGGAGTCGAACCCCTGACCTTTAGACTGCCAGTCTAACGCTCTAGCCAACTGAGCTAAACCCCCATTAAAAATAAGAACGCTGTTCAATATGCTGAAAGCGGTGCAAATATAGTTTTTATTTGCTTTTTTTCTTCTGCAAAAGTAAATTTATTATCTCGCTAGCTGCTTTTTTCGTAGAATCTTCTAAATACAAGCGTTCAAAGAAATGCGGGTACGGGTCAACATGCTTTTCCTCTGCCAGAAAAGCACGAAATGTTGCCGACAACCTATCAACATTAAAAGCACCTTGAATCAGTTCTTCTACCACTTGCTTGCCATATATGAGGTTAACAATAGAAATATAAGGTACTTTTATCAGCCACCTTGCCAGCATAAAAGAAATGGGATTCGCTTTATAAACGACTACTTGTGGCACACCAATCAATGCTGTCTCAAGTGTAGCCGTGCCACTCGTTACCACAGCAAACGCTGCCTGTTCAAGTATAGAGGCGGAATCATTCATGCGGAGTTCTACATTATTGGAGCGCCACATTTTCCTGTAAAACGCTTCCCCAAAAATTTTCAACCCTGATACGACAAAAGTATGTTCCGGAAATTTCTCGGCAAATGCCAACATAATCGGCAATCCCCGCATGATTTCTTGTTTTCTACTCCCCGGAAGGAGGGCAATTGTTGTGCGCTCACTGGTGCTAACCGACCTCCTTTCGGCTTTATCCTTCAGTGTTTCCGCCAAAGGATGACCGATATATGTCACCGATACCCCATGTTGCCGATAGAAATCTTGCTCAAACGGAAAGATACAAAACATGCTATCAACATAATCTCTGATAATTTTCACCCGCGAAGTTTTCCATGCCCATATTTGCGGCGATATATAGTAAATAACTGTATAGCCATTTTTCTTTGCCCATTTTGCCATCCGCAAGTTAAATCCGGGATAATCCACTAAGATAACGGCATCCGGTTTTAGTTGTTGAATAGATTTTTTTGCCTGTTTGAACAAATTCAATATGGTAAAAATATTCTTCAACACTTCCCAAAAACCCATGAAAGCTAGCTTCTCGAGGCGCACAGATACTGAAACACCAGCCTGCTCCATTTCATCACCACCCCAACCATAAAATGTTGCGGATGTGTCATGATGCTTCAACGCCTGAACCAAGCGAGCCGCATGAATATCTCCAGAAATCTCTCCAGATAACACAAAATACCTCATGACAACAATTTAGCCCCAATAATAATGGCAGCATAAATATACAAAGAACTTAACATTCCTTTTAGGAATGCATCTTTTTTGAAGTGGTACATCAACATAAACACCGGAATATCAAACATGAGGCATACCGCCAGTATTTTAGGAAGATAAGTAGATGAAAGTGAGAAAGTAACGAAATCGGGCAAGGTCATCCGTACTTTAAACAACATAAAATAATAAATAAGGTATCCTACCAGTGGCAACAATAAGCCAACCAACAACCCTAATAACGCTTGCTTGAAATACGCATCTCTATCCATTCAAATCCCAATTTTCGTTAATATGTCTAATCACCTGATGATTAGTAAGGTCAAACTGTACCGGTACTACTGAAACATATCCATTAGCAAGTGCATATTCGTCGGTATCTTCTCCATGATCAAAGTTAACAAATTTTCCTGTCAGCCAGTAATAACTATTTCCCCTTGGATCTAAGCGTTCATCAAACTCTTCTACCCACTTGGCAATCGCCTGTCTAGCGATTTTGATGCCCTTGATTTCTTCTACCGGCAATTTAGGGATATTTACATTCAACAAGGCTCCTGATGGTAAAGGATGTTTCAATATTTGTTCGATGATTTGTGTAGCGTACTTTTTTGCTCCAGTGAAATCAGCGTCAAAATGGTAGTCCAACAAGGAGAAACCGACCGCCTGAATGCCATCTATGGCGGCTTCCATTGCTGCCGACATGGTGCCGGAGTAAATAATATTGATGGAAGAGTTGCTGCCATGATTGATGCCACTGAGGCATAAATCAGGCTTTCTATGTAATATTTTATCGATGGCTAATTTCACACAATCTACAGGAGTACCATTGCACTGCCATGCATCCACCCCTTCAATAGCATCTACTTTTATTACCCTTAACGGCTTGTCTAGGGTAATGGCATGTCCCATCCCCGACTGTGGACTATCCGGTGCTACAACAACTACTTCTCCGAACTGACTGGCAACTTCGGCAAGTGCACGAATACCGGGAGAAATAATTCCATCATCATTAGTGACTAAAATTATTGGTCTGTCATTCATATCGCAAAGGTAAATCATTTTTAATAGAAGGGAATTTAAATACCTTTTTTTTCTTAATATTGCATGAAAATGTTCGAATAGAAAGTAGTACAACATTGAAAGATACTGTTTATAAGATATTAATTGTCGTTTTAGTAGCGATATTATTGCATTTTGCGCTTCTGCAACCGTTGTCGAATGCCCTAAAAAAGCAGACACATGAAACGGTCAGCAGTACTGTCATTTTAAAAGAAGTGGAAAAAGTCTTTAAACTCGTGACAGTAGAGGGGAATTTCTCTGAACTCATGAATTATGAAGATTATGCCTATGTAGATCTGCCGGGGTTTAGAAAAAAAGCTATTATTAAGGTACAAGGCAAAGTGTTAGTAGGTTATGATTTAAAAAAGCTACAACTCTCTACCAATGAAGAAGATCATACGATACTGCTGAAGGAATTACCGGAACCTGAAATATTAAGTGTAGAAAGTGACCTTTCCTATTATGATATTTCTGAAGGTATTTTCAACACCTTTTCTAAAGACGAACTCAACAAATTGAATAAAAAAGCCAAGGATATCCTTATCCAGAAAGCAAATGAAGCCCATTTAAGGGAGCAAGCAAAGCAAGAAGGAAATCAAATACTCGAAATTTTAGATGCCTACACAGAAAAGAAGGGCTGGAAGCTTACCTACAACAAACCCATACAACCACTCCAGAAAAATTAA
Organism: Chitinophagales bacterium; assembly: GCA_019694955.1. Classification (GTDB taxonomy): domain Bacteria; phylum Bacteroidota; class Bacteroidia; order Chitinophagales; family JADIYW01; genus JADIYW01. The sequence goes on along the minus strand of JAIBAX010000001.1, from coordinate 47,771 downwards.
ATTATGGAAATTGCAATAGCTACAATAGGCATTATTTTAATCGTTATAGGATTAATATTTGCTGTAATACCACCCCTACCCGGTCCACCGATTGCTTTTTTCAGTCTCTTAATATATCAGTTTGGAACAGATAAGAAAGATATTCCTGTATGGATTTTAATATTGATAGGCGTACTAGCTGTTGCTTCCACCTATTTAGATAATTTAGCTGCTGTTTGGGGTACAAAAAAATTTGGCGGAACAAAGGCTGGCGTTAGAGGTAGTTTTATTGGCTTGATTATTGCGGTATTTTTTACTGGTTGGATACCTTTTGTAGGCCCTTTTACAGCCTTACTATTGGGACCATTTTTAGGCGCTGTTATTGGGGAAATGATTGCAGGGAATGATATCAACAAAGCCATTAATAGTGGAATTGGTTCTTTTATTGGTTTTTTGATGGGCATGGGTATTAAGATAGGTGTGACCTTATTAATAGGAATATATTTTTTTAAACTGGTGTTTTTTAATGTATGAACAAAGAAAATCTATTTTTAGTCAAGCTTTTCCGAGAGTACAAGGTTTTCTTTTGGGTTTGTGTCGTCTTTATCATATTACAGGCGTTTTTCATGATAAAACGCGTTCAGAATTTCCCATTTTTCATATACGATATGTACTCCAGACATGAAACGATTCCGGACACTATACATTTTAATATGATTATGTTAGATGATCAGGAGTTTGATTACACTAGGCTGCCACACTGGTCAGAACAAACTGTATTAGGCACCTTTGACCTTTATCGCGATTATCGACTTAGAAAAGAAGATAACTGGGCTAGGGTAATTAGAGGCAGATTTTCAACATCCAGTTCTTTAGGTGTCTATCTGAACAATACACTTACGAACTCTTCTGCACAGTACAACAAATACCCTTCTTGGATTTTCAACTATATCGACAACATTACAGGTGCAGAGGCAAAGTCCAATTCTATAGAATTTATAGACGCATATTACAAAGTGGATAATTACGAATTAAAACCTATTAATCAAGTATCGCTATTCAGACTGGAAAACAATGGAAAATAAGGAATTAAAATATAGGGAGATTAGGTTCTTGGGGTTTTGGGCATTTGGTTCTTTGCTGTTGATGTTGATTTCAAGGTGGTGGGGAAACAATTTATTGAGCCAACTCGGAGCACCTGCTTTTATAAGTCCGGGAATTGACAACACCTTTTGGATAATGCATGCTTTGAAGATTCCACAAACCATTATGCGCAGTGAGCCTTTGAAAATATTTATTGATATTTATCTTTTTACGCTCACCATTGCCTGTATGGTTATCTATAAAAAGAGAATTCCATCCATATTATTAGTCATAGTTTTGTTCATTTATATTATAACGCAACAGTCATTTACAGCAAATCATACCAAAACTGCGGCGGCCTTATGTTTTATTGTTTTACCCTTTTGCGTACCCATACAACGTTTTGATTATGTATGGAATGCTGTTCGGTATTACTTGCTTTTTGTAATGGCATCAGCTGCTCTTTTTAAGCTTTTTAATGGCGCCTTATTCAATATTCACCACTTTTCAGACATCTTATTTCTTCAACATTTAGACTTAAGGATTTTAGAACCAAAGAGTTTAATATTCGGCTTTTCGGAATTCTTGATTCATCATAATTGGCTTGCCTACATACTCTTTTTAGTACTTTTTATTACGCAACTCAGTTTTATTGTTGGCTTTTTTACTAAAAAATACGATAGAATATTATTGCTATTGCTGGGTGTATTTTTGTTATTAACCTTTATGATTATGCGGATTCAGAATTTTGACTTATTGATTCTTGGCGTAACCTTAATCAAATCTAGAGACATAAATTTCACCAATGATTGATTTTTGATTATTTTTACTGATTGATTAATACAAATACAAACGATTTGATATGAAAAAATTAGCTTTTCTTACATTAGCAATGGCGTTATTTCAAAACGGATACGCTCAAAATGTCAATATTGAAAGTGACAAACAAAAAGTTATCATATCGGAAGAGAATGGCAATAAAATTGAAATCACAACTTCTAAGCCGAGCGATTTGCAACCCAATTCTTTTGTTGGCAGTTTTGATTTGCAAATGGAATCCTCTAAAAATACATCGGTAGAAAAAATCAGTATCATTTCTTCTGAGGAAAAAACGCTTCTAAAACCTTCCTTCAGCGATCCAAAAGAATCTGAAACAACTATTATATTTAATCATACTGATGGGACGATGACTACATTAATGTTTGACAAGAAAAAAAATCAAAAAACGGGCATGAAGATGAAAATGCCAAAAATTATTGTCACCAATGCAGAAACTGTTCAAAATAAAGGCAAAAGTACGCCAACGAAATACACTTTTACCGAAACCAATGAAACGCAGGTAATAGATGGATATTTATGTAAAAAATATATCTATGAAGACGAAAAGACGACGACCGTTTCTTGGGTAACGAATGATATCAAAGGAAACATGGGCGGCATCATGAATCTTGTTTCCATTCAAAACAAAGGAAAAAATCAAGAAATCAGCAACCAAATTTCAAAAGTTCAAGGATTCATGATTGAGAGTACCAGCACCAATAAAACTTCTGGAGAAATCACTACTATAAAAATTAAAAATATCAACCTTAATACGCCGGAAGAAAAGGTTTTTAGCACAGAAGGATACCAAATACAAGACCTCTCTAATATGAATTTCTTTGGGCAATAAACTAAAACTTCTTGTTAGCAACATAGCTTCTCAAGCTGCTTTTGTCAATTAAACCATATTTGACAAACAGTTTAATTGACAAAAGAAAGAAACAAAAAGCAGATAGATTTGTCCATACGTTCAAAAGGCTTATAATCACAAAAGTAATTAGTCCATTAGTAAAACCCAATTCCCTGTTCACGTGTCGACACGTAAACACGAGCGGACTACTTTATAAATCATCTTGTTATAACCCCACCACTAACCACTAAAAAACTAATTATATGTTAAAGTTTTTTTCATCAAATTCTTTCTCATTATTTTTGGTGACAACTAAAATTTAATTTTATGCAAGCAAGACCGGGACAAAAATTTTTAGACAGTTTTTTCTTCCACAACCACAGGATGCGCAATATCATTTCGGTACCTTTTGCCATTACGTTGATTTGCTCTTCATTACTTGCACTATTGGCAATAGAATTCAGGTTTAACCCACTTTGGATAAATTGGGAGCAAGCTACCGGAAATGCCACCCATTTCTGTGAACTCAACCGCTTTGGTTTTGCGATTGTCCAACCGTCAAATACCTGGTCTAACTTAGGTTTTTTATTTGCCGCACTCATCATTTTAAGCATCGCCATTAAAGACCACCAACATAAAGACAGGCTTTCTGTTTCTAATTATTTGGCAAACTATCCAGGTTTTTCTTTTCTCTTTGGCTTTTCCGTTTTATATATGTTCATTGGCAGTTTCTTTTATCATGCCTCCCTTACACGCGTATTCCAAAAGATGGATCAAGTAGGCATGTACTTTGTTATGACTGCTTTATTGGGCTTTGTGGTATATAGAATGATGCCAAAAATCACCTTTAGGGGAAAAACTTTTAGCACACATAAGCCCATTATTGTGGTAGCGATTATCATTGATTTAATCTTCAACTTCTTCTTATGGAAAATCAATATAAACATATTGTTCCCGACATTTGTAATCGTATTTTTTGCAATAAATATCCTCAGTATACAAGTAGTTAAAGACTCTAGACCTATTGGCAAATATTTACATCTGGGCATAGTGAGTTTTCTGACGGGTGCAACGATATGGATTATGGATATGTTCGATGTAATATGCATTCCTACTTCAGTATTCCAAGGGCATGCATTGTGGCATTTATTTGATGCAACCGCCATAATTGCCATTTATTTCTATTTTAGAAGTGAAAATTACAGAGGGTTCTTTGGGACGGAAGAAGTATCTACTGTTGAAAACGAATAACCTGCTTTTAGCATTTTGGCATTTTTTTTGGTTATATTTGCATAAAAATATATAACAGTGAGAAAAATAGCATTTTATCTAATCGCCATTGCTTTTTTATTGCAAAGCTGTACCGCTCTGCAACAGGCTACAAAACCAAAACCAGGACCCAAGCCGGGACCAAAACCGCAAACCCAACAACCGACTAATACCAATAACAACGCCAATACAGGTCCAAAAGAATATCCGACAGGTTTAAAAACGGGCAATGTAACGTATAACACACCCGTAAAACCAAACGGTACACGCTATAAAGATCCCATATACAACAGCGTTAACAAAACAATGTATGTATATGAAGAATCTGCACTTCAACAAGATGGTTCCAGAGACAATTTGGAGATGACCGTTTACCAACCGGAAGGCGATGTCACCAAAAATAGACCTTGCATTATTTATGTATATGGTGGTGGTTTCTTTACAAAAGTTTCCGATGGCATGAATGAGCTGGGAACAGGTTTTGCCAAAAAAGGATTTGTAGGCGTATGTATTGAAGAATATAGAATGGGATACCCCGGTGGTACAGTTAACCTGACTAAATGTATTGGCACACCCAAAGAATTTGAACCGGCCGTATACAGAGCGATTCAAGACATCAGAGCCGCCATAAGATATGTAAAAGATAATGCCGACAAACTGGGTATTGACAAGAATAAAATATTCTTGGGAGGTCAAAGTGCAGGTGGATTTATTTCCGTTGGTGCGGCATATTTGGAGCAGGATGAGGTGAACGCAAAAATGTCTGGAACAAATGGTTCAATTGATGCCAGCAGCAATTCCTCCAATGATGCTAAGGTAGCGGGTGTATTTACCTTTGCAGGTGGAAGTATCTGGCCAGAAACAGTCGACAATACCAATATTCCAACCATTTTCTTCCATGGCAGTTGCGATAATTTTGTTGCCCCAGAAGTAGGCACCATGTTCGGTTGCGCAAAAACAGGCACTTATCCAACGACTTATGGAGGCAAATATCTTTTTGACCAACTCAACAAAAAAGGTGCACCCGTGCAATACGTAAACATCTGCAATGCTGGTCACGACTTACCAACATGGAACTTCACACAAGTTTTAGACAGGGTTACACAGTTCGCTTACGACGTAATGAACAACACGTTACAGAAAGGAAAAACGGAGACACAACAGGCAAAAACGCCGAAATGTCCGGGACAAAATTGCAACTTGATTATCACTGATTAAGAACACAATTATATTGAAAAGAGCCATAACGATTCACGTTATGGCTCTTTTTATTTCTACACATTACTAGCTTTTCTCACGAACGTTCCGAAAGCTCCAGCCATCGCAGTTCCTTTTCTTCCAATAAGGCAATGATTTCTCCCAATCTATTGCTTTTGCTTTGTATTTCCTCATGAGAAATATTTGCATCCTGAAACACCGTTTCAATACTTGCCTTTTCTTGTTCTAGTGCTGTGATCTCCTGCTCAATGTCCTGCATCTCCTTTTGTTCTTTGAAACTCAGCTTCTTCTTTGTTTCCTCAATAGGCGCTGGCTTGGTTTCTTTAGGTTTCTCCAGTTTATCTTCCTTGCGTTTATTCGATTTCTCTTCCGCCAAGGCCGTTCTATACTCCCGATACGTACCGTTGAAGTCTTTAATTTCTCCATTCCCTTCAAACACGAACAGGTGATCCGCCATTTTATCCAGCATATACCTGTCATGCGTTACAATCATCAAGCATCCTTTGTATTCATCGAGAAAGTCTTCCAAAGCATTTAACGTCAATATATCCAAATCATTGGTAGGCTCATCGAGTATCAAAAAATTGGGATTTTTCATGAGAATAGTCAGGAGATACAGCCTTTTTTTCTCACCACCACTTAATGTTGATACATAAGCGTACTGATGCTCGCTTTGGAACAGAAAACGCTCCAGCATTTGTGCGGCAGTGATGAATCCTTTTTCGGTAGGAATTACTTCGGCAATATCTTTAACCACTTCTATCACCCGCTTATCTCCTTTCAGTTGCATCCCTTCCTGCGTATAATAGCCAAACACAATCGTTTCCCCGGTGATGATATTTCCAGCATCATACTTCTCCAATCCGGCAATCATATTCAGGAAAGTAGATTTGCCCATTCCATTATTGCCCACTACACCAACACGCTCGCCTCTTTTAAACTTGTAGGAGAAATTCCTTACAATAACCTGTTTGTCATAAGCCTTTTGCACATTGTACATCTCTAGAATCTTCCCGCCCATTCTGCTCATCCTCAATTGTAACTCTAGCTTATCATCGCCTGTTTTCTGTGTTGCCTTCTCCTGCAAAACATCAAACGCATCCACCCTAGACTTGGCTTTGGTGGTTCTTGCTTTGGGTTGCCTACGTATCCAATCCAACTCCTTCCTAAGCAGGTTTTGTGCTTTTTCGACAGAACTCTTGCTCGTTTCTTCTCTGATGGACTTATTTTCTAAGAAATTTGAATAATTACCTTTATGGCGGTAAAGCTTCCCTCCTTCCAACTCTAGGATTTCATTACAAATATTCTCTAAGAAGTAGCGGTCGTGCGTTATTAAAAATAAGGTGAGGTTTCTTCCGGAAAGATAATCTTCCAACCATTCTATCATATCTAAATCTAAATGATTGGTAGGCTCATCCAAAATAAGCATATCCGGCTCATCCAACAGAAGGATAGACAATGCGAGCCTCTTTTTTTCACCACCCGAAAGCACCTTTGTTTTCTTATGATAATCGCTTAGTTTAAACTGTGTAAGAATCGTTTTTACTTTTGTTTCGTAATCCCAAGCTTGTTGGAAGTCCATTTTTTCTATGGCATCCTCTAGCGAACCTATTCCTTCCAGCGCATCTTCATATTGCATGACAGTTTCCAGCAACGGATTTTTAGAAGAAAGAATCACTTCCATGATCGTCATTTCAGGATTAAACTCAGGGTTTTGCCCTAAGAATCCTACCCGAAAGTTTTTATTAAACTCCACAGTACCGCTTTCTGCAGGCTCTTCACCTTTCATGATTTTCAGGAGCGTGGTTTTGCCTGTGCCGTTCTTGGCAATTAATGCTACTTTCTGCCCTTGTTCGACAAAAAATGTAATATCCTCAAACAGTAATTTACTGCCATAATATTTTGTTAGTCCCTTTACTGTAAGAATATTCATTGAAAATTGTGTAATTTAGCCACAAAAGTATTTAAATTAAGTAAAAATAAGCCAAATGAAAGCATTATTTCTAGTAAGAAATGGAAAAACAGAAGAAGCCTTCGAATTGAGGGATATAAAAATAACGGAACCCGGCGACAATGAAGTTGGCGTTGAGGTAGAAGCCTTTGGATTAAATTTTGCAGATGTCATGGCAAGGTTGGGGTTATATAAGGATTGTCCGCCTTTACCAACCATTATTGGCTACGAAACCGTCGGCAGGGTTTTAAAAATTGGTAAAAACATTACACATGTAAAAGAAGGGGATCGGGTAATAGCATTTACCCGCTTTGGTGGGTACTCGCAGTATGTCATTACCCAAGAAAAAGCTGTTGTGAAGATTGATGAACACTATGATGTTGTAAAAGCCTTAGCATTGGCCACTCAATATTGTACTGCTTTTTATGCTTGCTCTGTAGCAACGAATGTGCTACCTGGAGAGAAAGTACTCGTACAGGCAGCAGCTGGCGGTGTTGGTACGGCATTGGTACAATTATGTAAACTGAAAGGCGCCATTATCTATGGCACAGCCGGATCACCGTCTAAAATAGAGTACTTAAAACAACAAGGGGTGGACTTTCCTATTAATTATAATGAAAAATCCATCGATCAAATTCCTGAAAAGATGGATGTCGTCTTTGATTCCTTGGGTGGTGCCGATTTCAAGAAAGGATTCAATCTCCTCAATCAAGGCGGAAGATTGGTTGGTTATGGTGCGGCATCTCAGACGGAAGGTCAAAATATTTTCGGGTTGCTAAAATTGGGAATAGGCTTCGGCATTTACCATCCTGTGCAGCTATTAATGGAATCACGTGCCATTATTGGCGTAAACATGTTGCGCATAGCAGATTACAAGCCAAATACTTTGCAATATTGCATGGAGCAGGTTGTTGCATTGGCAGAAGCCGGAAAAATTGACCCGACTGTTGGCGGATTATATGGCATTGATGACATTGGAAAAGCGCATTCAGACTTAGAAAAAAGGAAAACTATCGGCAAATTAGGCATTAAGTGGTAAGCACTTCCCTTGAACGACGTACCAAGCAATTAAAAGATCTCGCCTATCAGGCAGGTTTTGATTTCGTAGGCATTTCAAAAGCAGCATTTTTAGAAGACGAAGCACCCAAGTTGGAGAACTGGCTGAAACGTGGTTTCCACGGGAAAATGAGCTACATGGAAAATCATTTTGACAAGCGGTTGGATCCGCGAAAATTGGTGGATGGCGCAAAAAGTATCATTAGTTTATCCTATAACTACTTTCCGGAAACACCCCAAAAGAACGATACGATAAAAATTGCCCGATATGCCTATGGCAAAGATTATCATACAGTAATAAAAGCAAAATTACAAGCGCTTCTAGAACAATTTTCGCAACATTTCGGGCAGATAAATGGGAGAATTTTTGTTGATTCTGCTCCCGTTATGGAGCGACAATGGGCACAAAAAAGCGGGCTGGGTTGGTTGGGTAAAAATACCCTGCTTATCCATAAACAGCGTGGTTCTTACTATTTCCTTGCAGAGATTATTTGCGATATAGAACTCATTCCGGATGATCCTATTGGCGATTACTGCGGAAAATGCACAAGATGTATAGATGCCTGTCCCACAGATGCGCTTGCGCAGCCGTATCTTTTGGATGCTTCCAAATGTATCAGCTATCTTACCATAGAACTTAAAGACGAATTCATACCCAAAGAATTTGAAGGAAAAAACCAACACTGGGCATTTGGCTGCGATATATGTCAAGAAGTCTGTCCATGGAATAGGTTTGCAAAGCCGCATAATGAAACAGCCTTCACACCTCAACCTTATATTGATTTTTCTACAGAAGACTGGCTTGCTTTGGAAGAGGAGCATTTTAAAGTAATAACAAAAAATACCCCTCTTGAGCGAACAAAATGGACAGGTATGAAGCGAAACATTCTCTTTACCGTCAACCATCAAAAATAACTGACAACGAAATTTATATTAGCATGACAGTATTACTATTTTCTTATGGAACGCTTCAATTGGAGCAAGTACAATTGGAATCATTCGGGCGGCTGTTAAAAGGTGAAGCAGACATTCTATGTGGCTATAAACTTGTGTCATTAAAAATAACCGATGAAAAAGTACTCCTGCAAAGCCAACAAGATTATCATCCCATAGCTATCCCTTCTTCTGATAGCAGCGACTTTGTAAAGGGCGTTGTATTCGAATTAACAGATGCTGAATTGCAAGAAGCCGACAGATATGAAGTAGATGATTATCAAAGAATTCTCGTCACACTCAACTCCGGAAAAAAGGCTTGGGTATATGTATCTGCGCAATAAAAAAGCGACTATTCTATAATGGAACGATTATAAAATTCTTATTCTAACAAGGATTTCATCTTTAATTACATGATAAAATAATATTTGATGTATCAAGTATTATGAAAATTATATTTAATTTGTGTTCTATATGTTCAACGACCCTAAAAAAGAGGATAGACTTTTGTTTCTGTTAGCGTTCGCATTCTTTGCGCATGTGATGGATTTTGTCATCATGATGCCTTTAGGAGATACTTTGATGAAAAAACTAGACATCCAACCGAACCAATTTAGTTATGTCGTTTCTATTTATTCATTGCTGGCTGCTGTTTGTGGTTTTATCAATGCCATGTTCATGGATAAATTTGACCGCAAGCATGTATTGATGGTGACATTGACTGGCTTTACGTTGGGTACTTTTTGGTGTGGTTTTGCAGACAATTACGTAAGTTTACTCATTGCGAGAGGCTTTACTGGTGCTTTTGGTGGCGTTACGGGAGGTGTTATCATGTCCATTGTGAGCGATGTTATTCCTTTTGAACGCAGAGGTCGGGCGATGGGTATCATTTCCGGAGCATTTAGCATTGCTTCCATTGCAGGTGTGCCATTTGGTCTATTTTTAGCCACTCGTTTAGGAGATTGGCACGCGCCATTTATCTTTTTTGGCATCGTCAGCACCATTTCTACTATTACTTCTTGGTTTATGATTCCCAATGTTAGGGGGCATGTAGTAAAAGGAGCAGGATTTAAACCTCCTTTTGTATTGATTAACAGCATCATAACCGATAAAAATCAGGTAAATGCGCTTCTATGGACATTTTTGCTAATTGTAGGTCACTTTCTAATCATTCCGTTTTTAAATCCTGTATTTATCAATAACCATGGGTTTCCTGAGCAGCGTATTCCGCTGATGTATTTTCTGGGTGGATTTGCCTCCATACTTCCGGCGGTACTCATTGGTAAAATAACCGACAGAATGGGTGCAAAGCGGGTATATGTGCTCATGGTTTTTTTGGCCGCCATTCCTGTACTTATTATCACCAATGTTCAGCACATGTCGGTAGTATTTATATTCTTCATTATGGTGACATACTTTATTTTAGGTTCTGGACGGATGATACCGGCGAATACAATCGTCACATCTTCCGTCAGTCAGGTCACCAGAGGAAGTTTTATGTCGATCAGAAGTGTATTTATCGAATTAGGTGAAGGTGTCGCTGCTTTTATTGGCGGTCAGATATTGGTAAAAACTAGTGATGGGAAGTTTCAACATTTCAATTGGCTCGGTTATTTGGCCACCGCCATATGTTTCAGTACCCTATTCTTTGCTTACCGTGCAAAAGTAGTAAAAGAAGAAGAAATTACTCATTTAGACAATAAACAATGAAAACGATATACAAGGTTAGCAAAGGCATTAACAGTATGTTGGTAAAATAAGAACACTAAACGGTAATTTAATATTGTTTTTAATATAGAAACCTTTATTTTTGGACTTTAAAATAAAGTTATATGTTAACCAGACCTTTAGGCGGTATTTTAATGTTGGTGAGTACATTGGTATTTTTCATCAATACATTTGTTTACATGAACTCGTCAGCATACCTTGATTACAATACAGGAGAAAAGCTATCTCTTTCAGAGGCTAAGGTATTTTTCCCATACATGTTCATCGTTATAGCTTTTGTTTTTGGCAGATTATTGTGGAAAAACAGGGAATTGAATAGCCACCACTAATCAATTACTCCGGAGCCCACTAATTCGTCATCCAAGTACCAAGCGGCAAACTGCCCTGGTGTTATCGCTTTTTCTTCCTTTTCAAAGAGTATATACAAACCTTCTTCTCGTTGGTGGAGACATCCCTTTTGAAGTTCCTCCCGATACCTGACTCTACAGAGACAAGGTAAGCTTTGTCCCGGTTGCAAACGCAAATCATCCCTTACCCAATGAATATTTTCATTAGAAATAAATAAACCGGGTCTATATAATCCGGGGTGGTGTTCGCCTTGTCCTACATATATAAGGTTTTCTTTTGTATCCGTTCCAATAACAAAAATAGGGTCTGTATAACCACCGATGCGCAACCCACGTCTCTGTCCGATAGTAAAATAATGCGCCCCAGAATGCTCCCCTACCTTTTTTCCGGAAGTTGCATGAAACGGATAAGGATTAGTCAGCTGTTGCAACATTTCTGAGGAATAAGCCTCATCATACCTATAGGTGGGTTTAAAAAAAATATCGGCATCTTTAGATACTTCAATAACATTACCTTGTTTTGGTTTCAGTTGTTGTTGGAGAAAATCAGGAAGGCGAACCTTGCCAATAAAACACAGCCCTTGTGAGTCGCGCTTTTCTGCTGTAATCAGGTTTTGCTCTTTTGCAATAGCGCGTACAGCTGATTTTTGTAAATGCCCAATAGGAAATATTGCCTTCGACAATTGCTCTTGATTCAATTGACATAAAAAATAACTCTGGTCTTTATTTGCATCTGCCCCAGCAACAAGGCGATAGATTATTTTCCCATCCTTTTCTAAAGTTTCCTTTTGACAATAATGTCCTGTTGCGACAAAATCGGCACCTAAGTTCATCGCTACTTGCAAAAATATGTCGAATTTTATTTCCCGATTACATAACACATCAGGATTAGGCGTTCTACCAGCCTCATACTCCTTAAACATGTAGTCAACAATTCTTTGCCGATATTGCTCGGAAAAATCAATAGTTTGGAAGGGTATTCCCAATTTCTCTGCGACAATCAATGCATCATTGCTGTCTTCCAGCCAGGGACATTCTTCGCTGATGGTAACCGAGGTGTCATGCCAGTTTTTCATAAAAATGCCAATCACCTCATACCCTGCTTGTAGCGCCAAATAGGCAGCAACACTAGAATCTACACCTCCAGACATGCCAACAACTACCCGTTTTTTCATGATGCAAATATGCGACTTTATCTCTTAATATGAATGTGAATGAAACTTAATTGATTGTAACAATTGATAATATCTCTTATTTTTCTGAACTTTACGCTTTAAATAAACTGAATGTTAGGGCTTAGACTTCCAACGGATCCTCGGTGGGTGAGGATTGCTGAAAAAAACATTGCCGATATTTTAACAGACCATGCCTATTGTGAATTGAAGGCAGCCACCACCTGTATATCACTCATCCAACTTTATCCTGACAAGTCTTTATTAGTAGAGCGACTTGCCCCGGTGATTACGGAAGAGTGGGAACATTTTAGGATGGTTCTTGAAGAATTAAAAAGCAGGGGTTATACGCTTGGATTTCAAAGAAAAGATGAATATGTTTCCGGATTATCTGATGCAGCTATTAAGGGAGGTTCTTCCGAAGACAGGTTCCTGGATAAGATGTTAATGGCGGCATTAATTGAGGCGAGAAGCTGCGAGCGTTTCCGGCTACTTTCCATAGATATTAATGATATATCCTTACGGGATTTTTATCATAAACTTATGAAAGCGGAAGCATTTCATTACCGGATGTTCCTTGATCTAGCAGAAGCATATATCGATGCAAATAAAGTAAAAAGCAGATGGATGTTTTGGTTAGAAAAAGAAGCCGAAATCATGCAAGCACTAGAATTACGTGGTGATCGGGTTCATTGAGGATGCTTTTTGTAGGCATACGCCTCTTTTTAACGTAAATTTTGGAACGAACCTTTTTATTTTTACCGTACATAATGATTTATAAAATAGTCCACTCTTGTTCACGTGTCTCCATGTGAACAGGGAATTGGATTTTACTAATGGACTATTGAATAATTACTTTTGTCATTATTTATGATGTTAGCAAAATTAGTTTCGGTTATTTCTTAGCCGCATAGTCACCAAGAATATGCCAAGTCCCGACCAATTCGTCGCGAGCAGAGAAAATCTTTTAAACGCAAGTGTTTTACGTTCCTGAGTGCACGTTTTTTTTACAATATTCGGACATAAATTGGCATGACACATGTTATTTTTGTGTCCACAATCAGGTATATGGCAAATTTGCAAGAAATCGAAGCATATTTTATTCAACTACAAAAGGAAATCACACAATCTTTAGAACTATTGGATGGCGAGGCTACTTTTCAGAGTGATTGTTGGCAACGGCAAGAAGGTGGTGGTGGTGACACCCGTGTAATAAAGGACGGTAATATTTTTGAAAAAGGAGGCGTTAATTTCTCGCATGTACATGGCAAAATGCCGGAATTTTTAAAACAAGAAGGTCGGAATGCTGCCTGGTTTCATGCCACAGGCGTAAGCCTGGTCATACATCCAAGCAACCCATACGTGCCTATTATTCATATGAATGTGCGGTACTTTGAAATGAGTGAAGAAGAAAATGGTGCCATCACTGATGCTTGGTTTGGCGGAGGAATAGACCTCTCTCCTGCTTACCCGAATGAGGAAGACGCCTACTTTTTTCACACACAATTGAAAGGGGTATGTGATACTTACGATGCCAGTTACTATCCAAGATTCAAGCAGTGGTGTGATGACTACTTCACCATTCCACATAGGAAAGAAATGCGCGGTGTTTCCGGAATATTCTTTGACCACTTAAGGTTCGAGAACGAAGATGAACAGCATAAACTATTTGCATTCATTCAATCTGTGGGCAACGCATTTATACCAACTTATTCAACCATTGTCATACGAAACAAGGACAAGGTCTTTACGGAACAACACAAGCACTGGCAATTTATCAGAAGGGGTCGCTATGCGGAATTTAATTTAGTATACGACAGGGGAACACATTTTGGGCTAAAAACCAATGGTCGGATTGAGTCGATACTAATGTCATTACCACCGCATGCAGAATGGGTCTATGATTATCATCCCGAGGGAGGAAGCGAAGAAGCAGCCACCTTGCCTTTTTTCCAACCTCGACATTGGTTTTAGATTTGAAATAAACGGGTATATTTGTCTGTACGCCTTTCTTAGCTAAATATTAAAGAGTACTCAAGCAATTTGCCAAAGTTGTTCGTACTTCATCTGGAAATCCTGATAGCCCGGGAATGTCATTATATTCAACAAAATATCGTTGACCATCTCGTTCCTCTAATACATCGACAGCGATAATGTCGGCGCTGAGGTAATCCTTCAGCAATCGGGTTTGCGCTGCCAATTCTTCTTCAGGTTCTATCAACACAAAATCTGTTGTTTCAACATTTGCCTTCCAAAACTTACCTTTACGTGCCATTGCCCATATTTTATCACCTATTGCGAGGTAGCGAATATCCTTGTCATAATTAATATAGGGTTCTATGGTTATGTAATCATTGGTAATAAAGAGCAAATCTTTAATATCTTGCCATTTTTGCTCATTCTCTACCAGCACCTTTCCAAAGCCGCCATGATAATTGCCTGCCTTAACCACAAATGGGAACTTCATTTCAATATTCTTCAATTGCGAAGAAGATGTAGTAATATTAAATGGCACGACTGGAAGCTTACATGAATGTAATGCTTGTAGCATACTTAGTCTGTCAAAACCTTGAATAAGCACTTTTGCGGAATTAACGCAAGGAACATCGGATAGTTGAATAATATCTAACGCAGACTTGTGCTTAGGGGAAGGTTTTATTGCACCTACTCTCCATAGAATTTTATCAGGCATGCATACCCCATCCTGATCAATTACATATAACTTATTGTTTTTCAATATCCATTCTGTCGTTTGAATTTTCTTCTGCACAACGAAATCATTAGGCAAAAACTCCTGCCAGTAGTTTTCACCATTTACTACTAATATTGTTTTCATTTTTTATTTTTTTGTGTCCACCCTATGGCAAGCATACAGATGCAAGGTATTAATATAATTTGTATCAAACTGAATTGTTCTTACATCCTTCTCCTTAAACTTCATTCTTTTTAACCACACGCCTTTCGGATTCAAGTAATTGATAGTAAAAGTCTTTTCGCCAAAGGAATGCAATTTACCTAAATAACATGCATCTTCTGTTTCTCTTAAGTCAAACGAAAAAACTCCAAAAGTAGCACTAAGATATTCAAGTATTTGTTGAAGATCTCCCAATGGAAACAAGTCAATGGTAGGTTTATTCTCTCCTTTTAGAACAATGAGTTTTTCTTTAAATCTTTCTTCTGCTGTTCTTTGAAAGCCTTGAATATTATGATGTCTAAGCAAGATATAACCATCCATTTCATAATCAAATGGACTATATTTCATCAAGGTCCAGTGGTCGTTATAATCTAAAACAAAGCCACAGAAAGGTGTTTCACGGTCTGCATACTTAATAGAGAGAAACTTCCCAATATACTTTTTAGTTCTCATAAAACAATTTTATTGATAAATTATGTGGTTTTGGATAAGCTACTATCAAAAAATTCCCACATCCATTCTTCCCACGCCGTCACAAACTTCGATGGCAAATACCTCGCAATGAAGTCCGGTTTTCTCTTTATATTTTTTACGGAGGTAACGGGAGAATTTCTCTTCGGCGCCGCTTTCAACCAGCGCAATGCAGCAACCGCCAAACCCTGCACCCGTCATTCTCGCACCGATACATTCCTTGACCATCATAGCATACTCGATCAGCGTATTGAGTTCGTCTCCTGCAACTTCATAATCTTCATCTAGTGATTCATGTGACTGCAACATCAACTGCCCCAATGTAAGAATATCTCCATCTAATAATGCGTTACAGGCAAGTTTAACACGATTGTTCTCGGAAATAACATGTTTAGCACGTGCATACAATGTATCGTCTTCCAGATACGCCAAAGATAGGCTGCTGACATCCACCAAATTGCTCACAGGATGAAAAAAACGCAGTAGTTCCATAGCCTTACGACATTCTGCCAGACGTTCATTATACTTAGAATCGGCTAAGGCTCTGGGCTTATTGCTGTTGATGACCATCAGCCTGTAATTTCCCAAATCAAATGGTATATATTGACAACTAATTTTTTGGCAATCCAGCAGCATGGCATTATTGATTTTACCACATGCAACCGCAAACTGATCCATGATACCACACATAACTCCGGCAAATTCATGCTCTGCTTGTTGTGCATCTTTTGCCAACTCTGTGCGATCCTCGTCATAATAATCTCCGGCAAATACGTATCCAATCAAGCATTCAAGCGCTGCTGAAGAAGATAGGCCTGCTCCAATGGGTAAATCACTCGCCATCAACATATCCAACCCATCCAAGACAATTCCTTTGCGTTGCATAATCGTCAGCATTCCAGTAACATAAGATTTCCATGAACCGGGTATTGACATCGGTATTTTATCAAAACGCTGTATATGCAATTCTTCTTGAAAATCATGGGCATAAATGCGAATAACGTTTCCGGAATTTCTTTTCACCATTGCAGAAACACCATAATTGATGGCTATTGGCATTACATAACCGCCATTATAATCAATATGTTCTCCAATAACATTTACCCTACCCGGCGAGAAATACCACTCCACTCCTTCTTCCCCGTAATATGATTGGAACAACTGTTGTATACTTTCTTTACTGTGCATGTTTATACTTTTTATATGCTTGTCTTAATTCCTCCGCACTTTCTTCTACTGAACGTGTGTTGGTCGCTGCCCAAGCGCCTGTTTCTGAGGACGCATAAAACTTGATGACTTCATCATTGCGCCATGGTGGATAAAACTCTATATGGAATCGGTAATAGGCATGATACACTTCTTCCGTATTCACAGGTGCTTGATGGAAACACATCATGTAAGGAAATTCTTTATCAAAGAGCGTATCAAAAGCCCCTACAACATCTTGTATTGCAACACCTAACGCCTTTTTTTCCTCTAAATTAAAATCGGTTAGTAGTAACCTTTTATTTTTTGCAACAATAAATACACCATATGGATAATCTGTAAAATAAGGAATAAAGGCAATGAAATAATCATTTTCAAAGATAATTCTAGCTCCGGCAGACCGTTCTAAAGAGATCATTTCTTCAAACATGTTTGCGCCTGTTTTTTCAAAATATTGCTTACACTGTGCTAACTCTGTTTTGATTTTCAAGGGAATAAACGGATAGCCATATATTTGTCCATGAGGATGTGGCATGGTTACGCCTACTGCAGCGCCTCTATTTTCAAAAGGAAATATGTATTGAATCAGCGTATCTTTTACCATTGATGCACAGCAACTTGTCCACAACTCTACCAATTTAAGCATATGTTCAGGTGTCAACTGATATATTTTTGCGGCATGATTTGGTGAGTAGAGGATTACCTCACATTTGCCATGTGCTTTGGCCGACATATACAAGTCATTATTTTCAGAGCGTGGCTCAGGAGCTGTTTGAGACAAAGCAGGAAAATCGTTTGAGTACAATAAAACATCATATTCATCGGGTACTTTTCCACTGCCTATGCAGAAGGGACACCAATCTTTCGGCATATTCGGTCGATTCTGCCGATTGGCTGCCACGATTGTCCATGTCCCCAACAAAGGATTCCATCTCAACTCTTGCATATTTATTATTTGCTTGTAAAAATAAAAATCCTTTATTTTATTGCATGAAAAATAATTATCAGGCGCAATTAGAAAGCGAAGTAAAAAAGGAAGCACGTGTTTTTATTGCCGATACAGCGCGAGTATTAGGAAAGGTTCACCTTCATGAAGATGTTTCTGTATGGTATGGAGCAGTTTTGCGTGCCGATTTTGATGCCATTATCATTGGCGCAAGAACAAATATCCAGGAAAACGTCATCATGCATGTTGACCATGGCAGTCCTGTAATCATGGGTGAAGACAACCTCATTGGTCATGGTGCTATCGTTCATGGTTCTGTATTCGGCAATTGCAATTTAGTGGGCATGGGTGCTACCATTTTAAATGGTGCTAAAATCGGTAACTACTGTATTATTGGCGCACATGCTTTGATTACTGAGAACATGGAAATTCCGGATTACTCGATGGTATTAGGAACGCCGGGAAAGATTGTACGACAACTGCCACCGGAAGTAAAGGACCATATCCTCATGGGTGTTCAAGAGTATTTGAATGAAGCAAAGAAATATTTGGCAGGGCAAAACGAATCATTTTGAGCAGTGATGCCAAGAAGATATTGGTAATAAGATTCAGTTCTATCGGCGATATCGTGCTTACCACTCCGGTAGTTTCTGGCATTAGGAAGAAATTCCCAGATGCTGTCATACATTTTCTCACAAAAGCAATTTTTAAAGGCCTCATGGATGAAAATCCATGTATAAATGAAGTTATTTACATAGATAAGCAGCTTTCCGAAGTTAAAGAACGCTTAATGCAAGAAAATTATGCGTATGTCGTTGATTTACACGGGAATCTTAGAACCTTACTATTGCGTTGGCATTTTTTAACCAACAAGCGTAGACCGATATTTCTAACGTATAACAAATCGAGGTGGAAACGTTGGTTATTGGTTCATCTTAAAGTCGACATACAATTAAGACATATAACCGATCGATACTTTGGTGCTGTATCGTCACTTGGCATAGAGAATGATGGAAACAATGGTCGGTTGTATATTCCGAAAGACATGAAACTGCCGAATGGAATTAAACCACCTTACGTGGTATTGATCTTGGGCGCTAACCACTTTACCAAAACCATTCCTATAAACAAATTGAAAGAAATTGTTCAAAATGTTGCCCAACCGATGGTACTTTTAGGTGGAAAAAAAGAGGAAGCATGTGGTGAGATACTAAGAAATACTTTTCCAGGGCGGGTGATTTCGTTGTGTGGAAAAACGAGCTTAATGGAATCTGCATATTGTATCCAACAGTCGATGTTTGTAATAACACCGGATACTGGTATGATGCATATAGCAGCAGCTTTAAGCAAAAAAATATACGTCGTCTGGGGTAGCACAACGCCTTCCTTAGGTTTTACGCCCTATTTAGGTAAGGAGGCACCACACGCAACATTCATAGAAAACACGTCATTACCTTGTCGCCCCTGCCATAAACACGGACAGAGCCATTGTCCTAAAGGGCATTTCAAGTGCATGCAAGATCTTCACATGGATTTTGTTGATTGATTACAAGCATTTCTTCAACAACTCATTCATCAACGGATGTTTGTTTTCAGGTTTTAGCCAAATTCCTAATACCAATGATGCTATTTTATTGCCGTTTTTAACTTCATACAGCTTTTTATCATTCTTGAATACACAAAAAGCACCCTTTTTATTCAACAAAAAATCGAAATAATCATTCCTCACTGCTGTTTCATTTTCCAAGATCGGTTCAATATCCTGAATGAGCTGAATCATTTCCGGCTCATGGTGTATCCCATATCTTTGGGTATTCTCTTTAAGCGTTTTTGTGACAACACTTCCATTTCCGACACTCAACAGCAGTTGCATTCTTATAAGCTTCGCTGCTTGTCCAAGAAGCACTTCTTTCTTTGAGACATTCAAATCATCTATATAAAATGAGGCTATATATATTGGCAGGAGGAATTTCTTTCTTACCCCTGCACCACAAAGATAAAGTGTGCTTCCTGCTGCATGTATCTCCTCCTCTACCCAATATCCTGAAACTTTCATTTATTCGTCTTTAAAGAGTGAAAATAAATTCAAAATAACATACTTTTCAGTATTTCCTCTTTTAATTTTTAACGCAACAAAATTTTTTTCATGTGATTCGAGGATACTGTTGATTTGTTCATAGGAAAAATCTGCTGCACGATGTCCGTCAATTTCCAAGATTTGATCACCTACTCGCAATCCATAAATATAGGCAGGAGTATAAGGCACTACTCCACCCACAAAATAAGTGCGGAAATTTTCCCCTTCAGCACGCAATTCGATACCTGTTCTATTGTATAGAAACGGGTCTTTAAAATGGCTATTTTTCTTCAAATAAATCAATTGGTTGGCAACATCTATCAAGCAATTGAATTTGCTAAAATATCCCATGCCAATACTGCCATTTCTGTCAGGCCTAATAACAAATTGTTCCAGCGATAGCTCATCCGGATAAGCTGTCAAAATTCCCTTTACAGTGGTATTACCCAATACAAATTTATCTGACTTTCCCAAATATCCGGTGATAAGTCCATTTAAACCGACACCCAAATTTGCATAAATAAAATTCTGTGGAGTCTTAATTTGTTCGGAGGAACCAATGATAAGGTTCAGGGCTTTTGTATCTCCGATATCTATTAGAAGTGTGACGGAGTCTTGCGTTCCATCTTCAAAATGTACCACACCCTTAATATAGGGTTTTTCTCCATCGATAATCAAAGGGATTGAGGGTGCTTTTCTGTAATTATCCGGAAAAAAACTATTGCGATACAGTACAACTTTTCCTTTTTGATTGTTTAGTTCAACTTTAAAATATTTAAATATTTCCGAACCTAGGATGCCGTCAATTTTCTTTCCAAAATAGGGTGAGACATCCATTTGAGACTTAGCGATTCCAATAACTTGTAACTGTTCTCCCTTGACGTCACCAATCTGAATGGTATTGCCAAAAGTCGCAATTCCTTTATGCGGTTCCATTTGCCCCCAACCTGCAATTTCAAAAGGCTTGTTATTGAGCATTTTCAATGGGCAATGGAGCGTATCGTCATAAAACAAGATAGTATGCTTAGATCCCGAATCAAGGATAAAATTCAAGTCGCTGCTATCGTTTAAGGCGAGATGGATAATAATCAGGTCATTGATACTTTCATACTTTATCTCATAACTATTGATATCCGTTGTAAAACGAAAACCAAAATAATCCTGCCCTTTAAGTGTTACACTTACGACATAAAGTAACATTGTTACGAGATATTTTATCATGTAGCTAAAATAGACATTAATTCTAAAAAAATCCGCTCATTTTCTTATTATAAGTATGACAAGTTGACGTCTTATATATTTCTTTTCCTAATATCGTTCAAATAGATAAAATAATGCTTTATTGGCATTAGATTTGCAATCAACAAATAAAATTAAATGGTGAAATATTTAAGAAAATTGCTCCTATGTTTGTTTTTTATTGGCGTCCTTACGGGAGTAAAAGCACAGGAGGCAGATTCATTGAGAAAAGAAGCTGTGGTTGCGTTTTTCAATAAAATTGACAATGGTAGCTTTGAAGCAGCAAGAAAAATGTATAGCAAGGAATATCAATCCAAATTTGACTCTACGGCGCTAAAGAATGTTTATTTAGACTTTGTAAAAGATGCCGGTGCTTTTATAAGTGTCGATGAATTCATCATACATCAGGAAAATGGCATGTATATGTGTGACACGAAAGCCAATTATGAAAAGAAATGGATTTATTATAAAGTAGCCTTAAATGTCAAAAACCAAATCCTTGGATTCATCCCCACCTTTCAAGAAGAAAAATAAAATAAATTATCTATAAAAATTAGCAAAATGAACATGTTTAAATTATTCACAATTAATATCTTTATACTTCTTAGTTTTCAAACGTATTCACAAGAGATTACTACGGAAGATCTCAACACATTTAAAGCTGAGTTTACGTCAGGATGCATGAAAAAAGAGATGAACATTGAAGGTTTTAATCAGGAAAATTTCTGCACGTGTGCTTATGAAAAAATATTCGAAGAAATGGAGACTTCTGAATTGGTAAAAATATTGTCTGCTGCAACAAAATCTAAGAAGAAATTACAGGATGCATTTTTAGAGAATCCGGAGGTTCAAGAAAAAATTGAGAACTGCGTAGCAGAAAGTGTCGAATCACCCGATGGAGAACCTTCTTCTGATTATGAAGATGCTCAATGGGTAATTGCAGAAGCTGCCTTTAAAGAAGAATGCGAAAAAGCCGTAAAGAAAGATAAAAAGCTAAACAAATCACTTGATGCTGAAGAATACTGCTCATGTACCTTCGACAAAATAAAAGAACAAGTTCCTTTGGAAGACTTCGATAAAGGCGGTAAAAAATTAGAAGACAAAATTACCAACATAGCCTTAGAATGTTTAGTAGAAATGATGAAGCAGTAGTTCAACCTATTATTTAAGTAACCTCAAGGGTTAACCACCGAGGTGAGTATGATATTTTACTAATGGTGTATTTAAAAACATCTATATTTTTTATCTTTGAAAAAAATATAGCATGAGAAGATATTTACCCATTTTATTTGCTTTAGTTTTCGGCAACCATCTTTATTCGCAAGAACATACATCTATTTTACAGGAAGAAAGTACGTTCTACCAAAAATTCAAATTTTCCACAGAAAAAGAATGGGATGATTACTGGAAAACGCCGCTCTCTGCGCCAGTAACCAATACACAAAAAACTACCACCTGTTCCATAGGCACCAAACGCGTTTTCGGTTGGCATCCTTACTGGCTATCCAGCACGGTACATAACAATTACCAATGGAATTTGCTATCAGATTTATGCTATTTTGATTATACCATTAGCCCTACCACAGGCAACAACACCAATGCTTCTTTTAATTGGAGCGGTTCATCGGCAGTTACTGCTGCAAAAAACAATGGCAAGAAAATAAGTTTTTGTGCAACGCTATTTTCTAGTCATGCTACTTTCTTTGCTAGTTCTACTGCCAAGCAAACTTTTATCAACAACTGTATCAGTCTTTTACAAAGCAGGGGCGGACATGGCGTAAACCTCGACTTTGAAGGTGTTCCCTCCGCCAGCAAGGCTGCAATGACCGCTTTTGTTCAGGATTTTTCCAATCAGCTAAAAGCAGCAATTCCTGGAGCTGAAGTTACCATGGCTGTTTATTCTGTTGATTGGAATAGTGTTTTTGACATCTCCAATTTAAATAACTATGTAGATTTATTCATAATAATGGGATATGACTACTATTACAGTGGTAGTTCGCAAGCAGGTCCGAATGGACCGTTATACAGTTTTCAAACAAGCTATAATTATTCGCAATCCCGCAGTATTTCCTATTATTTAAAGCAGGGCGTGCCTGCTAATAAGTTATTATTGGCGGTACCGTATTATGGAAGGAAATGGCAAACTGTCAGCGATGCTGTTCCTTCCGCAACTGTCGGCGGATCGGCAAATTCTTCCTCGGTTACCTATAAATCCATGCGCGACAATGTAAATGGTTGGTATAATAATAAGAAATGGAACAACGCCAGCTTCACACCCTATTTTACCTATCAAACTTCCGGCAATTGGAATCAACTTTGGATTGATGATTCTTTGAGTCTTGCCAAAAAATATGACATCGTCAATCAACAAGGTATTGGCGGTATTGGTATGTGGACATTGGGGTATGACGATGGTTATCCGGAACTTTGGAATGCCATTAGAGACAAGTTCTCTGATTGTAAGATATTGCCCTGTTCAGATTCTATTTTTGATATGGGTGGCCCAGAACGAAACCATTATGATAATGAAAATTTCACTTATACAATAACTCCCCCCGGAAATGTACTGACAACGCTTAATTTTTCCCAATTTGAGTTAGAAGCAGGATATGATTCGCTCTGGTTATATGATGGGCCATCCGTTAATGCTCCATTGATAGGAAGTTACTCCGGACTTACCGGACCAGGAACGGTGAATGCCTCCGGTGCTTCGATTACTTTGCGATTTAAATCAGATGTTGCAACCACTAAACCGGGATTTAAGGCGGTATACCAATGCACACCAATCACTATTGATTCAGTACGTCCAACATCCCAAGTGAGCAATCCCGGTTGGGTAAGTAGTGGATTTACTGCTAGCTTTGTTGACAATGATGCACTATCTGGCATTAAAAATCGGTTTTATGCAGTACTCGATTATAGCAACTATACTTGGCGGGCGAATGGCGGTAACGGATTCTTCAATGACGATTTTGCTAAAACCACCATCCACCCTGAATGGATAGAACCGAGTGGCATATGGACTTCTGCAAGCAACAGACTGATTCAATCGGATGAGTCAAACGGAAACACTAGGTTATCAGCTTTCGTTAACCAGAATAGCGACAGTATTTTTCTTTATCACTATATCGCCAAAATATCCGGTACTGGAACAAATAGAAGAGCGGGCTTACATTTCATGTGCAGTTCTCCAAACTTAGAAAATCGAGGCAACTCTTATTTCGTATATGCCAGGATTGACAATGGTGGCAAATTGCAAATCTACGAAACCATTAACGACACATTTTACTTAGTAAAAGATGTAGTGTTCCCTTTTCAGGTAAACTTTGATTATGATTACAAAATCATGTACAATAGATTTTCCGGTAAAATCGAAGTATATGTCAATGACAAACTCATTACTTCATGGATAGACAGCACACCTCTGCAAGTGGGAAATTATATTTCTTTTAGAAGTGGCGGCTGTAATTTTAGTGTAGACTATGTGACGGTATATAAAAATAGGAATACAACTAAACTTGTTTCTGTAGGTAGTGCAAGTTCTAATGACATACGTTACTCCAATATCTCTCCTGATAGACCGGGTGGACGTATTCTTACCTTAGTAACAGACAATAGTAATAATATTTCTTTAAGAAAAGGCACCTATATAAATATAGATTTCAGTGCTCCAAATCCTCCTGCTGTCGTAAATGATGGTACCGACTCTATTGATATTGACAGCCAAACAAATATGACGACTTTGAGTGGAAATTGGCAACCTGCTGTTGACGTTAATTCTGGAATCAAAGGGTATTACTATGGCATTGGGACTGCTCCCGGGGTAAATAATGTTTCACCTTGGGTATATATTGGTAGTGCAACATCCTTTACAAAAACTGGTCTAAACTTAAATGCAAACACTTTGTATTATATAAACATCAAGTGCAAGAATTTATCAGGTTTAATTTCCACGGTTAGTTCCAGCGATGGAATAACGGTATTTCCGAGTAGCTCGAAACAAGTGATTACTGCTCCACTAAATAATTATGCTATCAAAATTTTTCCAAATCCAGTTTCTGATGAAGTAAACGTATCCTACGCCCTCCATGAAGCATCTACGCTTTCTATAGATTTATTTGATTTATCAGGAAAAAAAATAGGCGTATTGATGCCACCAACAAATAAGGTATCCGGAAATCATACGGAAACATTTTCATTGGGTGAATTTTCACTTCCTGCCGGCATGTATTTAGTAACAGTAAACATAAATAATGGGACGTATGCATTAAAAATTAGCATACAATAATTTAATCATTAGTTTTCAAAGATATTCCTTAATTTTGCGAAGGGTAATTAGGGGTAATTGTCATTTTAAAACAAAAAATTATGAAGTATTTAGTAAAACTACCTCTTATCCTATTTGTATTGCTATCTTTCAATATTTCGGCGCAAACGGATATTGCAGGTTTTGTTGACTTATCCAAAAAGGACTATGCGAGTTTCAATTTCTTAGGGGTAAATTCTCCTTATGTATTCTACCGCATTATTGACAATAACGACAGTATTCCCGGATTCATGATGGATGATTTCAATCAGTTGGGAGACATTACCTTCCGCTATCCGGGTGGCGAAATATCAAATTTCTATCACCTTTATGACTCTACAGGTGCTCCGGTTACGGGATATGGTATTAGCAGATGGGAAATCAATCAAGTAGATAACAAAATTCAATGCGATAATAACAATGGCTATTATTGCAAAGGGAATGACAAAGATGCGCCCAGAAATTTCCTGGAAGACTTAAAAGATATGGGCAAATGGCACTACCAACGTGCGGGCAAACCTATGAAAATAATGTATCTCACAAACATTTATGGTCATTTTATTCATGATAAAGCGCAGATTGATCAATTGGAAAACATTCAAAACCTTGCCTCTATTGATGAATTGGTCAGCAATGGAAAAATCTCGCAAAGCTTTGCTATCAGGATAAAAGAAAACCTAGAAATGGTGAATGAAATTGAAAACGATCCCTATTTACAAATTGCAGGAATAGAGTTTGGCAATGAGTTTTACTTCCATGAGAAAATTACAGAACTTAGCTATGTTCAAATAAATGCGCTTTCTGAAAACGAGTTTCAAGCACAAAAGCCAACCTTAAAAAGCAACCTCAATAATAATATCTCCAAATACAAAAAACTCATTATCACCTACAAAAAATTGTTTTCTGCAATAAAACCGGATTTTGAGTACTCCGTTCCTACGGCATTTTTGTTAATCAGTGGAGAAACACAGCACGTTGCGGAGTTGTGGAATGAAGCCATGAAGGAAAATGACGTAATCGGTTTAGTGAATGGCCTTTCTCATCATTGGTACGCCAAGCTGCTCGACCCTGCCATCTTGAATCCATTACAGTCTGAATTTCCGAATAATGCTGATGAAATGGATGAATTGAATACCTCTGTTTACAACTTCTTTAATGCCAATCTTAACCAAAACATCAACACCTACTATAATTACTACGACTTTGCTAATAATGGCAAAAAACTATGGATAACAGAATTTGAAGCCGATAACGCAGACGGCATAATGGTGAGGTGGTACAACACTATGTTTCATGGAGATTTTCTCTTCAGGTGGTTAACAGGTATTGCTACCAACCCAATCGTAAAACATTGCTACCATCAAGGTTTGGCAACGTCGCAAAATGAATACGATTATACCTTGTATTCTGTATTGCCCGGAAAAAAAGAAGCCTTAAAAAGAACCGCCTTCTATATCATGCAATTTATGGGTGAATTGTATGGGAAAAATATTTCTACTATCGAGAATACCCTCACAGAACCTTATGACGAAAAGCTGCTCGCTACAAAAATGTTCTTTAAGGAGCCGGAAAATACAGGTTCTTATGGCACCTTCTACTACTATTTCTCTAATAAATCCGGCGATGATTTAGATATTGACCTCACTTATTTTCTATTCCAAAACATCAATGCGAATGCTTTAAAAATATATAGTGCCAAATATATCACTGCACCACACCTATACTCCAGTTGTGGCGCAACGCAATTTGGATATGACAACGATGATTATGATGTTGAATTTAAGCAAGACACTTTTCCTGATAAGAAATTTAAGATAGGCAAATATTCCACCGGATTCATAAAGGTTGAGTTTAAGAACCCTACTGCGGTGCAATTAAACGATATTTCTGTGTCTGCAAAGTTGTTCCCAAATCCAGCAAAAGAGAAAGCCTGGATATATTTCGACGACCCTGCGCTAAAGAGCAAACAATTTTCCGTCAGCTTCACCAATATCCTTGGCGAACAACTGCTTACCGACCAAATGAATAATGGCGTTTATACCTTAAATCTCAAAGATCTTGCTTCCGGTGTATATCTTATCCGATTGGAAAGCAATGAAGACTATGCCATCAAAAAACTGATTATTCCTTAAACCCTGAATAAGTGTTGGACTTTGTGACGAAAGGAAATTATACAAAATAGCTATGAGGCACGGAATTTTTCTCCCGCAGACGTAGTATAACTACGTTGAGGACAGAAAAATGAGTACAGAAATAGATATGAAGTAGAATTTTCTTGCAGTAAATTTCTAACGCTTTTTCTGGGTTAAAGCAGATTACCAATGTTTTTTATACCTTAGAGAAATTTATTTTCTATGGATGTGAAGAAATTTAAAGAAAAGTATGGCGCTTGGGCAATAGTAACGGGGGCAAGCAGTGGCATTGGCGAAGAATATGCGCAACAATTGGCAGCGATGGGTATTCACCTCATACTTGTTGCCAGAAGAATAGAACGCTTAATTAAGCTTGGTCAGCAACTAGAAGAAAAGCATCATATATCCGTAAAATCCATCGAGTGTGATTTATCGAAGCCGGGATTTGAGGTAGATTTATTAAAAAATGTAGAAGGATTAGATATTGGTTTGCTGATAAATAATGCAGGAATGAATATTGAAGGTGCTTTCTATCGTGGTGGTTTTGAAAGAAATCAACAAATGATGTACCTCAATATGCATGCACCGTTTATATTGGCATATCACTTCGCAAAGGTTTTTGCCGAAAAAGGTAAGGGTGGAATATTATTTACTGGTTCTATATCTTCGTTTCAGAGCTATCCCTACTTAACGCACTATGCGGCTACAAAGGCATACATCCTGCAACTCTCAGAAGGCATGCACTACGAATTCAAAGATAAAAATGTTGACATTACCTGCTTGTGTCCCGGAATAACGCTCACAGAGATGGCAAAAGGCATGAAACCCAATATATTAACGATGGAAGTAGCACCAGTAGTAAAAGCCGGATTAGAAGGTTTGGGAAAAACCTCTTCGGTAGTTCCTGGTTTTGTAAACAAAGCCATGATTGGCATCAGCAGACATTTGTTTAGCCGACATGCGAATTT
This sequence comes from Chitinophagales bacterium, assembly GCA_019694955.1. Lineage (GTDB taxonomy): Bacteria > Bacteroidota > Bacteroidia > Chitinophagales > JADIYW01 > JADIYW01. The sequence goes on along the minus strand of JAIBAX010000001.1, from coordinate 19,107 downwards.
AAAATTCAATGGCGATATGATGAAAAAAACATTGCCCGCCGTTAGAAAAGATATCAATAAAAAATCCTTGTAAAAGGCAATAATTTTTTTTGAGACATTTATTTCAGAAGATACGACAAAGTAGATATACAGAACCATTGCTCATTGTAGCGGTTTGTGTATTATGCATATTACAAATGTCCTTGCCATTGGGTCATTCCTACCTCCCATTAGATTTCGTTCCGGAAGAAGACCGCTGGAAACCTGTTTTCTTTTGTAGCAATATTTTTGATGCTTTATTGTACATTCTCTTATTGTTGTTTTGGGCTATATATTTATATACCTATAAAAAGAACATATGGCTTTACGCTACTTTTTCATGGTCAGTGCTAGTTTTTTTGTTAGCTATTATGCAAATATGCTTCATTGGAAATGATTATATTCCTGATGTAGGCATACTAATTTCTTTTTGTTTTACACCAATATTGTTTTTACTTATAAAGTTAAGCGCACATTAATAACACATAGGCTAATCCTAAATAAGTTAAAATAGATAGACATAAAAATTCCTGATTTACGAACGCATTTTACTGCAAAAGTAAAAATGGGTGAAGCAAACCATCCGATATAAGAACCGTAATTAACTGTACTCAAAAAAAATTGCAATATGATTTATCATTCAAACAAATGGCACCCTGGCGTGTGTTCCGTTTGTACTCCTCCCTCGCTACCGCTCACTGCGGGGTACCACTTCACCCACTGGCGCAAAACATCTCATCACAAAAGTAATTATAAAATAGCCCATTAGTAAAATTCAATTCCCTGAAACGTGAACACGAGTAAACTACTTAATAAATCATCTTGTTATTACCTTCATGATAATTTCTGTAAAACACAGCCATTGAGTCGATTGCCTAGAATGCTTTTCAAGGTGCTTCAATCGCTTGAATCATTGTTAAAAAAGGTCAAAATAAGCAGGCGGAGAAACTTGTTGGGTGACTATTTCGTTGATTTGTCCATTAATATCAAACAAACTTAACTGGCAATGAAACGTTTCTTTTTATTCTGTTCAGGAGTGAACACAGATATTTTGGAAAATTGCCCTCAATCAGAACATACCAAATATGTTGGCGTTGGTGCTACCGTTTTTTTCACAGCACTATTGGCTTCCATATCAGGAGGATATGCCTTGTTTACAGTATTCGAGCAAATCATTCCTTCGGTCGCATTTGGTTTAATTTGGGGATTGTGCATTTTTAATTTAGATAGGTTTATCGTTTCTTCCATGAAGAAAAATGGCAGTTTTTGGAGTGAATTCAAACAGGCTTTACCTCGAATTATCCTTGCAATAATCATTGCCATCGTCATTTCAAAACCTGTGGAACTAAAAGTATTTGAAAAGGAAATCCAGCAAACATTAGACAAAAAGAAGGCAGAATTGGCATTGGAGCAATTTAAACTTACCGATAAAAAGTTCACGGAAACGGACTCCTTAAAAAATGAGATAGAGGCATTGAAAGGAGAAATTGTGTTGAAGGAAGCGCAAAGAGATACTTTATATGGGAAAATTATCGAGGAAGCTGAAGGCAGAAGCATTGTAAACAAAGTCGGGAAAGGCCCCGTTTACAAGGAAAAAAGAGAACAATTTGATAAGTCAGAACAAGAATTAGCAGAAATTAAGCAACGCAATCTTGCACAAATTACAGAAATTCAAACCAAGATTGCCGATTTAGATTCATTAAAAAAGGTTCAAAAGGCAGAACAACAGTCGAATATTGACGATTATGATGGTCTGATGGCGCGGTTGGATGCGATGAACCAATTGCCTAAAATGCCTAGTATATTTATCATGCTTTTGTTTATTTGCATAGAAACAGCACCCATTTTTACCAAACTCATGTCGCAAAAAGGCCCTTATGATGACTATCTGAAAGAAGTGGAACGGGCAATCGAGTTAGCGCAAATGGAAAAAATTGCTGTCCGCAGTCTAGAAGCCAGTAAGAAAATAAAAGTCATAGAATATCTTGAAAACATTGACATCAACGAAGACATAGCACAAACCGAATCGAGGAAAAAGGTTAAAGAAGCACATAGACAAATGGCGGATGAAATTGTTGACAATTGGATGAAGTCATAAGTTGAAAATATGTAATTTTGGCTGAAAATAGATGGCGATTGCAATTAGGAAGGCTACCATTGAAGACGTAGCTATTATCAGTCAATTATCTGAACAATTGGGATACAAGGCTTCGGTTGAAGATACGCAACACCGTCTTTCTATATTGGAAGGGGATATCAATAATATAGTTCTTGTTGCTACTGATGACGACATTGTAATAGGATGGATACATATTTTCAAAACCATCCGAATCGAGTCCGGCGCATTTACTGAAATTGGTGGGTTGGTTGTTGACACGCACCACAGAGTTAAAGGTGTTGGTAGATTACTGGTACAACAAGCGGTTCAGTGGACTAAACATTTGGGATTATCATCACTCAGGGTTAGAACGAACACTATTCGAATGGATACACATAGATTCTATGAAAACTGTGGATTTACTGAGCTAAAAAGTCAAAAAGTCTTTGGTTTGAAAATATAACCGCACGCCGATTTCAACCTTTCGAAATATTTGCATTTGCATATCAGTACTGCCCTGAAATATATCCGGACAGGCTTTTAATCTCAAATTCTTTGAGTTCGAGCATCGCTTTTAATACATCGCCAATAGAAACAATCCCTTCCAGTTCATCATTTTTTACGATAGGAAGATGCCTGATTTTCGCTTCATTCATCAGCGACATTAGTTCGTGAATGGTATCGGTTTCTTTCGCTATTTTTATATTTACACGTGGCGTCATAATATCCTTTACCAAGTCTGTGTGAGGGTCTTTGTTTAAGTACACGCATTTATTGACAACATCTCTTTCTGATAGTACGCCTACCGTTGTATTTTCGTCATTTTTTATCAAAAGCAAACCGATTCTCAGCTCAGCCAGTGCCTTTACAGCTTCGTATATCACAGCATTTTCATGAACAAAGAACACCTTTCTTCCTTTTTTGTCCAGTATTTGTTTTGCAGTCATAGATAAAAATTTTACCTAATATAAGGATAATTTCTATTTACGTAATCAGTTTACCATTATTTTTTTCACACTTATTCCATTCTCGGTTTCAATGCGGATAAAATAAATACCTGCATTTTGAAAGGAGTGCTTAAAGCTAAACGATGTTGCCACCTGTTTCGGTTGAATAGTTGCCAACAAATCGCCTAAGGCATCCACTATGTTCACTACCTTAATCACTGAAGGAGCATTAATATTTAAGTGCGCTGATTTTGATAGTATGGTAGGAAACAGTTGAACATCTAATGCTGTAATGGGGTTTCGGATTCCTGTAGAAAGACAGTCGAAGCTACCCGTTTTACAGTAAGATCCAGAAAGTTCGCATGAGATAACATCACATGCTTCACATGCATTTGCATTATCAAAATAATTTAGGGTAGACACTATGCGGTTGTTATTCATTAAAGGAAATATTTGTTTGACAAACAAACCTATGAAGGACAGCCTATCTGCACTATTCCCTAAGGGGCAATCATATCCACTTGCACCCGTATTTCCACATTTCATGCGAAGGTCCTTAAGTTCACACTTATCTTCATAGTAAGCATGTCCAACGCCTTTAAATACATTACCGATGGCTTGAAATGTGGTATCATGCAACCTAATTTGATTAATTTTCTCCATTATAACACCAAAACCATCGAAGGTAAGATGGGCTTTTTCGCTAGGTACAGAATAATATCCACTCGTAAGCGATTCTTTACAAAAGAAAACATCCTGATCTTCAATACCTTGAGAAAATATCAAAGGTGTTTTATCGTCAGCATTTAAGTAAGCGGTATCTTTTATCGCCCCTGTTAGGCTTAGGCATGCCGCTACTTTCAAAGCCTCCACGGGATATGGATATCCAATCATATCTAGTGGGCCATATCTTTCAGCCAGTGTCATTGAGTTAGTATCTCCAGCCACTTCAAGATAAGCAGGGAACTCTTGCGGTTGAGCGGCATATGTTGCCAACATGGTAACATAGCTGCCTGTACTACTGCCGAAATAAATTACCTTCTGGGGGTCAATACGCAAGCTATCTTGCATGGATAACAATTTCCTATGTACCGCACGCAGATCCTGACAAACCCTATAAATGCTTCCGATGAATGAAAACTGACTACAAACATCGGCTTGTTCACAAAATGCATAAGGAAAGCGTCGTTTATATTCTGTGCCGAAACATTCTTTCGTAAAATATTCTTTCGCATCCCATCCCCTCCTAAAATCGAACACCACTACTGCAAAACCTTTGCGAATAAATATCCGCAAGAGTGTATCCTCTTTTGATCCGAAATAACTCCTAAGTCCATCATTAACAGGAATTAGGTAGCCGCTTTTTACAAAAATTACGACGGGTCTGGCTGTCATCGTATCATTTTTTGTATCTATGAACCGCATGTGCAAATTAAAGGTATCTTTCAAGTAGCTATTATCGATAGTATAATTAAATGCAGTAAAATGGTGAAGCGCATTTGTATCTCCACGATTCCAACAGAGCGATTTATCTACCTTGGCATACAGTATATCGCGAAATCTAATGTCTGCATCTGTAAATATGTCATCTTGAAACCGTATTTGTCCGTTCAAGTACGATAAACTTTGAATGATCAGCATTACAACTAGAAAATATCTCTTCATATTAGTAATTTGAGGGAAAAAGACATTCAAAAGTAACAAATATTTGGCAATCTTATTCAGAAATATAGAAAAAAAATGTCATATATCTTATTTCCCCCAATATTGATGAATGATGCTTTCATTGAGGAAGTCTCCCGTCATAAATGTCTTACTGGAAGCCAATACCGCTGACTCATTTGCCTTTTCTTTTACCACACACCTAGGATTGCCATAAGAGGCATGAACAAAGTATAGTGTACCATTTTCATTAAGCAAAAAACCTGTATGAAAATCAAGTCCTACTATAAAAAGGCTATTGGTTTTTTTTGAGCAATCTGCTATCAACTTATCCATTTCAGCATAATGCTTGACATCAGTACAATACTTTTTTATTATCGCTGAAGATACCTGTTGCGCCATTTTTATGCGGTCAATCTTAAAACCGAGGTCTCTAATAACTGTTGTCACAAAATAGCCGCAGGCAATCTGCCCTTTTCCAGGAATTTCCGTCGTGCCATTAAAATCCCAAGGTGTACCCATCCATACAGGGAAGATAGTATCTTTAGCATAGCTATACAGCAAAGTAGTTCTTTCCTTTTCAGAATAAATCTTTAGTGCTTTAACGTTTTGCTTAACCTGTTGATAATCAAACGAAGGTATTTCATCCAAATATTTTCCACCCAAATATCTATTTGCAAATTCGCTTTTTCCCTTACAAGACAAGAAAAACAATAAAATACATAATAAAAGTAAGTTCTTCATCATGCAAAATAGTATTTTAAAATATCATAATTAATAAATCAATAAAGGATTTTAGACTATTTAAGGATTTATCTTTTGTACATTTACCGCCATGGCTGTTAAGAGGAAAATCAAATACTACAGATTGGTTTGGCTAAAACATGACCTTCCAGCTGGCATGTCCGTTTTTTTTGTTGCTCTCCCATTATGTTTAGGTATCGCCTTAGCTTCAGGAGCACCCTTATATGCAGGATTAATGTCCGGAATCATTGGTGGTTTAGTTGTTTCGTTCATCAGTGGTTCAAAGTTAAGTGTTTCAGGACCGGCAGCCGGATTATCTACTATTGTTGCGGCATCCATCATAAGTTTGGGCGATTATCGTCTTTTTCTTTTAACGGTCATCATTGGCGGATTGTTCCAACTATTGCTGGGAATTTTACGGCTGGGTGCATTGGCCAGTTATTTCCCTTCTTCCGTAATTAAAGGTATGCTGGCAGCTATTGGCATTATTCTGATCTCCAAACAAATCCCACTGGCATTAGGGTATGACCAACCAGATTTTTGGACAAGTGGTTTTTTGCATATTTTTTCTTCAAAGAATGTATTAGGCAGCGTTAGCAATCTATATGAGCACACCTCCCGTGGGGCGGTATTTATTTCGGTTGTTTCTTTATTAATTTTGATACTAATGCAACAACCGTGGGCAAAAAACTATAAAATTGTCCCTATTCCATTATTAGTGGTGGTATTCGGTATTATAGCGAATCTGATTTTTGAACATTGGATTCCGGGGTTTTCATTAAAAAAATCACAATTGGTCAATATTCCTTCCAATATTTTTGAGAATATTGTGTTTCCGGATGTAAAGATTTTGTTTCAACGCACGGACATTTGGCAGCAGGGATTGGTGTTATGCATTTTGGCAACACTTGAAACACTTTTGTGTATTGAAGCCGTAGATAAACTCGATAAGCAAAATAGAATTACACCTGTGAACCGTGAATTGATAGCGCAAGGTATCGGCAATATCTTTTGCGGAATGTTGGGAGCGATACCTATTACTGCTGTTGTCGTGAGGGGCGCTGCCAATGCTGATGCAGGCGCCAGAACAAAATTATCCGCTTTCACACATGGCTTATTTTTATTACTTTCTGTTTTGCTCATCCCATTTGTTCTAAGTGCGATACCATATGCTTGTTTGGCGGCGATCCTTTTGTCCACCGGTTATAATCTCGCAAAACCCAAGCTTTTCAGAAGCATGTGGGCGTTAGGACTCAACCAATTTCTGCCATTTGTGATTACCATTATTGTCATCCTTTCTACAGATTTATTAATAGGTGTAGGTATTGGGTTATTGATTTCTATCTATTTTATTATCCAAAACAATTTCAAGGCGGAATATAAAATCATCAAAACCAAGCAGCATGAAACAGAAGTCTTTTATATTAAACTAAATACAAACGTAACCTTTCTAAATAAAGTAAATTTAAAGAAATCGCTGGATACTATTCCTGAATACAGTATCGTCACCATCGATGGTTCAGAGTGTAATTTCATTGACCATGATATCCTTGAAATCATCAGTGAATATGAAAACAAAGCCCATTTACGACATATCGTCATGCAACTGAAGGGGATTAAAAAAGTAAATATCAGTGCCTTACATTGATATCGTTTAGAACCTTGGATTTTCCTTAAACTTAAAACTCAGGTCTCTGATGGCATTGCCGACGAGTTTTTCATTGAGGTTTTTGATGATAAAACCCATCATTGGCACATCATAAATCGGGTCGAATTCTATGGTATAGTCTAATCTTGACCGCCCACCTTCAAGTGTGATAAAACGCATTTTTCCAATATGGTTCTTTATCGGCACAAGGCCACCAGTCACTTTATACTCTATATATTCAGGCTCTTGAAAGGCCGTAATCGTTTCTTCAAACACCAAGGGTAGGTTAACAATTTGACGTACACTACCCAAACCATTTACATTTCTAGGGTCTGAACTATTTACAATACGCTTGAAAGCGCCTGGATAAATGTGTGCCAAGCGTTCATGCTCACTAAAAAAATTGAAAACACGCTCCCGGGGAACATCGAAATCTTGCAAAAAGTGCAACCTCACTCTGGAATTAAATATCATTCGTACTTTTCTGCTAATTTCTTTAATCCAAAAAGTAATGTTTCTTCCAAACCAAAGCGAATCACCGATCCTAAGTATTTGATTTTTGATTCAAACTCAATGGTATAGTTCAAAATGGTTTTATTATTCCTTTCTTCAAACTCCATCTTACCTAAATGATTGCGCAGCAACGATTCATTTGAAATCCGATACTCAATAAGCTTATTGGGAACAAAGTCTGTAATTGTTTCTTCCAATTCGACGGGAAAAATCTTTATTAAACGCACACTTCCTAACCCATTCGGTTCTGCCGGATTAGAACCTGCTTTAATTCTTCTGGTATCTCCCGGCAACAAATCTCCAAATTTCTCATGATCAGACAAGTAATTAAATACTTCTTCAACGGGTGCATTGAATTCCTGATAAATACTCACTACCTGCATATAAAGAAATTTTAATCAAAAATTATCATTTTTTATGATAATCCGAAACTTTTTCGACTATATTAATAAAAATTTCATGTTAAATCATGTAAAACCTACGTGATTATTAACTATTTAAGTATATGAAATTCGGAAATATGGTGTTGCCCACTCAAGTGATCCCTTTCTTCAAATATGATTTTCTCAGACACATGTTGCATAATAACTGCACTGGAACGTGTGCCATAGGCATGACTTTTTATAAATATCGTACTCAAGAGCTTTTCCAAATCCTCCCCCACCCCAGTCTTTGGCAATGAATGTTCGGGAAAATGCTGTTCATTCTTTAGAATGGCAAAAAGGTTATCGGCAGTAACTGTTTCAGCGACTACTTCCTTCGCAAACAATTCTTTTGCCAGCATGAGTTTTGGCCATGGCGTATCAATACTGGCATTGCTAATACCATAGACGCCAGATGGCAGCCTTTGAACCACCGCTTCGTCACTATTCAGAAAGTACAATGCCTCTTCCGACCCAATCAATAAATTAAAACCCTGATAATCAGCACAATGACTTGCCAACTCATCCATAAAATGCATACTATCAGCACCGCCATTCAAGAAATCCATGATAATCAATCCTCTTGAGCGCTTATCAGATTTCATGCGCTTAGGGTCGCGGATATTGGTGATGGCAGCAAACCTACCGTCTTGATGTACTGCCAACCAAGTGCCGCCAGCCTGTACATCCTTGCCTGCAAAAATCCGCTCATCTTCCCAAAAATGTAAGTTTTTTGTCTGCCGCGCATAAAATTCATCGCGATTTGCCGCAATGATGAGCGGAAACATCGTATTTACCTTATAACCGATTAATAATAAACACATTTTTTAAAAGTTGATAAAACAACCAAAACGGCACAATATTAGTCATAATTTTGTAGTTTTATTTCAAAATTCAAATATGAGGCATTTATCAATCATATTTATAGTACTTACACTTTTCGTCCTGTCTTGCCAAAAAGATAGCTCAGAAGATTTCATCCTTCGTTATGGGTATGAATACTTCCCAGATGAAGAAGGAAACTATGTTATATATAACGTTGACAGTATCACTTACAATGATTTTTTCAATCCGGTGCTAGTTACAAGAAAATCATTCCAGCTTAAAGAAGTCATAGGCGAATCGTTTACAGACTTAAGTGGTCGACCCAGTAAGAAATTATACCGATATACTAGAGAGAATGCTTCGAGCACTTGGAATATTGCAGATGTCTATTATCAAACACTCAACAAAAATACTGCTGAAAAGGTTGAAGAAAACCTACGATACATCAAACTAGTATTTCCCATTAAATCTGGGAAAGAATGGTCAGGAAATATCTTTATCAACCCTGCTGATAATTTATCCTATTTAGAAGATTGGACATATCAGATGCAAGCCGTCGACGAACCATTTTCCAATGCCGCGCTTAGTTTCGACTCAACGTTGACAGTACTGCAACAATATGATTCTTCAGCCATTAACCTAACCTCATCCAAGGAAGTTTATGCAAAGGGCGCCGGATTAGTATATAAAGAACTTAAAGTATTGACCTCACAAAATAATTTCGATCAACCTTGGGAGCAAAGAGCCGAGCAAGGTTTCATCCTTAGAATGTCTGCAATAGAATATGGCAAAGAATAAACTTACTTTTTGTTTATTATTTCTTATTTCAAGTATTTATGGCAGGGAAGATTTTACTTATCTGATTTATTTCCAAGACAAGCCAACCTGCTCTCCCGTTAAAGATTCCATACTTTTCAATCGTGATGGATATGAAAGAAGGAAAGAAAACATAAGCGCTTTCAATCAATATGATTGTCCTGTAAATGAGGAATATGTGAAAGCAATCGTCCATGCAGGTTTCACCATTCATGGTCGCTCGAAGTGGCTGAATGCCATCGCAGTAAAAACCGAAGACACTAGCCGATTAAAAATATTGGACAATTTTGATTTCATCAAAGAAATTCAGTTTTTGAGTATCCATGCCACTTCTGATAATTCGGAAGAACAACACAGCGAAAGTATTCCTACGCCTAACGAGCATTTTCGCAGCAAATATGGTTATAGTTATGAGCAAATAAACTGTGAAAAAGGTATTTATCTTCATGACAAAGGCTTCAAAGGGCAGGGTATTAAAATTGCCATTATAGATGGAGGTTTTTCCGGCGCAGACACTATAAAAACATTCAAAAGCCTTTTTAAAACAGGTATGATAAGCGATGTATATGATTTCGTCGAAAATACTCGATATCCTTTTCATACTATCTCACATGGCACAGAAGTCTTTTCAACCATGGCAACAAATATTGAAGGTAAATTTATCGGTACAGCTCCCGAAGCGACCTATTGCCTGTTTAGAACCGAGGACACCCACTCGGAACAATTGATTGAGGAATTTAATTTGGTACGTGCACTTGAATATGCCGACAGCATTGGTGTACAATTGGTGAATATATCCTTAGGATACAATGATTATGACAATGAGGAGCAATCCTATCAATGGCAAGAGTTAACAAGTCAACACTCAATAGCAGTACGTGGCATCAACATTGCAGATGAAAAAGGTATTCTGGTAGTGGTAAGTGCCGGAAACGATGGAGATACGCCTTGGAAGTACATTGCATTTCCGGGAAACGCTGTGGGTGCTTTAACTGTTGGTGCGGTAGACGAAGACAAGCAACTGGCGGAATTTAGCTCACTCGGTTATCCGGAAATGACAACCATAAAGCCTGATATTTGCGCCATGGGTACACGGGTAGCCACGGTTGATGACATGAACATGATTAGCAGGAATGATGGTACTTCTTACGCTGCGCCCATTACAACAGGATTGATTGCATGTCTGTGGAGTGCATACCCTACATTAAAAGCCTATCAAATAAAGGATGTCGTTAAGAAATCTGCTTCACTGTATCGAACACCCAACCTTAGCTATGGATACGGTATTCCGAATTTTGAAAATGCTTTTTGGCTACTTTCTTCATTAAAAAATGGTGCTGTTGACTTGTCACTGACAGAATATTTTGTTTACCCTAAGTACTTTAGTGACAGATTATTAGTGATGATACCAGAGAACATGCAAGACGATTGCATAGAAGTGTCATTTTTTGATACTTGGGGAAGGTGCATATCAAAAGAATCAGATTGTACAGGTGCGGAATTTACTATATCTATTGAAGGAGACTTTCTCCCTGCGTTGCAAACTGGAAGTTACTTCATTAAGGTATCAGGAGCGAAATCTACTATAGTTCAAAGATTGTTTAAAAACTAACCTCGAGGGTTGACCTCGGAGGTTGGCATCCACTAACCTCGAGGGTTGACACAAAAAATTAATAAATAAGTAAACCCGTTTTCAATAATATGTCTAGTTGAGTAACTACATTTAATTAAATTTTCTCATGAAAAGATTTTTTTATACAATCCTGCTTTTTTTTATTACACTTTATGCTACTGCACAGGAGAAGTTTACCATTAGTGGATATATTAAAGATAAAGCCAGTGGTGAAACTTTGGTCGGTGCCACTATCGGCGTAATAGACAGTTCGGGCAGGGGTACTACGACGAATGTATATGGTTTTTATTCTTTAACACTGCCTGCCGGTACGTATAAAATGCTAATTGATTATGTTGGCTATCAAAATTCGGCATTTGAACTGACCTTAGATAAAGACATTCAATATAATATTGACTTAGTATCTGCCTCAGACATTTTGGAAGAAGTTGTTATAACCGGTACGAGAACGGATGAAAATGTTAAGTCCACACAAATGGGTACTGTTGACTTACCGACGGATAGGATTAAGTCTATACCTGCGTTGATGGGCGAAGTGGACATCATAAAGGCGTTACAATTGCTTCCGGGTGTACAAGCTGCAGGTGAAGGAAATAGCGGTATTTATGTGCGAGGTGGTGGTCCGGATCAGAATCTTGTTTTACTGGATGATGCCATTGTGTACAACACGGGACATTTATTTGGTTTTTTCTCTGTCTTTAATGCGGATGCCGTAAAAAATACTACCTTAATTAAAGGTGGTATGCCGGCATCATATGGTGGAAGGATTTCTTCCGTGATTGATGTAACGATGAAGGAAGGAAATAATAAGAAACTATCCTTTGAAGGTGGCATTGGTTTAATTTCTTCGCGCTTTACCTTGGAAGGTCCTATAAGAAAAGATAAGAGTTCCTTTTTGATTTCAGGTAGAAGAACGTATGCTTTCGATTTGGCACAGCCATTCATAAAAAAAACAGATTTTGCAGGCACCAATTATAATTTCTATGATTTAAATCTGAAGTGGAATTATATCTTCTCCAGGAAAGACCGGCTATTTGTCAGCGGTTATTTTGGCAGAGATGTTTTTGTATATAATTCCGAAAAATCTGCCACAGAAGTAAAAATTCCTTGGGGAAATGCCACCACTACAGTAAGATGGAATCACTTATTCAACGACAAGTTGTTCATGAACACCTCTTTTATTTTTAATAATTATAAATTTAAGTTTCAGGGAACACAAGAGGATTTCTCATTTGAGGCACTTTCCGGCGTTCGAGATTTTAACTTGAAGTTTTCTTTGGACTATTTCTTGAATCCTAAAAACAAGTTTAAGTTCGGCTATGATTATACCTTTCATACTTTCACACCTACAACCGCTTCTGCCCGCTCCGGTGAGACAGAATTTAAGTCCAACCAAATCCCTAAACATGCTAATGAAATGGCATGGTTTGTTCAGCATGAATGGGATATTTCCACCCGTGTCAGATTTGACTATGGCGTCAGGGTAAGTTTGTTTCAACATGTTGGCCCTTATACTGAATACATCGGTGGTGTAGTTGCTCCTGACACGATTATAACACCGACTTTAAAGCCACTCAAAACCTATATTTATCCCGAGCCAAGGATGAATTTAAGGATAGGCATTGACGATGTCAGCTCGGTGAAAATCGGATTATCCTTCAATACGCAATATGTACATTTAATCTCCAGTAGTAACAGCACCTTACCTACAGATGTTTGGGTACCCAGTACAGCACGCGTAAAACCGCAGTTAGGGTTGCAGTACGCCATAGGATATTTCAGGAATTTTAAAGACAATATGTATGAAGCTTCCGTAGAAGCATACTATAAGGAAATGTGGAATCAGATTGAGTATGGTGAAAGCTATGTGCAAGAATTAAATTCCGACATTGAACTCGGTTATGTATTTGGAAGAGGACGCTCCTATGGCTTGGAACTTTTTGTTAAGAAAAGTCAGGGCAAACTGAATGGTTGGATCGGTTATACTTGGTCAAAAACGCAACGTACATTCCCTGATTTAAATGATGGAAAAACCTTCCCTGCAAAATATGACCGCACGCATGATATTAGCATAAATGTTGCATACGATCTAAATGAACATTGGTCATTCGGAGGCACTTGGGTATATGCTACCGGAAATGCCTTTACATTACCCGTGGAAAGGTATTTTATCGAATTGGGTATTGTAACTGGTTATGGCGAACGCAATGCCTATCGTCTTCCCAGCTATCACCGCATGGATCTTTCTGTCACATGGAAACCTAACCGCAAACCTGAAAAGCGTTTTAAATCGAGTTATAATTTTAGCATTTATAATGTGTACAATCGTAAAAACACCTATTTTATCTACTATAAAATTGAAGGAGACCCTGTTAGTGGAGACTTAAATACGAAAGCCATAAAGGTTTCTATTTTTCCGATTATCCCTTCTATTACCTGGAATTTTAAATTTTAAAAGATGAGGAATATATTGTTTCTGCTTTCTATCATTGCCATTTCAATACTCTTACTTACTTCTTGTGAAACGGAGATAACGGTAGATTTACCGGATCCTGAGCCAAAGATTGTGGTAGAAGGGCATGTTGAAAATGGTCTTCCACCTTATGTGATACTCACCAAAAACCAGCCGTTTTTCGGTGGGTTGGATTTAAATAATATTGGCGATTACTTCATACATGGTGCAAGGATTTGGGTATCTGACGGCACTGATTCTGTGAAGTTAGTGGAATATACCAGAGATATTTTATATGCTTTACCGGATAGCGTTGCTATTGCCATTGCTGCCGAGTTTGGTTTAGACATCGATTCGGTAGAAGAATTCCCTGACATTGCTATATATTCTGTTCCATTTAATAAATTATTTTTAGGTGAAGTGGGAAAAACATATTCCCTGCGGGTAAAAGTAGAAGGAAAGACACTGACGGCCAGCACGACCATTCCTCCTTTGGTGTTTTTCGACTCGCTGTTTGTTGTACCTCATCCCAATCCCGATAATGACACCTTGGTAAGGTTAAAAGGTCGGATCAAAGATCCTGATTTGCCCGGCAATTACTACAGATATTTTACGAAAGCGAATAGCGGCTCATGGCTCACAGATTTCGGAACGGTGTTTGACGATGCTTTCATCAATGGGCAATCCTTTGACATCCAAATACCGAAAGGCACCGACTTGTCCGAAAAGGATGATGTAGATTTTGATCCTGAAACCTATGGTTTTTGGAATAAAACTGATACTTGCTACGTTAGACTAGCAAGTATCGACAAACCACATTATGATTTTTGGCGAACACTAGAAACAGAAAGGGCTAATCAAGGAAGTCCCTTTGGCTCTGCAACTGTAGTACTTTCAAATATTTACGGCAAAGGCGGCATTGGCATTTGGGGTGGATATGGGAGCAGTTATAGTGTTTATGTACCTAGGTAGTTTGCTCCTTTAAAAGTATTGCATTAACTACTACAATATAAAAATTGGACTAACTAAATAGCATTTATAACGCCTTCATTTCAGTCTCACAATGCGTATTAGAACACAATTTGACACATTATAATCGCTGTGTTAATATTTTATTTATAAATTCCTTTTTCTCAAATAGTAGAAAACCAATCTCATTAAAATATACATCATCTGAAATCAGAATAAAATCACTATTAAAATAAAATGTATAGCGATTAATGTTATAGTTTACAACTTCTTGGCTCTCAAACTTTCTCTTTATGAATGGTATTGCGCCTTGATAATTATCCCATAAATCATTATTTATTTCTTTAATAATTTCTTCTTTATTCATACTTTTTTAAGTGCTTTAATTTTTAATTCAATAACCAAACTATTAAAAAACATCTCTTTGCTTTCTTACACCCCAAAGATTGTCACTTGCATTGACAACACTTTCCAAGTCTTTCTCAATTATAACACCTTCTATTCCGTCAACATCGAATGTTAAATGTATTTTTCCTCCGACTTCATTTAAATCAACATTATACATATGTCTATGCGCCGTTCTAACAAACATAGCACTAGGAACAATATGGCGAACAATTGTATAATACTTATTATCATAGACAATAAGAAAATCGTTCTCAATAGAATTGGCCTCAAAATCCCGTGCTTTTCCGTTTATAAAAACAACCATAGGGAGACCGCGTTTTATCAACACTTCATCAGACGCTGCATCCGGATCAAAGAAACCCAAATCAATTCTAATTTTATCCTTTGAAAGCTTCTCACTAACGGTTACTGATAGTTGATCGAGATGTATTTTTCGCCATAGTTCAATAGACCAAATTGCGCCTATCATTATTATGCCAAAACTTAACACCACTTTTCTTACTGTACTCATCTGATACATTACATCTTCACAAATGGTAAAGTTTGCCGGAAAGTTTCAGTTTGTATATTGATGTAATACATACCTTTTTCTTGTGCATCAAAACTAATTTTTATATCAACCGCACCCTTCACTAAAGGATTGTTTGTTTGATAAACCACCTGACCTGTAAGGTTTGTTATTGTTATAAAAATTTCCGTTTCAACATTGCTAGTTCCACGAAGTGAGAATGAACCATTATTAGGATTAGGAACAACCTGAACATTAGAAATATTTGTCAATGTACTTAAATTATCTGGTTGCATTAATCTCATTGGTGGTGTTGAAAAATTATGAATAGGAGAAAAACCGGATCTATTTCCATTTTTATTACAAATAGTTCTAATCTTATATTCATAGCTTACGCCAGGCGTGAGATTGGTTAGCTCAATTTCCGAAAAATTTGCTGCTGTTGATTTAATGTTCCAATTAGATACGCCGACTTTTCTATAGAAAACTGCATGTCTTGCATCCGAACCACCGCTCCACTTGACTGTTACTGAAGTTGGTTCTATTTTGATTACACTATCCCATGTTACGGAATTACATGCAGCCAAAGTTTTGAAGACCGTTAAGGCTGTCCATTCTGATGTCGTTCCATCCGAGAAGAATGTCCGTACCTGCACTTCATAATACGTATCTTCATTTAAGTTAACCAATCGCCTCGTTTTGGAAGGAGGATAAGTACTTGCCAACGCCCAATCCGTTTCCGGCGCTCCTACTGGCTTCCTTCTTGTCTGATACATCACTCCAGGAGTGCAAGAGCCATCTTTCCACTTAAACAACGCATCCGAAGAAGATATGTCACTAATTTTTGTATCATAAGGCCTTGCATTGGGATAAATAATGCTATCATTGTCGTTACAGTCTTTATTATTTCTGGAATACCCTACTCCGGGGTCTGTCAAGAAAGGTGTACCGGGATCATTGATATTTCCAAAACTATCTCTGTCCATATCAACATAATAAGTAATTCCTTCATCAATAAGACCATCACAGTCGTTATCTATGCCATCTATTGTGTCTAACCCGGCAGGATTTATAGTGGAATCGTTGTCATTGCAATCATCAGAATTATCAGCAAAGCCGAAAGGTGCACCATCACAGGTAGTAATACTGAGGTTTTGCGTTCCATAGCCATCATGATCATTATCCTGATAATAGGTAATATAAACATTATTTTCATCTATTGTACCATTGCAGTTATCGTCTATGCCATTGCAAGCAATTTCTTGAGCCTGCGGGTGAACACTAGCTAGGGTGTCGTTACAATCCTGCTTATTTTTTACATATCCACTTGGAATAGTATTGCAGGCGTTCAACGAATTAAACGGATCTCCATAACCATCACCGTCTAAATCTGCATAAACCTTGATAAAGGTATCATATTCATCAATTTCACCGTTGCCATTATCATCGATGCCATTACAGGAAATTTCTGCGGATGTTAATGTGGTAAATTGCTTAATCTCTGAGAAGCCTGATTTTTCGGTTGGAGAACAAACGGTGCGTATCCTATACTCATAAGTAGTTGCCGGAACAAGGTTTTGTACTGTCTTTTGACTAAGTGAGGCATTTGCAGAGGTGCTTGCCCATTGCTGTGTTCCAAATTTTCTATACTGTATATTATGGCTACCACTTGAGCCTCCACTCCAAGATACTACTGCAGAACTTTCTGTAATATTGGTCGCAGTATCTGTTTGTGGAGATGTACAAGCCCCCAATGTTGTAAACAACAAAACTGTTGACCACTCCGAAGCATCTCCGACGCCAAAGAATGTTCTTACTTGCACTTCATATGTTGTATTTTCACTAAGATTTACTAATTTCCTTGCTTTATTAGGAGGGTAAGTACTTGCCAATGCCCATGCGGTATCACTTGAGCCAACGGGTCTTCTTCTTGTTTGATACATACCGCCCGTTTCACAAGAACCATCTTTCCATTTAAATAGTGCATCAGTAGAGGTAACATTGCTAATAGAAGTATTATAAGGTTTTGCATGTGGATAAATATTTGCATCATTATCCTTACAATCAGTATTGTTTAATACATAACCGGAAGGTAAGGTATCACAGGTGGAAATAAAAATATTAGGGTTACCGAAACCATCTCCATCCGCATCAATATAATAAGTATTTAGACTACCATTCTCATCAATTTGCCCATTGCAGTTATCATCGATACCATTACAGTTATTTTCGAATGCTCCGGGATAAACATTAAAATCATTATCATTGCAATCATCATCGTTGTCTATATAACCGGAAGGAGGACCGGAACACGAAGCAATACTGTTTAAAGGATTTCCAAAACCATCTCCATCAAAATCTAAATAATAGACAATATTTTGATTATTTTCATCTATTTCACCATTGCAATTATCATCCAAACCATTGCATCCTATTTCTGATGCATTGGGATTAATGGCCGCATTAGCATCATTACAGTCCAAATCATTGACCACATAACCAACAGGAGGACCATCACAGGTCGTTTCAGGCATATTAGGGTTACCAAACCCATCACCATCACTATCTAAATAATATGTTTGCGGTTGGTCATTTTCATCAAATTGGCCGTTACAGTTATCATCTATTCCATTACAGGGAACTTCTGCTTGTCCTGGGTTGACATTGGCGTTATTGTCGTTACAATCTGTACTAGTCGTTACATAGCCATTCGGTGCGCCATCGCAAGTCGTTTGACTTTCATTAGGATTGCCATAGCCGTCACCATCTTGATCTGCATAATACGTTACTGAGTTGCTGCCTTCGTCTATTGTACCATTACAATTATCATCCACTCCATTACAGGGAACTTCTGATTGTCCCGGGTTGATATTGGCGTTATTGTCGTTACAATCTGTATTATCAGTTACATAGCCATTGGGTGCGCCATCACAGGTTGTTTGGCTAATCGCAGGATTACCATAACCGTCGCCATCTTGATCAGCATAATACGTCACTGAATTACTGCCTTCGTCAATAGTGCCGTTACAGTTATCATCTATTCCATTGCAAGGAACTTCTGACTGTCCCGGGTTGATATTGGCGTTATTGTCGTCACAATCTGTATTGCCCGTAACATAGCCATTGGGTGCGCCGTCACAGGTTGTCTGGCTAATCGCAGGATTACCATAACCGTCGCCATCTTGATCAGCATAATACGTCACTGAATTACTGCCTTCGTCTATTGTACCATTACAATTATCATCCACACCATTACAAGGAACTTCTGATTGTCCCGGGTTAATATTGGCGTTATTGTCGTCACAATCTGTATTGCCCGTAACATAGCCATTGGGTGCGCCATCACAGGTTGTTTGGCTAATCGTAGGATTGCCATAGCCATCTCCATCTTGATCTGCATAATACGTTATATAGACGGAATTCTCATCAATTTCTCCATCGCAG
>JAIBAX010000103.1 GCA_019694955.1 Chitinophagales bacterium | reverse complement strand
ATGAAATAAGTTTAGACGAATGGTTAAAAAATATAAATGGAAAGGTGTGATTTTTAAAACGGCAGTTAATATTGGATAATCTGCTCTTCAATATTGGCGGGCAAATCTCTGAATTCGTATTGCTGATCGCGAAGACGGGGCTCGAAGCCGGCTTCATTTATAGCATTTTGTATGCTCTTGAATGTGAAACGGTGGGGCGCCCCGGCTGCAGAAACGACATTCTCTTCCAACATGATTGAACCAAAATCATTAGCCCCTCCATATAAACATAGCTGTGCAGTTTGTTTGCCCACGGTAAGCCATGATGCTTGTATATTTTTTATATTCGGGAGCATCATTCTACTAATGGCCACCATGCGCAGGTATTCATCAGGTGTTATACTGTTGCGGATATTGCGCATACGTCTTAACAGGGTACCTTCATCTTGGTAGGGCCATGCAATAAATGCCAAAAATCCTTTAGCTTCTTTTGGTTTATCTTGTTGTACTTCGCGTAGCCAAACAAGGTGTTCCATGCGCTCATAAACAGTTTCTACATGCCCGAACATCATCGTAGCAGAAGTGGTGATGTCTAACTGATGAGCAGCACGCATAATATCTAACCATTCTTGTCCACTGCATTTTCCTTTTGCCAGTAATCGCCTTACTCTGTCGTTCAGTATTTCAGCCCCTGCACCCGGTAGAGAATTCAAACCCGCGGCTTTCAGGGCAGTAAGCGCTTGAGCGTGGGAGATGCCTTCTAGTTTACAAATATGAGCAATCTCAGGCGGACCTAGTGCATGCAGTTTTATCGTGGGATAAAGTTGCTTGAGTTGTTTAAATAAATCTACATAGTAGGTTAATCCCAGATCCGGATGATGCCCACCTTGCAAAAGTAACTGGTCTCCTCCCCATCGAATTGTTTCTTCTACCTTGCGCTTGTATGTTTCAATATCGGTGATATACGTTTCTTCATGCCCGGGTTTTCGATAAAAATTACAAAACTTACAATTAGCAATACACACATTCGTGGTGTTGAGATTTCTATCTATCTGCCAGGTTACAATATTATCCGGTTTTTGTACAAGTCGGAGTTGGTGTGCAACCTGCATCAGTTCGGCAGTTGGTGCATTTTCAAATAGGAAGACCCCTTCTTCTATTGAAAGAAACTCGAAGTCAAGCGCACGTTTGTAGATGGTTTTTAAATTCATAAAATGTTTATTTAATCACCAATAACAACCACCTTCTACAGATCTAAATTCTATTGGTGTTTCTTCTGGTAAGGGTCTTACCCAATATTTATTATAGAATTTATTCACTTCAGGATTTGCATCCCATCTCGTCCCTTTGATACCAAATAAAATTTGTAGAGATCCTCCAAAATGAATAGCTTGTTTTCCCATTCTTTTTACATGAGCTGCTAAAGGCAATCCATAAGCACCTGCGCCTATCAATGCAATATCAAAATTAGTTTGATTAATTTTATCTTTTAAATCCTCTAATGCTTCAATCCATGTGTCAAAATTAATCTCATTTCCTGCATTTGATTGATGTGCTTTTAACGTAATTAACTCAAACTCTGGTAAGATGTTTGGGTTTTTAAATAGATTCATTTTATTATTAAATTGTTTTTCTATAGATTTAGAAAACGGATGTATTACTAGCACTTTTTTATTTAGTAAGCATTCGCTCCAAGGGCTTTCAAAATAATATGGCTCAATTGATAATAATGGAAACAAATCTGCATTAGGGAAATACGATGAATGCATAATATTTTCACCGTAGTTATACCAAACTCCCAAGGCATCAATAATACCAGAATCTTTTATATATATCTCTGAAAAAGCTGTCAGTATTTCCGGTGATGCTGGAAATACACCTGCATTATTTTTTATTGTCATTAAAGTGCCTAAGCTCCAATCCTTATTCTTCCAATTTATTTCTGAATACAACTTTGATATTCTATTCTTCTCCTTTAATTCTTTTATTTCTAAATAGTTTATTATTGTGTTTAATTCAACATTTCCGTATCTAGTAATCATACAAGGCTGTTGAGAATAAAGTAATGATTTAATTAGGTCATTACCTTTTTCAGCTGTAAGTATTTTCTTGTTAAATTTATTTGGGTCTAACCTATCATTTTTAGGATTATTTTTAAAATAACCATTTATTTTTCTACCTACTTTAACAATTAATTCAGTCATTATATTTATGTAACATAATTTTGAAATATTCTAACGTATTTTTCAAACCTTCGCTTCTATTCACCTTAGGCTCCCAGCCTAAAAGTTGTTTTGCCTTGGTAATATCAGGTTGACGTTGTTTCGGGTCATCTTTAGGTAATGGTTGGTAAATTATTTTACTTTTTGTACCTGTAAGCTGTATAATTTCTTCTGCAAATTCCAGCAGACTTATTTCTTGCGGATTTCCAATATTTACAGGCAAGTGATAATCACTTAACAAAAGTCGATAAATACCATCTACCAAATCAGATACATAACAAAAGGATCGTGTTTGAGAACCATCTCCAAAAACAGTGATGTCTTCATTATTTAGTGCCTGACTCATAAATGCGGGTAATGCTCTTCCATCA
>JAIBAX010000102.1 GCA_019694955.1 Chitinophagales bacterium | reverse complement strand
ATTGACCCAAAAGTTTTGCGAAAAGAGTGTGGTCCTTTGAGCCAAGCAGGCTTTCAATATCCTTAGTATTTCTATCGTCTCTGTATCCTACAGAATATCCAAAAATCGGTGATGTTTCATACGGACCAATTCTTGTGATGTTGCCCATGGTGGAAATTATAGCATTAAATTTTTGCGTAAAATTTCAGGAAATCGATAGTAGTGCGTTGTAAATCACGACCCTCTAATCCTTTTCCCAAGTTGGCACTACATTTTTGATAGCGGCAATATTTTTAAGAAGTACTTCTTTAAATCGCATAACAAAGGCATTGTTTATAAAAATGTTTTTATTAACGTCCATTTTTTTGGGGTGAGCGGGGTTAACATCTATAGCAACCTCATTATTTTTAAGGATATTATTGTAGATTACAGTATTATCATGACGCGTGGATATGGCTTCTGGATTTGCGTCAAACGCGCTCTCATTGCTTCCAAGCAAGATTCCTGTGCGCGAATTGCTAATGAAGTTGTTTGCAATCAGGTTGTTGGTTGCCGGGAGTTGGCGTGTATATAAAAATATGCCTATGTTAGTGTTGTTCTTAAATTCGTTATTTGTGACTCTTATTCCACTTGCGTTACTTATCATCAATCCGATTCCGGAATAAGGAGTGCAGGGTGCCCAGGCAAAATTATTTGTTATTTTGTTTGACTTTACTATCGTATCTTCATACCTTCCATCAAAGAACTTTATTCCGGAACATGTTCCCAAACTTTCACATACATTCTCAATTCTGTTATTGGTGACTTGTATTTTTCCTGAAGCAAGATTTTTATTCTCGTAGCTTAGGAAGAAAATGCCATTTGCGCCAACGTTATGGATATGATTGTTGTCAATTGAAACGTTCGAAGTCTTGTTAAGCGTAATTGCATTATATGTACTGTAGTGTGAGGAATTGGTAATTTCCGTTTTTTTGACCGTAAATCCTGAGAAGTTATATGCAAAGATAGGTTTCCTTAGAACTTTCTCGATAGTTAAATTTTCAATTTCTATATTGTTTATATTGCCCTGATAGTTCCTTTTTATTGCCGCAATTCCATTAGCCGAATTTGAAATAATGATATCCTTGAGCTTAATATTCTGAATTGTAGCCCCATTTTCCGGAATTAATGAAATTGAGCCATCATCGATAGACTTCAGTGAGGAAGTTACATTTTTGATGATAAATCCTTCAATGGTTATATTGGTGGCGTTTACCATTTTTATCCCGTAAGGTCTTCTTGCAATTTCAATGTCACCTTTAGATGGATTTTTATTCTCCAGAGGCCACACGAAAAGCCTTTTTAGTGATGTGTCGTAGTACCATTCTCCGGCTTCATCCAATAATTCAAGTTTCCCTTGAATGAGATATATTGTTTTTGGTCCGATTCCGTTTTCTTGTGAGCCCAAGAAGGAATATCCCATTAGGTCTTTAAAATACAATTTTCCCGAATTCGCATCATGTATGTCGATTTTTGAAGAGTAAATGAGTTGCCCGCAGCGTTTTCCCCCGTCAACCAAAATTGCATTCGCACCCGACAAGCTAAAAGTTGTTCTCAAGTGCGTTTTATCTTCCAGAATTGATGCGGAGGTATTTACATTTTCACCTTTCCACAAACTTTCAAGATATTTTGAGCTCTTCTCAACCTTGTAATTAGGAGATTGCGCAAGAGTAAGCATTCGCTCTCCTGCTTTTGTTTTCTGTACAATAATCCCCGGAGACTCTTTCCAACTAATGTCGGCATAGAATACCGAGTTCATAAATTTGTTATCCAAGCCTTTGCATTTTTCCGGCGTACAGTTACTCCAAGAAAGTGATTTTGATGGTTCAGACCCCAGTATTTGAGCACGGTTCCCTTTTCCGGATATGGACACAATGCGCAAGGTCTTTGAGGAAAGTTTTTTCTGATTTATCAAAACGCTTTCTCGGTAAATTCCGGGGTAAACTTTGATAGTTGTTCCCGGTTGCGCTATGTCAACCGCGTGTTGAATGGTTCGTAAGGGGAGCAAAGGGTTTGTGCCGGGTAATACATCATTTCCCAGTGTTGAAACATATAATGCACTTGAAGACTTTGAAAACAAAAAGGAAGCAAATAATAGGCTAAAAAATATGAGTATACCTACTTTTTTCATGGTATATATACTATAGCATCTACACCTAAAAAGAGATGAATGTTGCTACTATATACCGTATCTTTTTAGGTTCGAGCAGCAAGTTCAAACTCTTGCAATAGGAAAATTTATTTGCTACAGTTAGGTTAATATGAAGAAGAAAGTGTTTGTTAAGCCAAAAATAACCTCAAAACAAATAAAAGTAAATTACTTTCTTAATAGTAGATTTTTCAATTCGTACGATAAATTCAAGTCTGATCTCATTCCAAATGTTTATGCTCAGTCCGGTTGCGCAGCGGGGCCTTGCTTTATAACAACAGCCGTGTGTTCAAGTTTTGGTTTGCCGGATGATAATCCGATACTAAATACCTTAAGACAATTTAGGGATACTTATATGACAGTAGACAAACGGAAGATAAACGAAGTCGGAATGTATTATCAGATTGCTCCTTTGATT
>JAIBAX010000101.1 GCA_019694955.1 Chitinophagales bacterium | reverse complement strand
CCATGATACCATGCTCGACTGGTATTTCCGGCAAACCAAAACAACCGTTTGGCTGGGAACAGCGTATAATACGCGGGCTGAAGGCTTTTATCGCAAAGCCGGATGGAAAGAAGTAGGAACGCATGGTACTAAAGAAATTAAGTTTGAAATGGTGTATGCGGATTGGGTTAAACACTAAAAAAACTAAAAATCCGTTGTAATTTCATATTAATTAACTCCCGATTAATAGAAATAAACAGATCACCGTTGAAAACAACATCTAAAGCCTTTTTGCTATCATCCATGTTTCTATTCATTTCTTGCTTGATGGCCGGAAATAAATATGGTTCGATACTATCCTTAGATACAAATAATAACAGAGATCGAAGGGCCGAGCTCGACATCTATGGACGCGTTAGTGAACTCTCCGTTTCGACGGACGAAAAAATTTGGTTGGTCACGGCAATGGGAGATATCTTTTACAGTGTCAACATAGATTCTAACTGGCACTCACTTTATATGAAGAGTGAATCAGGGGAATCACTTGGATTAAACGATAGACACTTAGAGCGCATTTCTTTTTTTAATAAGGACACAGCAATATTGACCGGTTACATTTCGGCTGATAAACCTGGTTTTAATAAAAGCGGATACTACCTGACAAAAAACGGTGGCAAGACCTGGTCATTACTTGATTTCGGAGGCGATTCATGGATCTACTGCGCATTTGTCGACAAGCAAGGGAACGCCTGGATGGGTGGATCTTCCGGTGAAATATATTATTCTAATGATTTTGGACAACACTGGGAAACGCGCAACAGTCCATACAACAATACTTCACGACTGCACAGCATTTTTATGGCTGATGCAAACACCGGGATCTCAGGTGCCTTACACAATGATATTTACGGCACTGATAATAATTGGAAAACGTCTTATCGAATAGAATCTCCTTTAGATCAATTGTTATATTCCACTAACAAATCGTATGGAGATGCCAAAATAGAGAAGATCATACTGTGGAAAGAGTATATCGTTGTTAATGAGAACGGATACATTTACTACACAAAGCATGACAAAATAGCGTGGCAAGAATTCCCTTTAAATATTATCAACTTTGAATTAGATCCTGAGTCTGACAACATCTTTGCAATTACCGACAGCCTCAAAGTAGTATCTTTTACCAACCCGGATTCATTTCAAGTAATAGTTAATAATACGCTACCCACTCAACCTAAAGACTTGAAAGTAGTGAACAATGCCTTATACATCCTTTCAAACGAAAATGAGCTATTTAAAATAAGTACCAATGCAATGACCCATGTTATCCCTTATACGACAGATAATATGATTGATAATCTGAACATTATTAAAGCTGGTAATGATATTGCCTGGGGTGCCAAAGGTAAACAGCTGTATCTCGCAGACAGAAGCGACATGAACTGGTACAGAGAAAATGTGTTACACTTTCATATCGAAAACATTCACCTGATTAACGACAGCATAGCATTGTTGTGGGATGGTGTAAGCAATAACTACATCTATTCATTGAGTGACCATGAAGCTAAATTATATCTTCCGGCCTCCCCTCTCAAATCATTTTTAACATCTCCCGTTAAAACTGTTACCATCAATGCGGGAAGCATGGGTTGTTTTCATCACTACGCGAATGAAGTATGTTATGAAAGGAAAAATGATACTACATTAGAGACAACCGCAAGTGTTACCCTGAAGTATCAGGATGAAAAAATATCTAAATTCAAACACACATTGAGCAGTAACAATCTAAACTCAGTGTTGGCACAGATTAATGAAAACCCCGGTGCCATACCCGATATCAAAGATTTTAATATAACAGAAAAAGATAAAGAGGACTATTTAAAATTGGTTGATGATCAGCTTAATGGAAAGCACAAAAATTACCATGAGGAAAATAAAGTGCTAGACAAGGAATTTTATTACGCCGTACCGGATATGCTGGATACCATATCTACCTCAACTCTCGAAGCCGTGCTAAATAAGCAGGAAGGCTGGTTCAGCACAACGAGTTACTGGTCCGGTATTTTACTCATAAATGAAACGAACGATACACTTGCCTTGACAAAAAACTATTATGTAGAAACGATCCCATGGAACCTACCCTGGAGAGTTGAATATCATGGCCAATATTTCAATTGTTATGACATCGCTTTTTCGCAACTAATTAACTCTTGCATTCCGAACGATTTCATGGACAAGGAAGTGTACAGTAATAGTCTCTTTATCATGAAACTTGCCGACTATTTATGGATTCAGGAGAAGTTGAAACGTTAAATATTGAACTCATAATAGAAATGCGGTGTCTTTAAATTTACGTTTATTAGAATCAATTTTAGATATTGTAAATTAAAGATACGATCACAGTAAACCTTAACCCGTGAAATCCAACCTCACCTCCTTGCTTTTACTCTACGTTCTGTCATCCTCCGGGCATTCCAAATAAAATTGGGATGTCGAAATCATAAAACCTCCATTTGCAGAAAATTTTTCTACTATCTACGAGCGCACTTAATACTATACCTTGATTGATTTCAATTCAGCGAAATATGCGAGAAAGTCTGCTGTGCTGA
>JAIBAX010000100.1 GCA_019694955.1 Chitinophagales bacterium | reverse complement strand
CTTATACCAAGAACAATAATGTGGTAATGCCTTATCAAATTTTATGGTGCAGTTTACCCCTTGCCTCTACAGCTACCCTTTATACCAATGAGATACGCTTTACCTACAAAGCCCGCAACCGCAACGAGTAAAGTTATGTAGGTGATTATAAAATGATACAGACCCAATTATTGGATAATATCAGTGTATATAGTAGTTCACAGTTGTTTAGAAAAATACAACTCACCCACCAGACAGATGCATTAGGATATGAAAAAGTGCAAAAAGTAACCGAAGTAAACGGTGCCAATGAAGGAGCTAATCCTGTAACTTTTGAGTATAATGAGAGTGGTGATGCGATTGCTTTGCAAGATAGCTATATACCCAATGCCGTAAATTTGCAAAATGTAGAAACTTCGGGTGATTTTGATGGGGATGGCACAGTAGATTTTATTGCTAACGGTAAACTTTACTTCAATGCTCTAAATAATTCATGGAACAGTATTTCAACTAATTTTGGGACTTATCACAAGAATTTTTCAGGAAATATAAATTTGAATAATCAATTATCACAAAAAAATATTTCAATAAAAACCTTTGATTCTATAATATATTTAAGTGTATTGAATGAATCTAATGATTCTTTTATTACTGTGAATAAAAACTTCTTAGACGTTGTAAAAAATATAAGACTTCCTGATATTTCTGAAATTCAAGCCCCATTGACAGCCAGTAATTCTTCTCAAATGATAGAGTGGACTTCTGTAAAATCACCTCCTTATGCTAAAACTGATAATTATTATGATGGAGATTTTAATGGTGATGGGATTACTGAATTAATTTTAGCCAAGAAAGAAATAAAATATCGTAATAAGATTACAAGTCCTTGCTATTATGGAAGTTGGTTTGGATGGAAAAGAGATTTAGAAATTTTAGGAGAGGAAGATGCTTTTTATATTTTGGATTTAGAGATTTCAAAACCTGTAGAAATTAATACAGAAGGGTTAGTAAAATTAAGCAAAGATTTTTTCTCAAATAATTCAATAACTGTAAATGATAAAATTTACATTTTTGACTTCAATGGAGATGGAAAATCTGAGATTATTTTTATTAATGAAACCACCAAAAATTTCAAAGTTGTTGAGATAATAAAAGATAATGTAGAGATAAGAAAGCCTAATTTAATTGCCAGTGGAAATATCCCTGAATACGAAGAAGACAAACAATTAGTATGGGGCGATTATAATGGAGATGGAAAAACTGACCTACTGATACCCATAGCCAACCAATCTTCGGACTGGAAAATGTACATATCTACGGGTAAGGGATTTGAAGTGCAACACTATTCTAATTTTTTCTGGTATGAACCCCAATGGGGTCCTGGTCCTGCGAGAGCCTATAGAACTAAATATCGTCAATACCGATCTACCGATATTAACAAAGACGGCAAGAGCGATTTTATAGCCACCGAATACGAGCACTGGTTTGAAGATGGTCCTCTTGATTGGAATGATGAAAGCAGCCGCTCCCATTTTTGGGTAAAAGAGAATATGGGAGCCAATGGTGGTAGTACCCAATCTGTTTTTGGGGCTGCTATTTACCGAGAAGTATTTTCTACTTATGGTTCCCCTATTTATTCTTTAGTAGGAGAATTTAAAAACCACCAAGCCAATACCCAAATTATTTTTATGCAGGAGGACCGCATATGGAAATGGAATTTTTCTAAAGATGAACGCCAAAACGGATTGCTAAAGAAAGTAACGGAAGGTAATGGCATAGCTACCAATGTGTATTACTCCAAATTAGAGAAAAATAAGGTTATTGAAGGTAATTTGCTTTATAGTTCTGGGAATAGTGAAACCTATCCTTTTGTAGAATTAGTAGCCCAGCCCACTATGGATGTGGTATCAAAAATAGAAACGCAGGGTAAGAAACAATATTTCCGGTATAGCGGGCTTACGTTGCACACATTAGGCCGGGGCATAATAGGCTTTAAGATGAGTGCCCGCAGTAATTGGCGAAATGCCTCATTGAGTAACCCTGTGGCGGACTTGTGGACCGTATCGCGTATTAATCCACAACTTATGGGTGTAACCGATGCCACGTGGGTATATAAAGGCAGTGGAAACTGTTTTGAAGCCCCAACTGCCAATACCTCTAGTAATTATTTGAGTGGTGAAACCATTACTTTTGCCCCGTATAATGTATTACCCTATGTTGCTAATGCGGTGCAACATCTGTTGCCCCAAGTGAAAGTGCAAAATGATTATCAGAAAAACTCGTTTATACAGACCAATTATATATACGATGGGTATAACAATATACAGCAAGTAACTACTAATATAAACAACATATCTACCAGTACCGAAAATTATGAATATATAAACCAACCTGATGGCACGAGCAGTAATTATGCTATTGGAAGGCTTTATAAAAAGAATTCTCAGATACAATATGATGGTACCTCTTTTAGCAGTCGTGAAGAATATGAATATACAAATAATTTAGTAAGTTCATATAAAAAATGGGGCGATAATACCCTTGATTTTGTAGAAGAACACTATACGTATGATGGATTTGGGAATGTGCTGACCAAAACCACCTCTCATAATAATGGTACCCAAGTAACCCAATCTATAAGTCAGACGGATGAATATGACCCCAAAGG
>JAIBAX010000029.1 GCA_019694955.1 Chitinophagales bacterium | reverse complement strand
TCAGAAATCGCGTGTATATATTGAAAAGTTAATAGCAAGTTCTGGTCTTTATGATTTATAAACAGGATAGATAAGATAAAATCGGGCGTTTAGTTCAGCTGGTTCAGCGCATCCCGATTTACAATCGTGAAATGCCCACAAAGAGGTTGTCAAAAGGCAACCTCTTTTTATATGAATTACGTCGTATACAACATATTAAGGAGTTCGCAATTGGATAATAATTACATTAGTTATATGGGCGATGATTTGGAAGAAGGCGTTATAAAGCATAATATAAATCATTTCATTAACATTTGCCTTTTGCAAAATGATATTTTTTCTATAGCATAATTTGGAATAAATACTACCTTAGTGAAAAAATATTGCCTTTAGTATGGAAGATAATCAACGGAATGGAAATGCAAAAAATAACTTATTGCGTTCATTTCTTGCTATAGCCTTTTTAGGGATATCCATTTGTTCTTATATTTTAGGAGAAGATTATGTCTCCATTCTTCCTTTGATTTTATATTATGTTTTCGCTATAGTTTCATTTTTTATTGCATATGTTTGCCTTAAGAATAGTATATTGGATAACCAAAATAAGAAGGATTTCAGGAACTATATCGCTATTGGGTTGAGTTTATATGTTATGGGAAGTATTTTGTTAGAATTTATTTTATGAAAAGATTTTTTGCAACACTTATGTGCGTTTTGCTTTAAGCACTTTTGGACAGTCTGATAAAGAGTATTCAAAGACATTGAAAAAACTTTTTGAAGTCAGCGGTACTGAAAAGACTTATGAGGTAGCTATTAAGCAATTGATAGAAATATATCGTTATAATTATGGAAGTATAGATCAGAAGTTTTTAGATGAAATGGAAAAGGAGTTCTTAAATACGTCTATCAATGATTTAGTAGAGATGTTAACACCCATCTATAAAGAATACCTGACTTTAGAAGATTTGGAAGGTATTATTGCATTCTATGAATCTCCCGTAGGCAAGAAATATGTCGACAACCTACCTTTTATTACAGAAGAGAGCATGAAAGTCGGGAAAGAGTGGGGGCAAGAAATTGCAGAAAAAATTATCGAAAAGATGGAGAAGAAAGCAAGATAAATATCTGTAAAAACTTTACTAGCATTTCACCAGCTCTATTAAAGCCACCTCAGGTTGTATTCCAACCCTGCCATTATAACCGATAAAGCCTACACCACGGTTGACATAAATATATTGTTCTTCCTTGCTGTATAACCCTGCCCATTGTTTATACTTATATTTGGATGGGCTCCATTTGATGATTCCCGGAATTTCAATGCCGAACTGAAAACCGTGGGTATGACCTGAAAAGGTGATATGTACATCTTTAAACGATTGATTTACCTGTGCATCCCAATGAGAGGGGTCGTGACTCAGCAAGATTTTAACGGCTGCATCTTCTGTTCCCGCATATGCTTTTTGTAAATCACCTTTGGAGGGGAAATAGTGGTCAGTGCTCCAGTTTTCCACGCCTATAATCGCCAGTTTCTTTCCTGATTTTTCAATGATTCTATGCTCATTCAAGAGTATATCCCACCCAAAATGTTTATGCCAATCTATAACTGCTCTATGGTTGTCATCCCGAGCCTGCTGAGATGTCCAGTTAACATATTCCCCATAGTCGTGATTTCCTAAAGAAGAGAATACGCCAAGCTTTGCCTGAATATTACCTAAAATGTCTTTGAAAGGCTCCACCTCAGTAGCCATATTATTTACCAAGTCACCAGTAAATAATACAATGTCTGCTTCCAGTTCGTTGATACGGTTTACAAGGTGAACAATAGGCGCTGTAGTCGCAAAACTTCCCAAGTGCATGTCTGAAATTTGGGCTATTTTTAAACCTACAAATTCATCTGGTAGTCCTTTTATGGCAATTTTAGCACGGTTTATCTTTAAATTATAGGCCGTTTTTAACATTCCCCATAAGAGCGTCCCCATCATAGTTCCTCCCAATATAAGTCCTGATTTTTGTAGGAAGCCGGCACGACTGATCTTGTTTGAAAACTCACTTGTAGGTTTAGAACTAAGTTTTAAATAAATGAATTCGAAAAGATTTTTCACATCATGTACAAGGAAGAAGGGGAGGGCTATTAGCTTGAAACTAAGATTTAGAATCATTAAGCTCATCACTGCAAAACGGAATTTTCGATTCCAGTTGTTGTAATCTGTTACACCATATCCAATAAATGCGATATAGAAACTTAAGGTCAGAAAACCATAAATGCCATATATTAACCATTTAACGTAGGGCGTCGAGGAATGGATGCTTAAATATAAACCTCTAAAAATATATAGGTCTAATAATACGAAAATAAAAATTACCAATACAATCATCGTGCAAAAATAAAGAATAACAACCTCAGTTTTGAAATGTTTATTCATGACATTTTACTGTGTAATAATTTAGAATATATAAATTAAGGTAAGATAAAAATTATATTAAAATGATTATAAGTTGATTAAACAGTATAAATAATTTTAATTATTACTTGAATAAAATTATATAAAAGAATATTATACAATTAAATAACTAATTATATTTAATTATAATTTTAAATAATAATTAATAAATTAAATAAAATTAATATTTTAAATAATAATAATTAAAGCTTTAATCGATTGAAATAATTTGTTAAATAAATCAAATGCAAGGTATTTTTAATGTATATAGAGGCGATTTTATGCTTTTATAACATAAAATTTAGATGGAAGGTGCGTGGAAAGAATGAAAAAGCTTCAATATAGAAATAAGCAAATGGCGATTTTGTTATAAAAAAAATGTCCTGATTCCCCATAGAAGATTATCTTTACAAGATATTAATGAAGTATGAAAAAGATATTTTTTGCGCTACTAATGGTGATGATGGGTTCAACATTTGGGCAGGTGCCACCCGATGGTTTAAATTGTGACCAGTTTCGACTTTGGGTAAAGCAGAACTTTTACGACGGAAAACATGACTCCTTGTTGACATACGATAAGGCCAGACAAAAGATGTTCGGATGGATTGACTCAGATTTGGCGGTACGTGACTCAGTGGAATGTGTATATTCAGGATATAAAGTAAAAAATGAAAGAGGTACAGAAGTAACGTCCATCACAACTTTTAATACAGAGCATGTAGTTCCTCAGTCCTTCTTTAATAATTCACTACCGATGCTTGCAGATATACATCATCTCTTTCCAGTGTATGATGACTGGAATAGCACCAGATCAAACCATCCCTTTAGAGAAATCCCTGATAATCAAACGACGAAATGGATGTACCTCAATCAATCACAGTCAAATATCCCTTCCTCCAATATAAATGCTTATTCAGAATTTAAATCGGGACAGTTTGAACCGCGAGAATCTGTAAAGGGAAACATTGCACGTGCCGTATTTTACTTTTTTACGATGTATGAGAAAAACCCTGAAATTCTGGCGCTCAATAAAAAAATCGAAGATTTAGGTGATGTTGCAATGCTAATACAATGGCATCAAAATGATCCCGTAGATGCATTGGAGTTAAAAAGAGATAGTCTGGCGAATAAATGGCAAAAGAACCATAATCCTTATATTCTCCATCCTGATTGGGTGGTGAAGGCCTTTGGCGGAGGTTGTGCCGTCGGCGTTGTGAATCATTTAACAGGTTTAAGCGATGTTCAACTCTTTCCTAACCCTGCGCATAATCAACTTATTTTGAGTGGAAGTCTTAACAAGGAAAAATCGGTACAAGTAACAGTTTTAAATGCTATGGGACAAATTATTTTAACACAGCAAAGAACGCTGCATTATGGTGCTATCCGCGAATCTTTTGACGTTACTACCCTCGCAAAGGGAATGTACATATTGCATTTGGAAAGTGAAGAGGGGCAACTAAATATATCATTTGTAAAAAACTAACCTCGAGGGTTGAATATTTTATTCATGGGAATTTTTTGAAAACATATTGATATTTAAATAGTTATGATTTAGCAACCTCGGAGGTTGTCAAATTATAACCTCCGAGGTTGATTTTAAAACATATTTTTCTAATTTTACCAAACGAACGGTCAAAGAATGATGAGAAACAATTGGACAAAACAAGAAATCGCTGAAATATATCATCAACCCTTGATGGAGTTGATGTACCAAGCGGCTACCATCCACCGAGAACACCAACATACAGGTGAAGTGCAAGTTTGTACACTTTTATCTGTGAAGACAGGCGGTTGCCCCGAAGATTGTGCTTATTGTCCGCAGGCAGCGCGCTACCAAACCGGTGTAAAGGCACATAAACTGATGGACAAAACGGAAGTTCTTCAAAAGGCTGAAGAGGCAAAAAACAATGGCTCTACGCGTTTCTGCATGGGTGCAGCTTGGCGCGAAGTGCGCAATAATAAGGATTTTGACAAAGTTCTAGACATGGTGAAAGGTGTAAATCAAATGGGTTTAGAAGTATGTTGCACCATGGGCATGTTAACTGAAGAACAAGCACAAAAACTTAAGGAAGCAGGTTTACACGCCTATAATCATAACTTAGATACCTCAGAAGAATATTATGAGGAAATTATTACCACAAGAAACTTTGACGATAGACTCCAAACCATTGGCAATGTTCGCAAGGCAGGAATTTCTGTTTGCAGTGGCGGAATTATCGGTTTAGGAGAAAGCCATGATGAAAGAATCGGCATGTTATATACGCTGGCAACACTTCCGGAACACCCCGAGTCTGTTCCGGTGAATGCGTTAGTAGCCGTTGAAGGAACACCTTTGGAGCATATGAACCGGGTGGCTGTTTGGGATATGGTACGTATGATAGCTACTGCGCGAATATTAATGCCTAAGACGATGATTCGACTTTCTGCGGGAAGATTAGACATGCCCATGAGCGAACAAGCATTGTGTTTTATGGCTGGCGCAAATAGTATCTTCGCCGGAGATAAGTTGCTTACAACACCTAATCCTTCATTTACCGATGATATGGAGATGTTCGAAATATTGGGTTTACAACCCCGTAAAGCCTTCAAGGAAACGTCGGCACATGTACATGTCAACTGATACAAATGAATGTCCTGGAAGATAGGATACAATATTACCTAGAAAAACGTGCAGAGGAAGGAAACCTACGCACCCTCAAAAAGCAGGTTGACAAAATAGATTTTTGCTCCAATGATTATTTGGGATTGAGTGCATCCACATGGATCAAACAACAAGTGGAAATCGACTACCAGCAGCACTATGCCCATCTGCGAAAATCAGCTACCGGTAGTAGGCTATTGACCGGAAATTCGGATCTCTTTGAAGAAACAGAAAGCCTTATTGCAAATTTCCATAAAGGGGAATCCGCACTATTATTTAATTCTGGTTTCGACGCAAATGTAGCTTTGGTAAGTACCTTAGCAAGAAAAGGGGATGTGATATATTACGACGAATTTTGCCATGCCAGTATATTGACAGGCATTAAATTGTCGGAGGCAACGGCAATTCCATTCAAACATAATGATGTAGGGCATCTCAAAACACTTTTTCACCAGAATCCTAATGGGGCGAGCTTCTGTATAACAGAAAGCATATTTTCTATGGAAGGCGATAAATGTCCCTTGAAAGAGTTAGTTATTTTTTGTGAAATAAATACTGTATATTTGTTTTTAGATGAAGCGCATGCTTTAGGGGTAGTTGGTGAGAAAGGTAGCGGATGGGCTGTAAATGAAGGGGTAGAAGACAAGGTTTTTGCAAGAGTGTATACTTATGGAAAAGCATTGGGGGCGCATGGCGCTGCCATCGTAGGGTCAGGGGAATTGAGGCAGTACATGATAAATTTTGCGAAGCCATTCATCTACTCAACAGCATTGGATACGCATGCAGTTTTATCAATTAAATGGGGATATAATTTTTTATATAATTTTGATAAACAGATTGATAGATTAAATTACTTAAACAAAAAGTTTTATGAAATTCTTACCATTAATTATCCATCTATTACAGTTCTTGGCCAGGGGCCTATATTTGGAATTCTTAGCCCCTCGAATCAAGAAGCAAAGCGAGTAGCGGCAGCTTTACAAAATGACGGATTTGATATCCGTCCAATATTGTATCCTACTGTCCCAAAAGGGCAGGAGCGTTTGCGTTTTATTCTGCATAGTTATAATGAGGAGGCTCAAATAATTGATTTTTTACACAAACTAAAACTTTATCTAGAATAATTTAAATATTTAAAAAACAATAGTTTACATGAATAATTACTTTGTGTCAGGCGTTGGGACGGGTGTCGGAAAAACGGTAGCATCCGCCGTTTTAGTAGAGGCTTTACAGGCAGCTTATTGGAAACCAGTACAAAGTGGCGATTTACATGATACCGACAGCATGAAAATTGCCAAATGGACAAATTGCCCTCAAATATTCCCTGAAAGATTTCGCCTGCAATTTCCGGCTTCTCCACACCAGAGTAGTAGAATGGAGCATGTTTCTATTCAAGTTGCAGATTTTCAGCTGCCGCAAACTGACCTGCCACTTATTATTGAAGGTGCCGGAGGGTTAATGGTTCCATTGAATGATAAAGATTTAATGATTGATTTAATTAAAGCATTACAAATTTCTGTAATTCTTTGTTCTATGTATTATTTGGGTTCAATAAACCATACCCTGTTATCTTATGAAGTTTTGGAGAAATATGCCATTCCAATTGCAGGTCTGGTGTTTATAGGAACAGAGAATCCAGCAAGTAAATCTTTTATTCTCCAACATACTCAATTACCTGTTATTGCAGAAATTCCATACGCACCTATCGTTGATAAAGATTTTGTTTGTAGTCAATCAAAGAATGTTTGCGTAGATTTGCTTTAATTTATGGATAGAAGTTTAGCAGCCATCGATCAAGATATTATTTGGCATCCTTTTACACAGGGAGCGTTAAGTGGTTCTTCAATTGTAATCACTTCCGGAAAGGGCACTATTTTAATGGACAACAATGGCAACACCTATATCGATGCGATTTCTTCTTGGTGGGTCAACTTGCATGGTCACGGACATCCACATATTGCACAGCGAATTGCGGAACAGGCAAAAGTATTGGAACAAGTAATATTTGCCGGATTTACGCACGAACCTGCGGTTAGGTTGGCAGAAGCATTGCTTCAGCAATTGGCACCGTGTTTTAAAAAAGTATTTTACTCCGATAATGGTTCTACCGCTGTAGAAGTGGCCATTAAAATGGCTTTGCAGTATTGGTATAATATTGGAAATCCAAAATCAAAAATAGTCGCACTACAACACGCATATCACGGAGATACATTTGGTGCTATGTCGGTGGGTGCCAGAGGTGGATTCAATCAACCTTTTGAATCATTGCTTTTTGACGTAGATTTTATCGATATTCATGCTGAAGATTGTGTTGCGCATTTTGAAAATATATGCAACAAAGGGGATATTGCCGCTTTTATCTATGAACCATTGGTGCAAGGCTCGGCAGGAATGATGATGTATTCACCACAACTTTTAGAGAAACTCTTAACCATAGCAAAGAAATATAACGTTTTTTGTATTGCAGATGAGGTGATGACCGGGTTTTACCGGACAGGCAAGTTGCTCGCTTCTGATTACTTAACCTTAAAACCTGATATCATATGTCTTTCCAAAGGTATCACCGGAGGATTTCTCCCATTAGGTGTTACCATTTGTACGAATGAAATCTACAACGTATTTCATAGTACAGATAAAATGAAGACCTTCTTTCACGGACATTCCTATACGGCGAATCCGTTGAGTTGTGCCGCTGCTCTGGCATCACTAGAATTACTCACCCAAAGTGAAACACAACGTAAAATTGCTACCATTCAAGATAGGCATGCTGGCTTTTTAGAAGTAATAAGGTATCACCCAAAAGTAGGTAAACCAAGATACCTCGGTACCATATTAGCGTTTGAAGTAAAAAATGAAGAAACTGCTTCTTATTTCAATAATATCAGAGACTT
This sequence comes from Chitinophagales bacterium, assembly GCA_019694955.1. Taxonomy (GTDB): domain Bacteria; phylum Bacteroidota; class Bacteroidia; order Chitinophagales; family JADIYW01; genus JADIYW01. The sequence continues at coordinate 50,865 of JAIBAX010000029.1, read as the reverse complement.
ATTGTATAATAAATTCATCGAAAAAGGTGTCTTGTTGCGACCGCTTGGCAACACAGTTTACATAATGCCACCTTATTGTATTACGGATGAAGAGTTAATAAAAGTATATACAACTATAGAAGAAGTATTGAATCAATTAGAAGTATAGTTTATTTCGATTAATTGTTACTAATAATGAGTGCTTTTTCTCTAAGTGGAACAACAGGATTATTTTGAGCGTTCAAAGAAGCAGTCAACTTTTCAGTTACAAATGCCGAGATACCGGCATCCAGAATGATGGTTGCGTGTTGATAGTGTTTTTTTACTTGTTCGACGGAGAGAAATACGCCCTTCCTTAAATAGATATAATCAATTTTTTTTGAACCTATTGGCGTTAAATAATTCATCCTTTTTTCCCAGATGAGCATGCTTTTTCCATTTATCGCAATTCTATTCCCTTTTATGGGTACTGTTTCCATTGTTTTTATTCCCAACGACCGTAGCCCTGAGGATACATTATATTTCAATAAGGAAGGTTGTAATAAAAGCGAGTCATCTGCCGCAAGGTATAATTGCCCGGCATCCTGAAAACCTACCGCCACATGTTTATGAATACTGTAGACAATCAGTCTTTGGGCTGACTGTTGTGTTTTGAGCGATATATGGGCATGCAAAAAGGAAAGAATGGTAAATAGAACCGTCAATGCGACCCATTTTATACGTAGTCGGAACAAAATAATACCTGCCAGCATTCCTATCACCAGGAAGTTAATAGCTAGATTCCATTTTGTGGAGTAGATGTTTTCCCAGTGTGCATAAGGTAATTGGTCGATGAATTGTGTAATCAACAACAAGCATTTGCAACAAAATCCAATAAAACTGCCAATAATATTTCCGATAATGGGCAACCAACCAATAGCAAATAATGCGATTCCACCCGCAAGAATGAGGAACGATAGAAGAATTGCCGGTGGGTTGGCCAGCAAAAAGTAAACCGGGAAGCTGCCGAAATGATACAAAATGAGTGGCCATGTTGCCAATTGAGCAGCAAATGAAGCACAACTGAGTTGCCACAACTTATCCAGCCATTTGTTCTTACAATATAGCAACCTGTAGAATGGTTGATAGAATACAATCAATCCAAAAATGGCTAGATAGGATAGTTGAAAGCCAATATCTACAATGAAACTTGGTTTAATACAGCATAAAATGAAAGCAGAGGCAAACATTAAGTTTAGCCCCGATGTTTTCTTGTTAAAGGTTTTGCCGATTAAGTAAATCGAAATCATAACGGCGGCACGCTGTACTGCCGCAGAAAAGCCTGTAATCAATGCAAATGCCCATACTATACAAAGTATAAAAACAGTTTGTGCAAAGACCGCTTTTTTGTTTTTAGTAGGAAATAGTCCAAAAAGGAATTGGAAAATTAGGAGTACAATTCCGAGGTGCAACCCTGAAACAGATAAAATATGAATAATGCCGGTATGTTGAAACTGGGCATAAATATTTTCGTCTAATTCAGTTTTTAATCCAATAATAATACCTGATGCTAGTGACTGTAAGGTTGGATCTGGTATTTTTTCTTTGATAATTTCTTTGGTATAATGTTGACATGTTTCCACTAATGAAACATGCTTTTGTGGAATTACCTTATATGTTCGTGTTGGTAGATACTGAGATTGAAAGATGCCGTTTCGTTGGCAATATTGTTGGAAGTTAAACGCACCCGGGTTTCTTGGTGGCGGAATATCAGTAGCAGTAAGTTTGAAAAACAACAGGTCACCTTTATGCAGTTGCCGAGAAGTGGAATCTATGGCGAGATAAGTCAGCAACTTGCCATTGGTTGGTTGCCAAGAATTTTGATAGTATTTACAGAATTTCAGCAAAACCTTAATAGATTTTTCTTTTGTTTCAGGGAAAGAAGCCACTTCCATTAAAACCCAATGTTGGCTGATGTTTTTTTGTAGATAGTGTTGCGGGATGTTTTCGACTTTGCTTCTTAAGGCAAGCAAATTACCCAAACAAACCACTGTCAACAATGCGCCATACGACGACCAACCCGCATAACGGATAGATCGCAAAAAAATATGGGTGCATAAGAAAAGGAACAAGCTACAAATCCCAAGGCTGATGGCAACGACAAGAGATTGTTGGACATAAAGACCTGCCAGTATTCCAATCATCAATGCTGATAATAATTTGAAGAATGGATTTTCCTGAAGAAACTTTCTGGGTTCCATTTCACTGCGCTATTTTACCGCTACCAAGATATATCTGTCGGAATCATGCGCATGGTAAGCTTCCAGATCATAGTTGCCATATTCGGCTTGTATGGTTAACCCTGCCCGTGCGGCAAGCATTCTGAAGTCATCGGGTTGCAATGCCTGCACTTTTTCCTGAAAATGAAAATGTTGACCGTGGTCTTCAAAATCTATATCCTTCAGAATAAGTCCATTAGTATATTTTCTATGGATAGAAAAATGAATGCCGTTAAGCGTTTTCGTTTCATGTTCTACTAAATGGGCAATCACCTTTTTTGCATTAAAGAAATCAATCAACAGTTTGCCATCTTTTTTCAATCCCAAAGTCATGGCTTTGATTACCCGCTCGTTTTCCGCAATCCGATTAAAGTAGCCAAAGCTCGTAAAGAAATTCCCAATAAAATTATAATAGTTGATCCGAAAAGGTAAGCGCATATCATGGATGTAAAACTCCGGATTGTTAGTGCCAAAGTTTTCTATTGCAGCCGCAATGCTCTGAGGAGAGAGGTCTAACCCCGTTACTTCCATATCCATCTTTGCCAAATATGCGGCATGTCGACCTTTGCCACAAGCGAGGTCTAAAATCCTGTCCTTACTAGCAAAACAACCTACTTTTCGGAGATTATCAAGGAAATGCTGCGCTTCATGATCATTCCTATGTTGGTATAAAATGTGATAATAAGGCGAGTCAAACCAAGATTCAAACCATTCCATGTTTCATATTCTTTGTACAAAGATAAGATTATCAGCTGAATTCAATACCATAAATTCCACATAGTTAAGTGAATTAGGTGATTGAAAGGATGGCAAATGTTTCACTTAATAACATTGAAACATTGATTTAATCACAAGTCCGTTGTAAAATCCAATTCCCTGTTCACGTGTCTTCACGTGAACACGAGAGGACTACTTTATAAATCATCTTGCTATAAATTGACGACCATGGTGGTGTTTACTTGTAAAACCCAAATAACCTTACTACTTTTGGCACATGCAAGAAAATGATTTGTCATTGTATTTACAACCCACTTATTTTTTGGATTTTGCAGATTCCGGTATTATAAATTTTACGCAAGAATTGATACAAGGCGTCGGTACAGATACGGAAAAAGCTGTCCGTATTTATTATGCCGTTCGGGATGGTTGGCGGTATAATCCTTACAATATTGATCTTAGCCATCATGCTTTGAAGGCTTCTACCATTTTTCACAGGAAAATGAAGGAAGGATATTGTGTGGAGAAGGCTTGCTTGATGGGTGCGATGTGTAGGGCAGTCGGTATTCCGACGCGGTTTTTCTTTTGCAGTGTCCGCAATCATATAGGTGTTGAAAACCTGATTAAGGTATTGAAAACGGATGTCTTAGTTTTTCATGGTGGGGTTGAAGTGTTTTTGGAAGGTAAATGGGTAAAAGCAACTCCGGCATTTAACAAAGAATTATGTCGTTACCTGAATGTTGCCACTTTAGAATTTGATGGCAAGGAAGATTCCATTTTTCAACAATATAATCAAGAAGGTCATCAGTTCATGGAATATGTACATGATTATGGCACTTTTCACGATATTCCACACGATATGTTCGTTTGGGAATTGCGAAAAGCCTACCCACATTTCTTTAAGAAAGGAGATGGGAAAGCATTTTTGAAGTAATTGCCCTTAGACCTAACAGGATTTCAAAACAGACCTGACAGGTTTTGAAAACCTGTCAGGTCTGAGAAGAATGATAAGCATAAAAAAAGCGAAGTTGGATGTCAACTTCGCTTTTTTTATGAAAATATATGTCTTTTACTCTAAGATAATTTTTTCAGAAGTAGTGATGCCATCAGCAGTGAAGTTAATCATGTAGATGGAAGCCGCTTTACCGCTGAGGTCGATGTCAAAATTCTTGTCAGCAGCAGAAACGGTTTTTTGATAGACGATTTCTCCCATCAAATTATACACTTTCACTTGAACATCTGATTTGAAACCTGCATTTTGTCTAACAAATACTTTTCCGGTACTTGGATTAGGGAATAAATCGATGTTATTATTGGCAGCAGAAACTTGCGTAACACCGGTTGGCGTAGAAATGATAAGACCAGGACGTTTTTCTGTCAATTTTTTGCGCATCATCGCTACTTGTTGCTTGGTGAAAATAGAATAACACTTGTCAGTGCTGTAATCCATATAATCTTCAAACAAATCATCATAATCAACGCCTTGGTATTTGGTATCACATGAATTAACGATTGTATCGCAAACATTTCTAGCTTCAACATAGTGAGTGGCATAAGGTACAGTACTGTTTGGCGTATCCAGAATATTGTCATCATCTAAACAACCTAGAGCAGGATTCAATTGTCCTAAGGCTCCCCAGCAATGGAAAAGACCAAAATAGTGACCACACTCATGTACCGTAGTTCTTCCTTTTGCATAGTTAGGACTATTGTTTAGCGAATCTACCAAGTAGTGATTGCCTTGACCAAAGAAACGATAGTCGATGGTTGGACCATCATTATCGGGTGTAGTGGCAGGATTATTGGGTGGAAAGTATGCATAACCACCTAAATAACCGCAAGTATCGCAACCTCTAGTCGGAACATTTAAATCCACGACCCATATATTTAGATATTTCTTAGTGTCCCAAGCATCTAAACCACCTTTGTTGGTATATTTGTGGTCATCCGCTTTCTGCGGTTGTAAGATATTTGCCGCTAGTCCCCAACCTGGCTTTCCATTTAGATTCCCTAATTTTCTTTCAATACCATTAGTCGGATTGCCATTAGGATCTTCAGTGGCCAATTGGAATTTAATTCTTGCATTTCCTAAGAACTTGCGAAATTCTGATCTAAGGTTAATAGTGTCATCATTTAATAGGTTATAATCCCTGTTTAATGCATCAATTTGATTGAAGCAGAATTCATCCGGCACATTTTCATATTTATTGTCCGCTAGATAGATGATATGAAAAACAACACGAACCGTATACTCAGTAGTATCATCTACCATTCTGGCGAGATTGTTATACATATCGTCCACATCTTCCATTACTTCATCCATGAAGTGAGGATTCTGTTGAATAGACTGATGGATATGGTCATCAAAACCACAGGTTCTTAATAAGACACCCTGACTTTTGGCTACAGTTAAATACGTAAATAAAGATAAAATAAGTAAAACCCTTTTCATGTATATTTTTTTCGCAAAACTAATTATTTTTGGTGATTTGTTGTTAATAATTGTGAATTAAACTAATATTATAGATATATATTTAACATATTCTCTGGGAGATATCTCCATTTTTAAAGGAAAAAATTAACTGATCAATGATTTGTAGCATTCTTTTGCGTGTTTCTATGGCAGCCCATGCATTATGCGGAGTGATAATACAGTTTTTTGTACCAAATAGCACATTACCATCTATTGGCGGTTCTTCCGAAACGGTATCCAAGGCGGCACCAGCGATGATACTATGATCCAAAGCATATTTTAAGTCAGGCTCATTGACCAATTTACCTCTACTGGTATTGATGAGAAAGGCAGATTTTTTCATTCTTCCTAATGTACCTTTATTGATAATGCCCTCGTTTTTAGTATGTAATATGGTGTGCAGGGTCAGAATGTCAGATTGCGCAAAAAGTTCATCCAAGGTTACTTTTTCATAGCATGCTATTTGCTTGCTCAAAGAGTAGTAAATAATACTCATACCAAATGCACTACCAATAGCAGCTACCTTTTGACCAATACTACCCATGCCGATAATACCCAAGGTTTTTCCATATAGTTCAGTGATTTTACCTTCCCAAAAGCAAAAATTGGTTTGTTTGTTCCATTCACCTTGTTGCACCAAATCATTGTGCCTTCCAACCTTATTGCACAGTTCTAATATTAGTGCAAAAGTATGTTGTGCTACCGCATCGCTACCATAGTTAACAACATTACTAGCAGGAATTCCAAGTTTTTTCAAGGCTAAAAGGTCTATATTGTTATATCCGGTTGCAGAAACAATAACATATTGAAGGTTAGGAAGCTGGAGCAATATTTCCCTTGTCAGTAGAACCTTGTTGACTATTAAAACATTTGCTTGCAAAGATCTTTGTACAACTTCTGAAGGCTGTGTTTGTTCATAAATATCAATGTTTCCATATTTTTCTAGTACTTTCCAATCTAAATCACCGGGATTTAACGTGTTTCCATCTAAAATAACTATCTTCATGGAGTAAATTTTATAAAAATTAACGTAAGAAGAAATTTTATGCGCTTATTTTTGGAAAAAAAATGAACATGAGAAAAGTAGTGATGTGGTTTCTAGTTGTAGGAGTATGCTTAACTTCTTGCAATAAAAATGAAGGTGGACCGGCTTTCAAATCGGTTTTGGAGATAGATTTGGGAAATATTTCAAAGAAAAATTCGAAATTCAGCTGTTATGTTGTGTTTACTAATAATGATGACAAAGCATCTTTTAAAGTAAAACAATTGGTAGCAGACTTAAAAATAAACGGTAAAGATGCCGGAACTCCACTCACAGATGAAGCCATTGAAGTATTGCCGCATAGTGAGTTTAAAGTTCCCGTACATTTTGAAATACACCCTGACGATTTTATTACAGTGGCAGAAGGAGAGAACTATCCGGAGTCTTTACCCGTAAAACTGGAAGGTACTTTAACGCTCACGGATGCAAATGGCAAGGAAGTAAAAGTAGATTTCAGCCATGAGGAATCCGTGGTCATAAATATTAAAAAGGAAGAACGGCAGGAGGAAAAGGAAGCTAAGAAAGAAGAGCGCAAAGCCAAACGCGAACTCAAGAAAAAAGAAAAAGAAGAGCATTAATCCAAATATCAGCGTTAGAATTTTCTTGCAGTAAATTTCTAATGCTGGGTTAAATATCAGGCATAGTTTTTGAACATAGGAAAGAAAAATGTACGTGCGACACTTATTCATATTATTATTGACATTGGTATCTACAACTGCTTTTAAGCCGCTAGCAAGTAATATCTCTGCGGATGAAGCCCCTTATTTCGTGAAGACGAAAAATACAAAGCTCAGTTCGTTTTCTACCAGTAAGATAGACATAGCGTCCGAAGCGGTTTTCTTCAATACCTATAATGTTGGTGCTAAATTATTAGAAGTAAACATTGATGTGTACATGGACGATACAAAATTGGGAACAGTAACGGAAGTACAAGATGTGAAGATTCCAAAGAAGAGCACCTTTGATATCCCGTTGAACCTCAGCATAAAACCGGGTCCTACGGCGCTAAAATTGGTTACAGGCAGTGCTAAAATATTGTTCGGTAAAAAAGTCAACGTTCGTTACACGGGATATATCAAAATCAGGGCCTTGGGCATGGTGCCATTAAAAATAAATATGGACGAAACCGAAGCATACGATTGGGATGACCTGTTTCCTAAGGAAGAAAAGTAATTACAAAAGCAATAATAAATAGTTCATAAGTAAAATCCAATTCCGTGTTTTCGTGTCTTCACGAAAACATGAGTGGGTTACTCAATAGTATTTGCAAACCAAATCATTCAATATTTTAAATCCAACATTTAACATATTATATTTGTAGTGCCAAATTATTAGAAAAATGAAGTATTTATTTGTCTTAGTTGTCACCTTATTTTGTTCACAAATTAAAAGTCAAACCATCGATACTTTACGTGGAAAGGTAGATGCAAAAGAGCTGTCAGAAACGGGAGACTGGTTTCAAAAAGGTTATAATGAGTACTCGGTTTCTCCGAATATAAGCTTAGTAAAAGCTGATTTTAAAGGAGTTAAGGTTATTGTCATCATGGGAACTTGGTGTAGCGATAGCCGCAGAGAAGTGCCACATTTCATAAAAATGCTGTATGAGTATGGTGTTTCCACAAGAAAAGTAGATATACAAAGTGTCGATAAATCCAAGAAAACAGGATTAGAAAAATACGACCAGTATAAAATCGAATACGTACCTACTTTTATCTTTATAAAAAAGGGTAAAGAAATCGGTAGAATCATCGAGACGCCCAACAAAAGTTTGGAAGAAGACACCAAGGAGATTTTAGTAGTAAGATAAGCGTATTGCGACTATTCATATCGAATGTAGCTTTCAATATTTAGCCCAGAATCGGCGTTAGATTTTGTAGCGAAAGGAATTATTCAAAATAACTATCTCTGCGTACTTAGCGTATTCTTTGCGACTTTGCGGTTAAAAAATGATCAAATCAAATATTATCAGCATTGCAAGTCATTTATTATCATTATCCATGTAGCATTCAATTTAGCATTTAACATTTAGCATTTAACTTTCGTCAGCGATCTATTCACCTAGAAATGGTAAAATGCATCCTCAAAATGTTCCACCTGGAATTTGCCGTTTTCCTTCATAATACTGATAATATCGAAGCGCAACTCGCCATTTTTTTGATGTGTACTTAAATATGCTTCTGCCGCTTCCATCATATTATTTATCTTTTTTTCAGTGACAAAGCGTTCCGGTTCGCCATAAAGGCTGTTTTTTCGGAACTTAACTTCTACAAAAACGATGACTTCGTCGATTTCTGCAATGATGTCTATTTCCAGTCGTTTGTATCGATAATTTTTTGCAATGATGCTATAACCTTTCTGTAAAAGAAAGTGCTGAGCCATTTCTTCGGCTTCTGAACCTATTGTCTTTGTTTTTTTTAACATCTTTAACCTAATAAATTTCCATAATCGCTCAAATTTCCGTTTTTTTGTGCAATAAATGTACTGTTATGACAATGGATCAACTCATCCTTAATTTTTCAAATCAACTTAAACGTGCTAAAGAAATAGGCGAAGCCGCAACAATAAATGCCCATTCACATGAAATCCGCAATGTTTTTATTTCAGGATTAGGTGGTTCCGGTATTGGCGGCACAATAGTGGCACAATTAGTACAGCATGAACTAAGCGTTCCCGTTATTGTCAATAAAGATTATTTTGTTCCGGCGTTTGTCGGGCAACATACTTTGGTCATTATATCTTCTTATAGTGGCAATACCGAGGAAACGATAAACGTCTTGAAAACCGTTCAAAAAACAGGCGCGAAAGTCGTTATCATCACCAGTGGTGGTCAGGCGCAACAAATCGCACAAGAGCAGGGTTATGACCACATCATTATTGATGGAGGAATGCCGCCACGAAGCTGCTTCGGTTATAGCTTTGTTCAGCAATTTTATATACTGCATGGACTTGGTTTGATAAATGACGGATTTAAAGCAGATTTAAATAATGCCATTCATTTACTGGAAGCACAAGAAGCAGCCATTCAAATCGAAGCGGAGCACCTTGCGAAAAATTTAAAAGGATATCTTCCTATTATTTATAGTGACGCTTCCTATGAGGGCGTTGCAATACGTTTTAGACAACAAATCAACGAAAACTCGAAGATGTTGTGTTGGCACCACGTCATTCCGGAAATGAACCACAACGAATTGGTAGGGTGGAGAGCAAAACATTCGGAAGCAAAGGTTGTTTTCCTCAGAAATGAAACAGACTACGTGCGCAATCAAGAACGCATGGAATTTTTGAAGTCGGTAGTCAAAGGCTATTGCGGTGAAATTTTAGAAGTACACTCCAAAGGAAATTCACCCATTGAAAGAACCTTGTATTTGATACATCTTACTGATTGGGTTTCACAGTATTTAGGTGTTGCCAATGGTTTTGATCCAATAGAAATAGATGTTATCAATCATTTAAAGAGCACTTTGGCCACCAACCCACTATAATATGTCGAGGCGTGTGAGGCTGATGCATTTAGGAGTGATGCCCTATGAGACAGCTTGGCAATTACAAGAAGATTTGTTTGTCCAGAAAACAACACTAAAGCTTCAGCAAAAAGCCACCGTCTTACCAGATGGATTTGGTCATCACCTGCTGATTTGTGCGCATCCACCTGTTTATACCTTAGGAAAAAATGGTAAAGAAGAGCATCTGCTGGCGAAACCGGAAGAACTCTTGTCGAAAGGTGTGCAGTACTTTAAGAACAATAGAGGAGGAGATATTACCTTTCACGGGCCGGGACAAATAGTAGTATATCCCATTTTTGACATTGAAGATTGGAAGCGCGATATTCATTGGTATATGAGAAGTTTAGAAGAAGTGGTTATTCGAACATTGGCAGATTTTGGCATCAAAGGTGAGCGCATAGAAAAAGTAACAGGCGTTTGGATAGCGCCGGAAAGCCCGCAGGCAAGAAAAATCTGTGCCTTTGGCGTGCGCACCAGCAGATGGGTAAGCATGCACGGATTGGCATTGAATGTCAATACGGATTTAAGCTATTTTAAGTGGATTGTGCCTTGTGGTATTGCAGATAAAGGCGTAACATCCATGCAAGAAGAATTGGGGTATTCGCTCGATATAAATAAAGTAGAAGAGGCGTTAAAATTTTATTTTGAACAAGTTTTTGAGATGCAGTTATGTTAAAGGATTTAGGAATAAAGAAAGTAGAAGATGTCGCCATTGCATTGGTTCCGGAGGATGAAACCAATTGCAGTGATTCCATCTGGACGGCATATGTAGTGAATTTAAGTGAAAAGAAACTCGCAGGGATATTAGTCAATTCGCGCGGTTATGGAGATATTGACGGGGAGAATAAAAAGACGTCTACCTTGAGGTGGTTAATTGATGAGGTGCCACCATTTTCGGTTGCAAAAATTGAGGAGTTGCCACCGGATTTACTGCAATTAGCCAATGAATTTTGGGTGAGTTTTTATGTCGATGGAGAGATTTACGATAAAAAGTATGTATTTGTACAAGGATCATTGGTATTTGAAAACCTGATAGATATTCCTTATCTGAATGATATAGGCGTGATGATTAAATAATAGGTAATGCGTGTAACGTATTTCGAATAGCGATTTTTTGAAGAATTAAGTAGTGCCAGTGTGAACGCCTTTTTCTTTTAAGTCATTAAGAAAACGTTCCTAGGTTTTATAGGTGAGTGATGCTGCGAAATAGGATTGATAGTCATAGTTTTTTAGTAGTATGACCAATTTGTAGGGTCTTTTACTTGGACCCTGCTCTCTGTATGCTTTCTTTAGGTCTGATAGTTTAATATAAGTTTGTTCCCAAAAGAGATGGTGGTTTTTAATGATGAGCCATTCATCAGAAATTTGGAAATAATAAAACTGCTTTGAGAAAAGATAATACAAGAACAAAGAAATTAGTGCGAAAATTAACCAACCAATGGGCATGGTATTTAGAATGGAGTGAAATAATATAAATGCCAAATATAAGTAAGACACAAAAATGATAAGTCTGAAGTTTATCCAAATAATCCCTGAAAACTCACGAATGCTATCTAAAGAGTGCTCCTCTTCATTGAAAATTACTACCTTATGATTTTTTCTATTTGTTCTTTTTTGTTCTAAAAATTGAGCAAATAGATGAAAATTGCAATAATATCCATAATAGATAACAAATTCTTTGTTTGTTGTTTTTATACAAATACCTTCCTTATTGTAATTAATTCCCTTGTTAGGAAATTTACCAGAAAATGTTATTTTTAATATTTCATCATACCTTATTTTATTCTTGCCAATTATCAATTCAAAATCATTGTAGCGCAACGATGGAAAAATGCGAAGATTCGTTAGGAATGTATAACAGCCTCCTATGAAAAGTAAAGTACCAAAAATAAATGGAAATATGGATGATATGTTTGAATCAGCATCCAAACTTGGATCTGTTGCCAAATCTATTGATAAATAGTATATCGCTATTGCAAAAAGAATAGAAAATGCAGAAAAGGCTAACTTTCCATAAAAATAAAAATTCCTTCTAACGTTTACATAGTCCATAAATTCTCAACCAAGCAAGTTGGAAAAAAGTTCATAAACGCAATCTAAAAAAGAAATTCATCTCCAAATCCCCAAATTTCCAAATCCTCAAATTTCCAAATTTCCAATCCCTATTTCTTAGCTCCGGCGGCAACATAACTATAAATCTTCGCTTTGGTAGCGTCGTCTATTTTTGCTTTGGGTGCCATTTTATCCATCCATGTCGTCCATTCGGTAGCAGTGTATTTTTCGGGATTAACCAACGCATGGCATTTTACGCAATTGGCAGCATACAGGGTTTTTCCTTCCATTAATGCGGGGTCTGTGGGTTCATTCAAGGCGGTTTTGGTGGCGCAAGCTGTAAAAACAAACCCTATAAAAATCCATTTTTTGTTCTTCATGGCAAATACTTTTAACGAATATAGTATTAATACGTATAATTTATACATTGTCTGGAATTTTTTATTGTCTGCATGAAGGATGGGAGCGGTATCGGCGTTAGCCATACAAGCGGACAGCCTGACCCAACCGATAGGGCGGGGCATGCCCTAATTAAATGTCATACCCATACAAAATTCCATCATCTGTGCCGTTCCCCAATACGTTTTGACGTATGTTCCTAAAAATGCTTTCACATCGCTTTTTTTAGCGTGTATGGGCGGTAGGTAAAAAGTTGGGCCGGCTTTTAAATAAATGGGATTTACCTTAAACGATGGGTGACGAAGGTAGAGCCCTGCTTCATAATGGAGTGCAAATCGTCCTATCATCATTTCATCTGCAACAAACAACGCACATGTAAACGGTTTTGAAACGACATGTGTGGTGTCTTCACCTTTTACGAGGTTAAAATCCCGCAATCGGGCATCGTGTTCCATGATGATGCCGCCCATTACTTTATTGGCAACAGAGGTATAAAAACCATAACCTATTGAAGCAGCGTAAATGGGATATTGTGCGGTGCCATACCCCCGTATTTGACCAATTCCTGTACCGAAACGGAAGAAGTACTCGTGCCTGCGCTCCGGCTTTGGGAGGGTGTCCTTTTTTATTTTTTGCCAGACAACAGGTGCAAATCTATATTTTAAACCCATTTGTGCGACGGGAGTATTGAGTCCCAAGTTGGGTTTATGGACACCACCGTTGCTGAAATGGTTGAATCCGGCACCAACATTTAAGGTGAGGTGTTTATGTACATTTATTTCGGCAAAGAAGCGCAAATCAAGATAAACATTCCATGCCGAACCGATGACATTATTCTCTGGATTTTTCTGTTCATCAAAATGCTTGGTAGCATAAGCAACGCCATAGCCAATTTGATGGGAAATGCGCCACTTTTCTCGAGGAATAATAGGTAAGGTAGTAAATCCATAAAAAGCATACGTCGTGCCAAAGTACTGTTTGGAAGTATTGCTTTGATAGATAAAACCCGCTCCAAAGTCAGGCAGTTTCCATCTCTTTTGCCAATTTTTTATCGTATCAGATTGCTTTCCAACACTTAGGTTGATGGTATTGGTGAGTCCCGTAAGCGTAGGTTTAAACTTTTCAGTATGGTTAATAGATTTGCCAATGAGGTAGTCAAGACCGATAAACACAGGTTTTTGGGCGAAGATATTTCCACAAAACCAACAGAATAACCACGTGCTAATTAGGCGCATCAGAAATGATCCAGAATTAATAATTTATCGATTTGTGTATCGCCGTTGTCGGTCATAACCTTGATGATATATGCGCCCGTATTCAGTTGAAGGTGGAATATGGATGCATCCATTTTTCCGACAAAAGCCACATTTCCCAGCATATCGTAAACGATGATATCTGCTGTATTTGCATTATTTTTTCTAACGGTAATATTTCCTGTGGATGGATTGGGAAAAATTTGTATTCTTTCATATGAGTTTTGGTCGACATGCGTAATGGTTTCAGGAGCATATTCCCATAACTCAATACCACTTTCATCGAAAGCACCTTTTAAATATATTTTATCCCTGAATTTAATACAGGATTCAATTTGGTAATCAAAATTGGGTTGTGGCATAAGGAGGTCAAAGGAAACCGTATCGGTATTATTGCCATTGCTTTTCCAAAGTTGTACTTTATTGCCATTATCTGCAACAAAATAGAACTTGTCTTGTATGGGATAAAAGGTAGAAAAAAGCAATGTTTGTTCATTGAATTGTACCGGATTGGTGATTAACATGCGTTGAGTACCTCCGGTAGAGCCATCCGTTTTCCAAAGCTGCGAGCCATTTGTCCAGTCTTTCGCCGCAAATATCAATGACCCATTCCATTCAATTTTTGGTACGAAGCAATCCCATTCTGAATTAAAGGTCATGATTTTTGAGGTATTGGCAGGTGTGCCGTCGGTTTTGAAAAGGTTGTATTTACTTACCTGATCAAAGGGTGTGGAGGACGCTTGAAAGAGCAAAGTGTTATTAAAAGGATAGTACCTTTTTAGGTCGCCTCTTTCCGTTTTTCCGGGTTGCGTTTCTACGAGCATTTTCGTTTCTGCTGTAGTGCCATCCGTTACCCATATTTCGTCTCCTTTTACGCCATCATTGGCATTAAAAAACACCTTGCTGTTGTATTGGTAGAACTCGCTGGGTCGACCGTGTTTATTGTGGTAATTGTTCCCTGAGGTGGTATTAATATTTTTTATTAAAACAGTACCTGCAACAGTGCCGTCACTCGAATAAGGTTCAAAACCGATACCATTTTGTATATCGGCACCAAAAATCAATTTTCCGTTTAATACAGAACCGCCTTGCAGTGCCATTCCTCTGTTGAAAGGCAAAATTCCGGGCTGAATGGGGAAGATGTTCGTGCCTGCTGTTGTACCATCCGTTATCCAAGGTTCTACATCTTCACCGGGAATGCCGGCAAAGAATATGAATTTATTATTGGGCATTGCATGGGCATCGAAATTATATTGAGAATAGCAAGGATCCACACCATTGTAATTGCAAAGAGACTTTATGCGAACCGTTCCGGCTGTAGTGCCATTTGTTTTCCAAAGAGCGGTTTCTTCACCATCGATCAGGAAATATATTTCATCGTTTAGGAGGAATAGATTTGAAATATTGAAACTGGCAAACTGGCTCACATCTTTTAAGAAGAAAGTGCCATTTTTTGTACCATCCGTTATCCAAAGTTGCTGTTTGGGTATATTTCTGTCTTCTAAAACAAATAATAGCCTCTTTTCAAAAATATTTGTTTCTGTTGAAACATAACCAATGCCTGTTCCATGACCGAAGATGGGTGCAAATTCAAATAATTTTTCCAAATCCCCGTTGGTGTTTATAGAATAGAAGGCATCTAAGGTATCAGAAATAGCAACATTAAAAATCAAATGGTCGTTTACAACTTTTAAACCGTAAGGATTGGCGGATGGTTCACCGGGAAAAAAGTCTGACACCTTTACGATTGATTCTTGTGCATTGGTGTGGAAAGAAAACAGGGCATAAAAAATTAGCCACAAAAGGTAAAATTTATTGGTCATAAAGGTAAAAAATTGTTTCAGCTACTTAAGTTTTAATTGTGCAAAATAAGGATGTTCAGGATTAACGATGAGTTCTTGTCTTAGCGGGTGAATAAGTACATCCATTTCTTCCATTGGAATAGAGCCCAAAAGTGGTTCACTATCACCGTGTAACACCATCGCATTGCAGGTAGCCGTTCTGTTTTTAAATTTTAAGAAAATGGGACCCACCACGTCGTATTCTTCGATGCTGCCATTTGCTAATTGTGCCTTTCTTTTTTCTATTAGCGGCAAATCCAGTTGTTCTTGAATTGTTTCGTTGATGCACAACATATATGCGCCACTATCGACCAACATACTAATGTGCATTTTCTTGACATCCACATCTTCAATGATTTGTTTTCTAACCAAGGCCAAATCATCGGCGTTAATTAACTCAATATCGGCATATACCATTCCCATGATTGTGATTTTTGACAAAGTTAAATAAAAGTGCGTAATGATGAGGGGATTTTTCATATGATGAACAGTAGAAACTATTTTTACATTTCCTTAATCTTTAGAAATAAAAAAAATATACTACCTTTGCAGTCCGCTTTCGGGCGGAACGGTCCCGTAGCTTAATTGGATAGAGCATCTGACTACGGATCAGAAGGTTAGGGGTTCGACTCCCTTCGGGATCACAATGTGGAAAACTAATTTGAAAAGATGAAATTTTTCACTAATTTTGCACCGCTTTTTAAAAGAGTATAAAGAAAAATGGCAAATTTTTGTGACTTAACCGGAAAAGGACCAATGAGTGGACACTATGTTTCGCACTCTAACGTCAAAACAAAGCGTAAATTCTTACCGAATTTACAGAAGAAATCATTTTATGTTCCTGAAATCGACAGATATATCGAGTTGAAAGTTTCTACACAGGCAATTCGCACCATCAACAAGAAAGGAATTTATCAGTATTTAAAAGAATTAGAAAAGAAAGGCGAGATTGCTTTAGGTTTCTAAAAATTGTACAGCAATGGCAAAGAAAAAAGGTAATAGAATCCAGGTGATTATGGAGTGTACCGAACACAAAGAAAGCGGTATGCCTGGTACTTCCCGTTATATAACGGTAAAAAATCGTAAAAACACTCCCGAAAGATTGGAATTGAAAAAATTCAATCCTATCCTTAAAAAAGTTACTGTTCACAAAGAAATTAAATAACCATGGCAAAAGTATCGAAAAACGCGCGTGTTGACAGGGGTAAAAACGTTGGGGAATCCAAGAATATGGTGAAAATCATTAAAACCGTAAAATCAGATAAATCTGGTGCTTATGTTTTTAAAGAAAAAATTGTTCACAAGGACTTGGCAATGGACGCCCTGAAAAATCTGTAAACAACCAAATTTCTTATATGTAAAGCTTTCCGGTGTTTTTCATTGGAAAGCTTTTGTTGTTAAATATACACCATGAGTATTTTTAAAAAATTGTTCGGCAAAGAAAAGCCGGCGGAAGAAATTAAAAAGGAAGAGGAACTCCTTGAACAAGGTTTGGAAAAAACCAAAGTGGGTTTTTTTGACAGAATATCAAAAGCCGTAGCAGGTAAAGCCACCGTTGATATCTCCTTTTTAGATCAATTAGAAGAAATCTTGATCACTTCTGACGTAAGTCTTCAAACAACTATCAAAATAATTGATAGGCTGGAAGCCCGTGTAGCACGTGATAAATACTTGAATACAAGTGAGCTAAATAATATCCTGAAAGACGAAATATCAGTATTACTGACAGAAAACAACACTAAGGACATTCATGACTTTTCTGTACCTCGAGATAAGAAACCTTACGTGATAATGGTAGTGGGGGTGAATGGTGTTGGCAAAACAACTTCTATAGGAAAATTGGCCTATCAATTTAAAAAGGCAGGACTTAGTGTGGTGTTGGGTGCTGCTGACACATTTAGGGCTGCTGCTGTAGACCAACTCACCATATGGTCGGAGCGGGTAGGAGTTCCTATCGTAAAGCAGGCGATGGGTAGCGACCCGGCTGCGGTGGCTTTCGATACAGTACAGTCCGCCGTTTCGAGAAATGCCGATGTGGTCATTATTGATACGGCAGGTCGTCTACACAATAAGCAAGGACTCATGGATGAATTGACGAAAATAAAACGGGTCATGTCGAAAGTTATTCCGGATGCGCCGCACGAAGTAATTCTGGTTTTAGATGCTACCACAGGACAAAATGCGTTGGAGCAAGCACGGCAATTTTCTGCTGCCACGCAAGTAACCGCATTAACTGTAACAAAATTGGACGGTACTGCTAAGGGTGGCGTGATTCTGAGTATTGCCGACGAGTTTAAAATACCTATCAAATACATTGGATTAGGAGAAAAAATGGAAGAACTTCAGGTGTTTAACCGTGAGGTATTTGTTGATATGTTGTTTAGCAAGTAGGGGATCTTTATTGTGTGAGGGATAGCAGCGTTATCGGCAATAGCCATACAAGCGGATAGCCCGACCCCGCCATCAGCGGGGGCACACCCAAAAATAGTTTATGAAGACAAAATCACATAAAAAGGATAAAGTAAGCGTCATCACATTAGGATGTTCCAAAAATTTGGTGGATTCAGAGGTGTTGGTTTCGCAACTTCAATACAATAAAATAGATGTAGAACATCATTTGGAAGATAGTACAGATGCCAATATAGTGGTTGTAAATACCTGTGGCTTTATTGACCGGGCAAAGGAAGAATCCATCAATACCATCTTGCATTATGCGGAGAAGAAGGAAAATGGAGCATTAGATAAATTGTACGTCACGGGATGTTTGTCGCAGCGATATAAGGATGCATTAGAAGTAGAGATACCACAAGTAGACGCCTATTTTGGCACGTTAGAAATGCCCGCATTATTAGCACGCTTAAACGCTGATTATCAACACGAATTGATAGGTGAGCGGATACTTTCAACACCATCACATTACGCTTACTTAAAAATTTCGGAAGGGTGCAACAGAACCTGTTCATTTTGTGCGATTCCGCTGATGCGTGGACAACATATTTCCAGAACGATAGAAGATCTAGTAAAGGAAGCGCAACATCTTGCAAAACAAGGCGTAAAGGAAATTATGTTGATAGCGCAAGAACTCACGTATTATGGCTTGGATATTTACAAAGAGCGCAGGTTAGGTGATTTGCTAAAGGCATTGAATCAGGTAGACGGCATTGAGTGGATTAGGTTGCATTATGCCTATCCATCAAAATTTCCTTTGGATGTCATAGATGCCATTGCAGCATGTGAGAAAGTATGTAATTATTTGGATATTCCATTGCAACATGCCAATGACAAGGTGTTAAAAGATATGAAGCGACAGATTACACAAGCTGAGATGCGCACTTTGATAAGGGATATTCGGGCAAAAAATCCTGATATTGCCATACGAACTACGATGTTAGTAGGCTTTCCCGGGGAAACCGAGGAGGATTTTGAAGATTTATGTCGTTTTGTTGAAGAAATGGAATTTGAACGGCTAGGTGTCTTTAATTATAGCCATGAGGAAAATACTTCCGCCCATGATTTAGAGGACGATGTTCCGCAAGAAATCAAGGAAGAACGTGCAGCCATATTAATGGATATTCAGCAGGGGATTTCTACACGCAAGAATGAGGAAAAAATTGGCAAAACCTTTAAGGTTTTGGTAGATAGAAAAGAAGGACCATATTTTATTGGTAGAACGGAATTTGATTCTCCAGAAGTTGATAATGAGGTATTGATAGATGCGAAAAAATACTTTTGTAGGGTAGGTGATTTTGTTAGTGTATCCATAACCGATGCCACCGATTTTGATTTATATGGTGTGGTTGTTTAGAAAAAATGCTAATTTTATATAATATTTGTTGATGTTATGAGAGCGAAATATGTAAATCCTTTTACTGATTTTGGATTCAAACGGATATTTGGTGAGGAGGCCTGCAAGCCATTATTGATAGATTTTTTAAATTCCTTATTGCCTGAGAAAGATAGAATTAAGGATTTAAGTTTTAAGAATGCAGAACCACATGTCGTTAGAAGAAATTGCTGCTATAACAAATTTGACAATCGATGAAATCCGAAGGTTATAAACTGGACAGAATTATTGCTAATTAAAAACCTCCAACTTAGTGGCGAATTTAGGGATTAATTACTCGAAAATATACCCTGGTTCATGAAGGATTTTAAAGTTTAAGGAGTTGGCAATAAAGCATAAGCGATTTGCCTCGCTATGAAGTCGGTTCAATTTTACGGTATCGTAAAGTTCCTTTAGTTTGACTATTGGATTTAATGTGATAGACGTAAATTGACCTCCATTTTCATGATTTTCTTCCATTATTCCAGTTGGTTCATCTGTATATTCTTCTACAACAATATCATTCACCGCGCAAAGGTGGAGATACCAAAGCATATGACAGGAAGATACTGCCATAAGTAGCATTTCTTCGGGATTATAACGTGTGGTATCACCTCGAAATGCTGGGTCTGAAGAGCCTGAAATAGGCGGTTTCCCATCAGCAATGACAACAAAGTCACGGTTATAAGCTTGGTAGTTGAGTGTACCGCTACCTTCATTTCCAAGCCATGCGAGTGTTAATTTATATTGGTGTTGCTTTCCCATAATTCCAAATATTATCCTAAATTGCGAAATATTTTTGAAAGTACATGCATTTTTCTACAATTGATTATTCTGAAACAGGATTTTTCTCGCAACTCGTCCTGGACTATCTAAAAAACGATGCTCGCCTCTCCAAGTTTTCAGGTGGTTATATGGACGAGGTGACATTAGCGAATAATTTGAACGCAATCAAGGGTAAAAATTACGATAGAAATGCATTAAGTAAAACTTTATCAAATCAATATAAAAATATTGATAAAGAAGAAATTATAATAAATAACTTAAATTTATTGTTAAATGAAAAGACTTATTGTGTTGTAACGGCACATCAGCCAATAATTTTTGGTGGGCCATTGTATTTTATCCTCAAGATTGCTAATACCATTCAATTAGCGCGTCAGTTTAAGCAACAGTTCCCACAGTATGATTTTGTTCCTATTTATTGGATGGGTGGGGAAGACCATGATATGGAAGAAATTGGCACGGTAAAAATGTTCGGTAAGGTATATAAATGGGATACTTCACAGTCTGGAGCATCAGGACGTATGTCAATAGAAGATTTGGAAAGCACGCTGACACAAATCTGCGATGTTTTGGGCAGTTCAGAACATGCCAAACAATTAGCAGCAATCTTCCAAGACGCATATCAAGAAAAATCAAGTTTAAAGGATGCTACCAGAGCATTGGTAAATACCTTATTCGGCAAGTATGGCGTTCTGGTCGTAGATGGTGATGATGCTGATTTAAAGTCATTGGTTCAACCTATTATGGTTAAAGAATTGTTTGAGCCGCAGGCATATGATTTGGTAAAAGACACCTCTTCTGCTTTAGAATCTTTGGGATATAAACCGCAGGCAACTCCACGAAATATCAATCTGTTTTATCTCGAAGATCAAGTCAGGGCGCGGATTGAAAGAGCGGATAATGGTGATTTTATTGTAGTTGGCACAGCTTATAGGTTTACAACATCTGAAATGTTATCGCTTGTCCATACACATCCCGAATGCCTCAGCCCGAATGTTATCCTTCGCCCTTTATATCAGCAAGCAATTTTGCCTGCCGTTGCCTTTGTTGGTGGAGGCGGTGAACTTGCTTATTGGATGCAACAGAAAGCTGTTTTTGATTGCTATCAGGTACATTTTCCGATGTTAGTTTTGCGTACTTCACTTCAACCTGTTTTTGGGAATCAACACAAAAAATTAGATAAATTAAGCATCGTTTTGCAGGATATATTTTTAGATGTCAAAACACTGGAAAAGCAATATATTTTGCAACACGCCAATAATAGCTTTGCGGAAGTATTTGATGCAGTAAAAGAGAATCTTTTAGCAGAATTTAGCAAGTTAAAACGTATTGCCATAGAAACAGATGTAACCTTACAAGGGTTTATGGCTGCAGAAGAAAAGCGTTTGGAGGAACAGATAAAAGTTGTTACTGCCAAAATTGAAAAGTCAGAGAAAGCAAAACATAGCGTAGCTATTGACCAGATACATAACTTAAAAGGCGGTTTGTTTCCCAATAATAATCTTTGGGAGCGTGAGGAAAGCATGGCCGCATTATGGGTTAGATTGGGTCCTAAATTAATCGAGGCCTTCATTGAAAGCCTCGATCCTATGGTTAAAAAGTTCTATATCGTCACGGATTAGGGTTTGATACGTTTGTAGTTTTTTTGGTATTCTTGCCAGTTTTGCGAAGGATCCTTGTATAAATCTAAACCCAAAAAACTCAAGATAGGCTCCATCTCTTGGGGTTCTATAAATCCAGCTATGGGAGCGATGATTCTATATTCGGGATCTAAGAATATTACCGTTGGATAGGTCATTTTCCCCTGTAATAAGGACGCTGCCAATTCGTGATAGGGTTTGCCGCCAGTATTGATTAATTTATACGTTTTTCCCTGAAAGACAATTGAATCCTGTTGCTCGGCATCGAATTTTACTGGATAGTAGTATTGATTCACGATTTTGGCAATGCCTTTATCCGACCATGTTTTTTGATCTAAAACTTTACACCAATGACACCACGTCGTATAAAAATCTATCAATAAATTTTTAGGTTCTTTTTCGTTAAGGGCAACGGCTTCTTCAAATGTGTACCAATGAATTTCTTCTTCGGCTTCTTTTTTGAAGAGTGAAGATTCTATAACGGCAACTTTCGTAGAAGCATCAGACAGTTTTGTCTTACATCCTCCGACAAAAACAACCAAAAATAGGCATGAGGTAAGTATTTTTAGGGACTTTGTCATTAATTGCCACTTTGTTGGTATTGTTGCCAATTCATGGTTTTATAGCTTCCGCTACCATAGAATTTAATTTTTTGTATCATAGCAGGAACTTCTTTATAACCGGGATCAGATTCTAGTTTGACAAAGTTCTCATCTAAATACACGATAGTCGGATAACCAATTTTGCTATTTGTATTACCCCAGTCAAATGCTAACTGATGACAACCGTTTCTTGCTAGTGAAGGGTTAAAACTATAAGTTTTTCCCTGAAAGACAACGTCATCTTTTCTTTCTGCATCAAATTTTACGGCATAAAAATGTTCATTTATATAATTATATACTTTTGGATCTGAATAAGTCTTTTCGTCTAAAACCTTACACCATCCACACCAACTGGTATATAAATCAACCATAATTTTTTTAGGATTGCTTTTGGAGAGTTGTTCTGCTTGCTCGATGGTTATCCACTTAATCCCTTCAGCAACGGGTTCAACTTTTTCTTTATGGGTCTTAGCCTTTAAAGAAATTACACCAACTATACTGAATAATAAAATTGGTATTAAAAAAACATACATTCCTTTTTTCATGTTATTGTATTTTGTTTATATTGTACAAATTTAATACCAAGTTGGCAATAATAATAAAAATGTCTTTTTTATTAACTTAAAAATGCATAAAAATTGAAAAATAAGATTGTAGTTGGCGTAACAGGTGCCAGTGGTGCAGTATATGCCAAGGTACTTTTTGATAAATTGACGTTGTTAAGTGAACAAGTGGAGGAGGTTGGCGTAGTGATGTCTGATAATGCCAAGCAAGTATGGCGTTTGGAATTGGGAAATACTGCTTATAGCGATTATCCATTTAAGTTTTATTCGAAAATGGACTTTATGGCACCATTTGCGAGTGGTTCTGCCAGATTTGATACGATGGTCATTTGCCCATGTTCCATGGGTACATTGGGGCGTATCGCTCATGGCTTTTCTGATGATTTGATGACCCGTGCTGCGGATGTTATACTAAAGGAACGTCGAAAGCTAATTTTAGTAGTAAGAGACACTCCTTTTTCTCTAATTCATATTAAAAATATGGAGTTGGTAACAATGTCCGGTGGAATTATCTGCCCTGCTAATCCTTCCTTCTATAGTAATCCGACAAATTTTGAAGAACTGGCAGCAACAGTAGTTGATAGGGTATTGGATTTGGCTGGCTTAGATATAAATGGATTTCGGTGGGGGAAGGTATAACATGGGTATGAATATTAAGGCATATAATGGAAAAGATAAAGCGACAGTATTGCAGTTGTTTCAACTAAATACGCCTAAATATTTTTCTATAAAAGAAAAGCATGATTATGTTTATTTTCTGAACCACTTTACAGAAAATTATTTTGTGGTTGAATGCGCCGGAACCGTCGTGGGATGTGGTGGGTTTAATATTGCGGAAGATGGTGTTACTGCAAAGATATCTTGGGATATTATTCATCCAGATTATCATGGGAAAGGTATAGGTACGGCACTCACCAAGTACAGAATAGAATTAATCAAAAAGAACCCCGAAATAAAGTTTATCTCTGTCAGAACATCTCAGTTGGTTTATCCATTTTACGAACGTTTTGGGCTTGAAATAGAGGAAATTATTCAAGATTATTGGGACATTGGCTTTGATATGTACAAATTGAGTAATACTGTTGAATGTGTTAAACACTAGAAGTATTAGGTTGTTGTCGGATTTTTCTATATGCCATTAAACCGAGTACCCAAAAGAGGTAATATACATTTGCTATGATAGGCACATAGCTGCCTTGGAAAGCAGATACAAACACGCTTAACCCCATTAGTGAAACATAAAATCCCCACTTGAAGCTATCTGTCTCCTTGGAAGCCATGCGTAACAAGTCTTTGCTGTCCATGTAGCTGAGTGTTCTATAAAAAACGTAAAATACGAGTACCGGAAAAAGGGTAACTGCCACTACCTCAGATGTAAGGAACAAGAAAGAAGGAGCATAAAAACGCAAAGCAGCGAGGTTGACAAATGTCATGGTTTTTAAGTCTTTGTTTTTTAAGGTGTTATGTGCAAAAAATACCACACCCAATACGGCATAGAATATAAAAAATAATGGCCTGTTATAGAATTTTCCTATAACCGTAATCCCAATGAATACAAATATCCTTATTGCTACAAGTATGTATATCTGTACGTTGTTAGGTTCGAAATTTCCTAACCTTTTTCGTCCGTCTTTTTCCTTTTTAAAACTATACAAATCATTCATAATGTATCCCAACTCATAGAAGGAAATGAACAGTAAATAGGAAAGACCGAAGTTTTTAAGTGCCTCGATGACAGATAAGCCAGAGAGAAATATTAAAATCAGCAAGTTGGGAATAAGCTCCCAACTAAACAAAAATATGAGTCCCAGCAGAGATTTTACTCTTGAGAAATAGAAATATGCGCATGGGAAAAGATATTTAAGCATCAGTACATTTCGATAAAAGTGGGAGATAAGTCCTTCCAAAAGTCTTTATTTTTTTCGGAATAAACAAGAATAATCCGTTTCTCGGCCCATTTTGCTAATGCATAATCCGAGAAATTATCCGTCATGATTGTCGTTGAATGAAAATCGTTTTTATTGAACGCCATAAAATAGTCGAGTTTCTTTCCGGTAAGTTCTGTTGATAAAGTTCCAGTGCATATATTTTGGTGGTTATAATGCAGTTCGCTGGCAACAAACGGTATGTGTAGTTCTTTTCCGATGACTTCTATTACATTCGAAAGACTGGAGGAAGCGAGATAAACTACAGCACCTTCATCCATTTTTTCTTTAAGCAAAGAAATTGAAGCGGTGATTTCTTTCGATTTCAACCGATGGAAGTAGAAGTCATGAGCACCCATTTCCAGCATTTGTTTAGAATATCCTTTCAGCAGCTTCACAGCAAATATTCGATAATAGTCACGCTTGCTGATTTTTGTCAATAACCAAGCACACCAATTGAGTGGCGACATTTTGGAACGTATAAGCTTTAAAAGATATTTTTCCGTCTTATTTTGTAAAAAATAATCTAAGAAATCAAAGGTTGTATTAGAGGCATACAAAGTATCGCACACATCTGAGATGAACAATTCTTTAGGCATCCGCTGGTTTATTTCTTATAAAACTTTACCTTATAATCAACATCTACTTTTCCTTTGGTGATGTTTTCTAGCTTCTTTTGTATCAATTTCTTTTTCAATGGTTTAAGATGGTCGGTAAACAGAATGCCTTCGATATGATCATATTCGTGCTGTATGACACGCGCATTAATGTCATCATATGTTTCTTGGTGTTCTGTGAAATGCTCATCCAGATAAACGATTTTAATGACAGGTTTCCGCTCGACGTCTTCCCTAACTCCCGGGATACTGAGGCATCCTTCTTCATATTTCCATTCGTCACCTGACTCTTCAATAATCTGCGGATTAATGAAGACTTTTTTAATGCCTTTAAATCCTTTTCTTTTCTTTTCATCTTCTAATTGCGTGGTATCCACCACAAACATTCTGATAGAAAGGCTCACTTGTGGTGCCGCTAAACCAATGCCGCTGGCCCGATACATGGTTTGATACATGTTTTCTATCAACTCCTGTAATTGCGGATAATCTTTATCGATATCAGCACCTCGTTTCTTTAAGATGGGGTCGCCATATGTCGTTATCGTCAATATCATAAAAATGCTTTCGAATCTAAATAAGTTTGTAATAATATAGTTGCGCTGACTTCGTCTACCAATGCTTTGTTTTGGCGATCTTTCTTTTTCATGCCATTCATTAAGATGGACTGTGTGGCCATCTTACTGGTGAATCTTTCATCCATGCTTATAATGGCAATATCAGGGAATTTTATTTTGAATTTTTCGATGAAAACCTTGATTTCCTGTGCAATATAATTCAGTTCATTGTTCAGCTTCTTAGGTTCGCCAATCACCAGCGTTTCTACTTTCTCTTTTGATAGTAACTTTTCTAGAAAAGCCATTAAAGCAGGCGTTTCCACCGTTGTAAGTCCAGAGCCGATGATTTGCAAATCATCGGTTAAGGCAATTCCAACCCTTTTCTTTCCATAATCAAGTGCCATTGCTTTAGCCATGTGTAAAAACGTCTATTAAAAATAATGCTGCAAAAATAACACTTGCGATGCCATTTGTCGTGAAAAAAGCAAGATTTACTTTTGAAAGATCATTTGGCTTCACCAAAGTATGCTGATAGACTAGTAAAACACAGAAAATGGCCGCCCCCAAAAAGTAATAAATACCAAAACCACCATAGAAACCAATGTAGATAGTTATGGAAGCAGAAATGATATGTAATATGGTAGAGATGAGCAAAGCCTTTTTTTCTCCGAAGTAAGAAGGAATAGAGTGCAAATTATTCGTCTGATCAAAATTTTTGTCTTGTAGGGCATAAATAATATCAAAGCCACTTACCCAAGTAAATACGATACAGGAGAACAAAATAGGCAATAATTGAAATTTTCCGCTGACAGCTAAATAAGCGCCAATCGGTGCCAACGCCAATCCAACTCCCAGAATGAGATGACACAAGGCTGTAAATCTTTTGGTGTAACTATATCCTAGAATAACTAATAAGGCAATGGGAGAAAGATAAAAACAAATCCGGTTGATGAAAAAGGTAAAGAGGATAAATACCACGGCATTGGCAATAACAAATAATAAAGCTTGTCGCTCACTGATTACGCCGGCAGGTAACTCTCTAATGACAGTACGTGGGTTTTTAGCATCAATTGCCCTGTCAATATATCTGTTGAAACCCATGGCCGCATTTCTGGCTGTTACCATACAGCCCAACACTAATAAAAATTTTTGCCATGAAAATGAATACTCATGAACCTTTACCGCTAGAAAAAAACCTATAATTGCAAAAGGAAGTGCAAAGATGGTGTGGCTAAATTTTACTAAAGAAAGAAATTTCTTCATCCTGCAAAGTTATACCAATTTTGCATTTCCACTAAGTCATAATACGAAAATCTATTGCATTCGCAATTTTTGTTTAATAAAAATTATTAAATATTAAACAAAAATTATAAAATGCTGTTACACAATTAAAAGCATTATGAAAAAGTTATTGATTCTTAGTTTAGTAGTTTTCCTTTTTGGATGTAAGCAAGAAGAAGTGGGTGATTTACCTACAGTTGCATCTGTGGATGTTGATCGTTATATTGGTAAATGGTATGAGATTGCTTCATTACCACAAGTCTTTCAGGCGGGTTGTAATTGTACACAAGCAGAGTATGATATTAATTCGGATGGTTCCATTAAGGTGACAAACACTTGTAAATTGTTTGCACCAACGGGTCCGGTAAGTCGGATAACAGGCAAAGCCGTTCCAGAGGCAGGTTCAAATAATGCCAAGTTGAAAGTTTCCTTTTTCGGAAATAACAATCCTGACTTTGCCTCTAATTATTGGATTATCGAGTTGGCTGAGGATTATTCTTATGCAGTAGTTGGCGACCCTACTTTTAGTACACTGTGGATTTTATGTCGTGAAAGAACCATGGATGCCACTCAGTATCAAGGAATAATAGATAGGATGCGCGAATTAGGCTTTGAGACCGGAAAGGTAAAAAAACAAAATCAGTCCGGCTGTGAATAAATAAATTGTTAGTATTTTGGAGGGCGAACACTTGTTGTTCGCCTTTTTTGTATTCCCAAGAAAAAATAGCATATTTGTAGAAAAATATGTTTATGAAAAGGGTAATACTAAGCTTATTGTTTTTTCAGATTTTTTCAACTTTTGCTGGAAATGGGCGAAACTATTGGTCTAAATATACTGAATCGATAGCTGAGAAGACAACTACATCCCGACAGATTTTTCCTGTGGCATACAAAACCTATTCACTGGATATCATGTCAATGAAAGAATTTTTAAAAGATGCGCCTTTGGAAACAAGTGCAAACGCTCGTTTCAATGGAAAGCATGTGGAATTACCCATACCTAATGGTAGCAGCATGGAATTTATTGTAATGGAATCTCCCATTATGGAGTCGGGATTAGCCGCGAAGTATCCCTACTTAAAAACATACATTGGTTATGGTGTTGGAAATCAGGCTTTTCTTCGCATGGATTTTACGCAGAACGGGTTTCATGCGATGATAAGAACCGTTGAAGGGGATGTGTTAATCGACCCATATGATGAACGTAGTGATGCTAAGTACATCGTTTATAATAAATATGACTGTAATTCTCCACAAAAGTTTAGTTGTGATTTTGAAGGATATGCACCGAATCAGGAGCGAAAAAAGCAATTAGAAGAAATTTACGCTAGAGCTAATAATACCCCTGAGCGCTCGATAGCGGAAGATCTTCGTACCTACCGATTAGCATTGGCATGCACACGTCAATATGCGGCGGTATTTGGTGGTACTAAAGAAAATGTGATGGCTGAGTATGTAGTTGCTATCAACCGTGTCAATTTCGTTTATGAAACTGAATTGGGCGTACGTATGATTTTAGTAGATAATACCGATACCCTGATTTTTACAACCGGAGGACCTTATTCAAACGATAATGGCTTTTCCATGTTAGGACAAAACCAAACAGTTTGTGATGCGCGTATAAAAAATGCCAATTATGATATCGGGCATGTTTTTAGTACTGGCGGTGGCGGTGTTGCATCTTTAGGGTGCGTATGTATAACAGGTATAAAAGCACAAGGTGTTACAGGTTTACCAAACCCTGTCGGCGATCCATTTTATATAGATTATGTTGCTCATGAAATGGGGCATCAATTTGGTGGTAATCATACATTCAATTCCACACAAGGATCCTGTGGTGGCAATGGTGAAACTTCTGCAGCGTATGAACCGGGCAGTGGCGTTACTATCATGGCGTATGCCGGAATTTGTGGCTCTGATGATTTAGCACCTCATTCCATTGCTTATTTCCATACCAAAAGTTTAGATGAAATTGTTGATTTTATTACCTTGGGGGAAGGCGATAATTGTCCAGTTAAAACGACTACCGGAAACAATGCGCCTACTATCGATCAAATGAATGGCAATTATGTCATTCCCTATAATACACCATTTTGGTTAGAAGGTTTCGGTAGTGATCCTGATGGTCAGACAGTAACCTATAGTTGGGAGCAGTTTAATAGAGGTGGTTTCAGTGCTTGGAATAACCCCGGTACCAACTCGCCCATTTTTAGAAGTTATGACCCTAGCACAAATGGTAAGCGATACTTTCCAAAACTCGCTAATGTGTTAAGCAATACCAACACACCCGGTGAATTCAAACCCAATAAAGCAAGAACATTGATATTTCGATTAACCGTTCGTGATGGCATCGGTGGCGTTACCTATTCTGAAGATACGGACTCCATCAAAGTCATTAAAACTTCCGTACCATTTTCTATAACAAGCCCAAATACTACAGGAATTGTATGGGAAACGGAAACCACGCAAACCATCACATGGAATGTAGCAGAAACAGATACCGGACAAATAAACACGCCAAATGTAAATATCATCCTATCGTTAGATGGTGGGGCAACTTTTACAGATACATTGGCAAAAAATGTACCCAATAATGGCAGTTATACGTTTACCGTTCCCAATACACCTGCTCTAAAGGCTCGGGTATGGGTAGAAGGGGCCGGAAACATCTTTTTTGATATCAACGATAAAGACTTCAAGATATCCACGCCAACTGGAATCGTACAGAATAATTTGGATCAACAGATAGCTGTATTTCCTAATCCTGCCACAAACCAAATTTCAGTAAAGATAAATGGTTCAGGTATGTTTACAGTTAAGTTATTGAATATGTTAGGACAAGCGCTTCTTATTCAGGAAGTACCTGCCGGTAGAAATACAAATATAGATCTTTCGGGATTGGCATCAGGTGTGTATATCATTGAAGTTGAAAATGAATCCGGTCGTGGTATTAGTAAATTTGTCAAGGAATAAGAATATTAACATTAAAGTGTTCACATGAAAATAAAATTCTGTGGAGCAGCACAAACCGTCACTGGAAGTTGTCACCTGCTTACCCTCAATGATGGAGCGAAAATTCTGTTGGATTGTGGTTTGTACCAAGGGTCTGAGGACGATATGGAACATTTTAATAAAGAATGGCTGTTCAATCCGGCAGATATCGATGTCTTAATACTCAGTCATGCCCATATTGACCATTGCGGAAGGATACCAAAACTCGTCAAAGATGGATTTAAAGGGAAAATCTTCTGTACGCACGCCACCAGGGATCTAGCGGCTATCATGCTAATGGATTCTGCACATATTCAGGAGAAAGATGCAGAGTATGAGTCTCGCAAAACAGAAAAAAAAGTAAAACCACTCTATACTTCTCAAGATGTAAGGAATGCACTGCCATTATTTGTTGGTATTGGCTACAATAAGTTCTTTAAAGTATATGCTGGTGTCGAAGTGAAGTTCAATGATGCCGGACATATCCTTGGAAGTGCTTCTGTCAGTCTCAAGATTAAAATAGACGATTATCATGAAAAGATATTCGGTTTTACCGGCGACATCGGCAGACCCAATCGACCGATTTTAAAAGATCCGGAGCATATGCCACAATGTGATTACTTGATTTGTGAGTCAACCTATGGTGGTGAGACGCATCCGGACGTTGAAACTTCAGATAATGACTTCTTGCGCATCATCTTAAAAACATGTGTAGAAAATCGTGGGAAGCTAATTATTCCGGCGTTTAGTGTGGGAAGAACACAAGAATTAGTGTTTAAGCTAGATCGTTTTTATGCTGAAAATAAATTACCAAAAATCAAAGTATTTGTCGATAGCCCATTGGCAGTCAATGCCACAGAGATTTTCAAAATGCATCCCGATTGCTTAGATGAAGAAATTCATGAATACATGAGGAAAAATCCTGACCCTTTTGGGTTTAATACCCTCACATATGTCTCCGAAGTAGAGCAATCAAAACGTATCAACGACCTAAAAGAGCCTGCTATCATCATTAGTGCTTCCGGAATGGCGCAAGCAGGAAGAATAAAACACCATATTTTCAATAATATTGAGGATTCAAGAAATACCATCCTTATTGTTGGCTATTGTGCCGTTGGAACACTGGGAGAACAGTTGGTGAAAAGGCCTTCAGAAGTGAAGATATTTGGCAAATTATTGCAAGTACGAGCAACCATTGAAGTGATGTCATCGATGTCGGCACATGCTGACCATGGAGAGATTCTGGACTTTCTTTCCAATCAGGACAAAGGGAAGCTAAAAAAGATTTTCTTGGTACACGGCGAGTTAAAAAGGCAAGAGCGATTGCAACAAGGACTGTTGGAAGAGGGATATAAAAATATAGAAATTCCTGACTTAGGTAATGTATTCAATATTTAAATTAGATAAAAACGATGAGTAATATAGAAAAATTTACGAGCGATATTCAAAATGGCTATAGTTTTCAAGGAGCGTCTATGCTGTTGGGTGCAGCAATGATAGATGGAACTGCCATTCCGGGGTTACAAGTGAAAGCACCCTTAAAGACATTTAACAGACATGGTCTTATCGCCGGAGCTACCGGTACTGGTAAAACGAAGACCTTGCAGCACATTGCAGGAGAACTTGCTGTAAATGGTGTATCTGTGTTATTAATGGATATAAAAGGTGATCTTAGCGGCTTGGCAAAACCGGGTTCTCCCAATCCAAAGATTGAGGAGCGTGCCCAGAAAATTGGATTTAGCTGGCAGTCAAGAGCCTATTCTACTGAATTGATGACGATTTCAGATCAAGATGGTGTTCGTTTGCGGGCTACCGTCTCAGAATTTGGCCCCGTGTTATTATCGAAAATACTCGATTTAAATGACGTACAACAAGGAGTGATAGCCTTGATATTCAGGTTTTGTGATACTTATGGACTTCCATTGCTAGATTTAAAAGATTTCAAGAAAGTGTTGCAATATGTCACCAATGAAGGGAAAGAAGAAATTGAAAAGGAATTTGGAGCCGTAAGCCCTGCAACCGTAGGCACTATATTAAGAAAGGTTATAGAACTGGAAACGCAAGGTGCCGATGCTTTTTTCGGTGAAACCTCCTTTGATGTCAATGATTTATTGAGGAAAGATGAAAATGGTTATGGATATATCAATATCATCCGATTAAATGATATTCAGGATAAACCGAAACTGTTCTCAACATTCATGCTGAGCCTTCTTTCGGAAGTGTATGCAAAATTCCCGGAGCGTGGAGATGTTGATATTCCTGAATTGGTGATATTCATTGACGAAGCACACTTGGTTTTCAATGAAGCATCCAAAGCATTGTTAGAGCAAATGGAAGCCATCATCAAATTGATACGTTCGAAAGGTGTGGGTATCTTCTTCTGTACACAAAACCCGGTAGATATTCCAGACTCCATACTAAGTCAGTTAGGGATGAAGGTGCAGCACGCCTTACGCGCATTTACTGCAAAAGATAGAGAAGCCATCAAGAAAGCAGCGGAGAATTATCCCGTTACAGAGCATTATGATATCGACGAAGTACTGACGATTTTAGGGATTGGAGAAGCCTTTGTCTCTGTGTTGAATGAAAAGGGCATACCAACGCCGTTGGCACAAACGTTGATGTGTCCTCCGGCATCAAGAATGGATATTATCACAGATGATGAAAAACGACAAATACTTGCCGCCTCCAGATTGTATGCTAAATATGGTCAAGTAGTAGATAGAGAAAGTGCCTATGAGATGCTCAACCAAAAAATTGAAGCTATTGCCGCCCAAGAAGCAGAAGCCGCAGAACAAAAGGCCGCAGAGAAGGTCGTACCTAAATCTGGCAAGCAGGAAAAGTCCACTTTTGAAAAAGTAATGGGAAGTACTACAACACGCCAGATTGGCAGAACAGTGGCCAGAGAGCTTACGAGAGGACTTCTGGGAGCATTAGGTATTGGTGGAAAAGGGAAAAAAGGTTGGTTTTAATATCATCGTACAAATTATAAATTTTCAATAAAAAGCAATGGCAATAAAATTATCAGAAATCAGCACGGTAGAACCGAAGGATGCTGAAAAGGACAGGATTAAAAGAAGAACGGAAAAATATCTTGTTAAAATTGAAGATCTACAAAAAAAACTTTATGCCGAAGAGAAGAAAGCACTGTTAGTTATTTTCCAAGGTATGGATGCCTCCGGTAAAGATGGGGCAATAAAAAATATTTTTAGAGGATTGATACCGATGGGTGTTAATGTGCATTGTTTTAAGAAACCTACAGAAGAAGAGTTTGGACATGATTTTTTGTGGAGGGTACACCATGTAGTACCACGGAAAGGGATGATACAAATCTTCAATAGAAGCCACTATGAAGATGTGTTAATTCAACGGGTACATAAATGGATAGACGAAGATACCGTAAAGAATCGTTTTGAGCATATCAATAGTTTTGAAAAACTGCTCGAAGATACAGGGACAAGAGTGCTAAAATTCTATTTGCACATCTCTAAAGAAGCCCAATTAGAGCGACTGCTAGAACGGAAGACTAATCCGGAAAAACATTGGAAGCATAACCCGGATGACATGAAGGAAAGAGAACTTTGGGACGATTATATGGAAGCATATGAGGATTGCTTTAAGCATTGCAGCGAACATGCCACTTGGCATATCATTCCCGCAGATAAAAATTGGTACAAAGAATATCTTATTGCAAAGTATGTCTGCGAAGCGTTAGAGGAAATGGATCCTCAGTGGCCGGCACTGGTGGAGAATGAAGCATAATCTATTATTAGGGAATTTCTTCAAATGTTTGCAGGTTATATGAATATAATGCTGTAATGACATGACAAGAATTCTAACAACCCTGAAATGGATTCATCCCGATAAGGAAATTACTAATAAGGAGAGCCACTTGTTCACCGTTATTAAAGTTTCGCTAATTTTGATTTTGCCTTTTTTTGTCCTTTTTCCAGCATTAGGATGCTTAATACTGCTAGCGTTAGCTTTTGTATTCGGCATGTGGGGTATAAAAAATATTCGTAAGGAAATTGAGGAAGAAGCATCATTCATTATTGGATATCTTATTTTTACTGACGATAAAGTGATGGCAAATGCAGCGCATTTTGGCTCAAGAGAAATCAACATGGATGAGGTCTCTAATATCACTATTCATTCTAATTATGTTAAAGACATGATTCTTACTCGCAGAGGACCAGTAAATAGTGGACTTGGAAACCTATATTTTTCTTTTAAAGACGGTACACAAGTTGAATTGAAATTCTTCATAGATAAAATTGAAAACTACATTGCGTTCATCCAAGTGATGAAAACTTGGTATAAAAGGGGCATAGTTATCCAAGAATATTATGGAGAACAACGACAAAAGACTATTCTTCTTAAACTCTCCATTCTTTGGAAATACCAAGAATTGCAATTGCTTAAACAGGAATTGGGTATTAATGCCTTTTATAAAGGATAATTCTTTTATTGCCTAACAGACCTGACAGGTTTTCAAAACCTGTCAGGTCTCCATACATGCTATAACCTTACCGAATCACCATTTTTCCAATTTCTACCACACTGCCACTTAACCTATAAAAATAAATTCCCGGCGTGTAGTTGAGTTGATTCAATTCATACTTGCTTCCATTGATTAACCCGAAATTGTCAATGATTTTTCCTTGTAAATCTATGATTTCCAATAAGAAAGATTCGTTTTTAGGATTGGAAAAGGTAAGTGTTGCATGATGTTGTAATGGATTGGGATAAATACCGGAATTCAAAGGAGTGACATTGTTAAAAATGCGGGTAAGTGTTTTGCAAGCACCTGCTACTTTTGATACTCTTTCGTACTTGTCATTGACAATGGCATGTACCGTGTCGATACACACTTCATTTTCCGGGAGACTATAAAATACCCTTAGAAAGGGTTGTGGAACATTGGAGGAATTGATTAAAAGTTCATTGTATGATAATGAGGCAATATTACCTGTTACCGAATTAAAATCTAAATGAGTATTATACAACGGTGAACTAATGAGTGAAAGAACTGAATCTATCTGTATGCCTTTCATGCTAAACTGCCATCCCAAAATAGAAAAATTGGGATTTCTAATAAATACATCGATATAACTCCCATTGGGTGTACTCATTTCAAGGAAAGCAGTATCCTGCCAGTTGGCAATCAAATTCGGAAATTCACAGTGGTCTTGTAGGCCTCCGGTGGGTGGAACATAGTTTTCGCCTTTCAGGTGGCAGTCTTGCGCCAGTGCCGCATCTGCAATGTTTAAAGTACCATCTGCGTTCAGGTCATTGCAAGGGACAGCATCTTCTCGGTTTAAAGAAGCAGTAAAGTATGCTTCTACATCCGGTTGATTAATGATTCGATCCTTGTTATAATCGCCAATTTTTGCAAATCCTTTACAAATGCCTTCACAATCAGGTTGCCCAATCCCAAAAGGTTCGCCGGAACAGTCAGTAAACTGAGGGCAGTCGTTTCTGAACTGATAAGTGGGTTTGTTCTGAGCATTTCTGCCGATATGAATACAATAGTAAGCATCATTATTATCGTACCTTTGTTCCACACTTCCTGCAGCATCTGGCGATCGGTCGTAATTAATTCTCACTACAAAGGTATAGTCTCCAGTATCTACATTGGTGATGTCTATCCATTGGCAGTCAAGTTCTGAGTCATAAATGTCCTCACAGCCATGAGATATACCCATATAGCCACAGGAGTATTTTTGTTGCCCTCCACCTTGGCAGTCTAAATCTAACACACAGAATCCATTTTTGAAGCCCACAGGAACTTTTACGCCGAGGCTATCGTATAAGGCATACTCTGCATAGCCATAATAATGCCAATGGTCATGGCAGGGATCCCATTGGAACTGTTCGTTGGATTGTAAAGGATCGTCAGGAGTGGAGCCGATAAAGTAGTCTTTATCACCACGATTCAAGATTCTGGTAGAAAACCTAATCACGTATCTCGGTCCATACCCTGAAACACATTTTTCCTGTACGGTGCAATTATCGCTATTATTAATGACCTTAAGTTTCATGGAAGAGCGCACAAGAGCTGAGTCAAGAATCAAATCCGGTCCTTTTGTGCAGTTTGGATCACCCGGATAGATACAATCTCCGGCAATGGTAGCCGCAGGGTTGTAGTTACATGCTTGCGGGTCGAGACAACCGACAATTGGACCAAGATAGGAAAAAGACCAATTGAGTGCAGTAGCAGAACAATGATTATTTATATCACCAATTCTGATAGTATACGTTTTTCCTTTGATAAGATTTGCAACAAGCTTAGCACCCGTTGGGGTACATCCTGAATTGGCAAAAGCTACTGTTCCGGTAACTTGGTCATTCACCCTTGCAGGACAGACATCATAAATCCATATGCCTGTATTACAACTGTTATTGCAGGCTTCAAACTCATATCGCCCGGTTTCAATGGGAGAAAAACTGTACCATGTATTCTCATAAGCGGTAACAAAGCTTCCCGTAGATAATAAAGGAATGGGCGCTTCACAAACTTCTCCTTCAGCACAACCAAAGGAATATTGATACAATGTTCCGAAATTATTGGTTACTTCCAATACTTTTTCATCATTGAGAAATACTCGGCAATAGCCATTTTGGAAGCCATCACCACTAGCATCTTTCAGGTTAAAGTTATAGCAATCTTTGGGTAAGCAAAAAGCAGCAGTAGTATTTACTGCCCCGGACTTTACCACTCTTCCAGAGTCATTCACAAATTCCCAGCTTAAATCTCCAGAATTCCATTGGTCATTCATGCTAACTCTTGCCTTAACAAAGAGAGATGTATCACAAGTAACCTGTCCAAAAGAGGCGTAGGTGAAGGATAACAAAAGTAGGAAAAGCAAATTCTTCATGGTCTCAGTTAATACGAACAAAAATAGTGATTATTAAGATAAAACCCAATTTTATTTATTGACTAATAACAGGCATTATTTGCTGTTAAATTCTGGCGATGCTGATAATTTTAACAAAACGCTTTCTATAATATCCTTCCAGCGGACTAATAATTACGCCCATATTTTTTCCGGAAGATGCATGTATAAAAAAGATGCCATGCTCATTGTTTTCAATGATAATGCCAATATGCCCAATAGTGGGGTCGTTTGCCTTGGTTCCGGTAAATAAGATGATATCACCCGTCTGGGCATTTTTCTCTGCAACTTCTGGTCCGATGCCATCAAACATCCTTGAAATACGGGGAACCTTATAGTTGAAATGTGTAAACACATAGTTTACAAACCCGGAGCAATCGAAGCCTTCTTTTGGGTTTTGCGTAGCATATTTGTAAGGCGTTCCTAAAAATTCCCGTGCATAGATACTGATGGAATCCCGATGACTGATTTTGGGAAGGCTATCTTGTTCCTGAGTGAAACAGGTGTTTGCAATAAATATGGTCAATATAGCGGCGGAAAGTAATTTGCGCATTATTGTTTTACGAATTTACCCAAAAAGATTGCCTGTGTATTGTTTTTTATAGAAATAAAATAAAGACCGGAAGACAAAGCCGCCGTCTCTGAAATTTGAGCAGTACCAGATTGTTGAATAATACCGGCGCCTACAGATTTCCCTGAGATGTCAGTAAGCTCATAATGTAAATAACCCGTGAAATTTTTAGGAATACTTAAATATAATGCACTGGCAACAGGATTGTTGATGAGTGAAACATCATAAATATTATTATAAGTAACAGCTGTACCTACTTTCAATAAACCAATGTTTAATTCGGTAGTGACACCACGTGTAAATGGCACATTATTAATGGTTTGTGTAGTATAGCCGCTTTTCGAAATCTCTACATTGATATTTCCTTCCACTTTTCTGCCAATAATATATTTCCCACTGATGTCAGTATTATCATTTAATCCACCGCCAACTAATTTTACGCTTGCATTGAGGATGGGGTCTTTAGTAATGGAATCATAAACAATACCTTTTAAATGGCTTCCTCTTATATACGTAGGTTTTAACACAAATAATCCTAATTCTATATCGGAGGCAATCATATTTCCGGATGGAAAATAAGGATATACTTCCCAACAACCATTGAAGCCGTCGCCGGTTTGTGGGCTGGTATCATAATTGCCCATATTAATAATGGCTTCCGGCTCGCGGGCATCGCCAATTACTACACCATCCCTATAATAAGACATTACTAAGAAATCATCTTTAACGTGTACATTGTGGATAATAGCAGGATTGGTAGCAGTAGACTTGAAAAAACCAACATATCGCACATCAGATAAATCACTGATATCATAAACTCCAATTCGAGAACCGCCAACTTCATCCGTCGTATATAAGTATTTGCTATCATCTGATAGCCAAGTATTATGCGTAAATTGACTGGGTGTTTTGAAATCGGTAATTTTTACAGGATTCGCCTTATCTGAAATGTCGACTATGGAACAATAGCCATCATAAACTTCTGCCGTGTAAATAAAATTGTCCCTTACATAAGCGTCGTGCACATAACGGTCGTTATAGGCACCTAACCAAGCTGGCTGTAACGGGTTTGTTTTGATGTCGTGAAAAGTCGTTCCACTGTAGTTAACGCCATTCAATATTTTAGAACCGCCATTGAGATACAATATGCCTTCCAACGTATCAATCCATAAAGTATGTGCCCTGGTCACAGAAAGCCCTGGAGTACCTTCTCCATGCCAAGAAGTATATGTAACACTATTCGGCAGGTTTTGTAAATCTACAATAATAACGCCATCAGAAGTTTGGTCAGATACCATATATGCGTAATGACTGTATGTTTTTATTTCATGCCAAATAGAATTTGAGCAGGGCACTTGCGCTACTTCCAAAGGGCTGGAAGGATTCGTTATATCAACGATGGACAAATAATCTGCTACACCTTCTAAGGCATACTCCCTGCCATCCTGTGCCGTATATCCCCAAAGCGCAGAACATTCTTTGCCAGGATAAGTTTTTCTGCCGAGGAGCGTTACATTTGTTTGCGCTACCAGCATAGAGCTAAATAGTACAAATAGTAAGGTCTGAATAGATTTTATTTTCATCGGTTTAGATTATTAGGTAATTAGTATTTAACAAATGTTTGGCTTGTTTGGTCAAATTTAAGAATATATACAAAACTATTGTCATAATAATTAACTTGACCATCCGAACTTTTGTTCGGAACAAATCCAAATTGTGTTTGAATATATTGAATGCTTTCAGAGGCACTATTGCCGTAAGGGTTAAAGGCTTGCGAGTCTAATAGAGTAGCAAGATATACAACGAGATCATGCGCCTGAATGGAAGCATCTCCCGGTTTTTTGTCAAACTTAGCTTCGTAAGTGCTTTTAAAAATACTGTATTCAGAATTGCTATACTGAAGATAATTCGAAGCGGTACAAAAGATATCACCGTTTTTCATGGTTAAGCTTTTTTTGTCAAAAGTACTCCATGTGGAAAGTCCATAGATGTTAAAATGATTCTTTGGTAAAAGCTTTAACCTTCCAATCAATTGCCCAACAAAGGTTTTGTTATAGCTAGGAATAATGATGTTCTTTGGCAGCGTATCTGTGAAATATAAGGGCACTTTTGTAGTATCCCAAGATTTGCTGATGACTTTCTCTATCAAAACGATGCGTTCGCCCCATTCTTTATTTTTACTGTTCAAAACCTTTACTACGCCAGCCTCGTCATCTGTGCCTTCCCTGAAAATATATACGGTATCACCATCAAATCTTTTGATAAGTTCCTGATATATTGCTGCATAATGCGATTCATTGGTAGCATTGGCAGTGAAGTAATAAGGATTACTTTCTGTAATGCTTGAAGACGCAGATAAGGGTGAAAACATAGGCGTTTCCCTTTGTTTGGCATAGTTGGCAACAGTACGCAAATTTTTGTTATAAATCGGACCGATGATGATATCAGTTTTAGAAAATGCAGGTTTGTTAACGATAGATTCCGCAACTCCTTCATCATTTTGATCATCATAAATTTCAATATTGGCATGGATACCTAATCCGTTGAGTTTAGGCAGTGCCACTAACATGCCTTGATAAAAATCCAAAGCCATTTTTGTGGGCGCATCAAAGGAAAAACTTTGCTTTTGTGCACTTGTCGTAGGTGTTTTCCAAAGATTTATAGGCAAGAGAACAGCAATGTTGATAGTGTCTTTTGCAAAAACATGTTCGAAAGGATTTTTAAAAATTGCTTTGGTAGGTTTTTCCGGAACTATAACATCTTCTGGTTGGGAAGGTTGTTCAGGTGTAGTTACCACGGGAGCATCGCCTTGCTGATCCTTAATTTCAATGTTCTTAATGGGGCTATTGCCTAAACCACTGGCGGTATCTACCGCAATAGGTGTATATGTTTCTGAATCACTTAATTTTTTTGTGGAGTGACAGGAAACCAATATCACTGACACCATTAAACTCCATACTATTTTATTCATTTTTCCTCAGTTTACAAAGAGATATAAATATTTACAAAAATCATTCCCATTCAATAGTTGCAGGTGGTTTAGAGCTAATATCATAAACAACCCTATTCACACCTTTTACGTGATTGATAATTTCATTAGAGACTTTTGCCAAAAAATCATACGGTAGATGTGCCCAATCTGCCGTCATACCATCAACGGATGTTACAGCCCTGAGTGCCACTACCTGCTCATACGTTCTTTCATCACCCATAACGCCAACACTATGAATAGGTAATAAGATAGTGCCTGCTTGCCAAATGATATCATATAACCCTGAACCTTTCAAATTGTCGATGAAGATGGCATCAGCTTTCTGTAATAAATGTACTTTCTCGGGAGTGATATCACCTAAAATTCGAATGCCCAAGCCCGGTCCTGGAAAAGGATGGCGATGTAAGATAGGATTGGGAAGTCCTAATGATTGACCTACTTTTCTTACCTCATCTTTGAACAGCTTATTCAGCGGTTCAACAATTTTTAAATGCATTTTTTCCGGTAATCCGCCAACATTATGATGCGATTTTATCTTCGCAGATGGCCCATAAACAGATACCGATTCTATAACATCCGGATAAATAGTACCCTGTGCCAACCACTTAACATCCGTCAGTTTTTCGGCCTCCTGTTGGAATATTTCAACGAACACCTTCCCGATGCTTTTACGCTTATCTTCAGGGTCAGTTTTTCCTTTCAAGTCCTCATAAAAGGCCTTTGAAGCATCTACACCAATTACGTTTAAACCCAAGCCTTGATAACTTTCCAAAACACTATCAAACTCATGTAGGCGCAAAAGTCCATTGTTGATGAAAATACAAAACAGGTTTTTTCCGATTGCCTTGTGTAAAAGTAAGGCAGCAACAGAAGAATCAACACCACCACTCAACCCAAGAACAACCTTATCATCTCCTAATTGTTCCTTCAATTGTGCAACCGTTGATTCGATATATGCTTCTGGTGTCCAGTTTTGTTTCGCTTTACAAATGCCTAACACAAAATTCGCCAACCACGTTTTTCCTTGAAGGGAATGTGTCACTTCAGGATGGAATTGTATGCCGTAAGTAGGGGAGTCGTTAAGCTTAAAGGCGGCCACTGGAATGGATTCTGTAGAGGCGAGGAGGGTGGCATTCTCCGGTAGTTGTAAAATGGAATCACCATGAGACATCCACACCTGAGAACCAAATAAAATATCATGAACAAAAATATCCTCAGCCAAATCGATAATATTTGCTCTTCCATATTCACGCTTATTGGAACGTTCGACACGACCACCCATTTTGTGCGCTATATATTGTGCCCCATAACAAACACCTAATACCGGGAGTTTTCCAATGATTTTATCCAAAGGAAATTGTAGCGCATCATCTTGCAATACGGAAAATGGACTACCACTTAAGATAATGCCTTCAATGCCTTCAAAAGAATCCGGAATCTTGGAAAAAGGCACTATTTCACAAAAGACGTTTATTTCACGCACCCGGCGTGCAATTAGTTGCGTATACTGCGAACCAAAATCGAAAATAAGAATCATGGAGGACAAAATTACATATTTATTAATTACTGAAAAATAATGATATGCACCATTGACGGTTTGTTAATATTTATTGTAACATCTATCTATATTTCTTATCATTGTTGTCCGGAAAAAATAAAAATGTGCGTGGGCATGACAAAAATCGGCGGCGAGCGTGGGTTGTTGAGGCGTGGAGCGTTATTTTTGTCTTGATTTTTTTTGGTTACTTTTTTGTATCAAGACAAAAAAGTGACAAACATTTAGCATGAAAATCAAATAGTTATAATTGAAACTTACTGATTAATTAATGTTAATAATTTATATTTATCA
Source organism: Chitinophagales bacterium (assembly GCA_019694955.1). Taxonomy (GTDB): domain Bacteria; phylum Bacteroidota; class Bacteroidia; order Chitinophagales; family JADIYW01; genus JADIYW01. The sequence goes on along the minus strand of JAIBAX010000029.1, from coordinate 8,258 downwards.
ATCATCGAAAAACCTTAATGTTAATAGTAAAATTATTGTATGATACATGCTTGTTTTTTAAAATTCTCATTTTTTTATTGCAAATACAATTGACAATCAGTTAATTAAGAATTGAAATAATGAGTAAAATAATTTTATCGGACAATAGTGATTTCTTATGTAATTTTACATTCTTTATGAAATATACGTTGTTTACATGGCTGATAATAACTGCAAACGTACTGTTTGCAGGAAATCCGCATTGGGATTGGGCAAAGCAAGTAGGCGGAGTAGGTTATGATAATGCTTCATCTATCGTTTCAGACCACAATGGAAAGGTTTACTTTTCGGGTACTTTTGATGATACAGCACGTTTTGGCACTACCGTTTTGATTCCGGAAGCCGGAGACGCTTATGTTGTTTCAAGCGATGAAACAGGGGTTTTTAATTGGACAAAACCATTTTCCGGAAGGAATTATCAATCCATAACAGATATTACAGTCGATAAAGATTTAAATCCAATTATTGTTGGCTCTTTCTCAGAAGAATTGGTTTTTGACAGCTATACAATGGTCGCTGAAGGTAAGCAGGACGCTTTTGTGGCTTGTCTCAGCCCCAACGGTGATTTTAATTGGTGGATGCAAATAAATGGAAAGGAAGATAATGTAGTAGAGCATGTGCACATCGATGATTTTGGAAACATTTATGCGGTTGGATATTTTAAAGGCACTCTAATCGTTGGCAATGATTCCGTACAGGGACAAAGTGTTAACAATTATGATGCTTTCATACTTAAGCTTTCACCTTTGGGAGAAGTATTATGGCTGCACTCCTTTGGAGGTCGTCAATATACCAATGTATTCTTTCATGGCTTAGAAAACACACCCGATCATCAGTTGTTATTATGTGGAAATGTATTGGGATTTCCAATATTTCAAGAAGGTGATACCTTGCAAGTGGGCGACAAAAGCAACGGTTTTCTCGGAAAAATGAATACAGACGGTAGGTTTTTATGGGCAAAACAGACAGGTGAGTTTTCAGGAGAATTTGCCAATGTTGGCGTCGATGAATTCGAGAATATATATGTCTCTGGCAATTTTGGCTATAATAGTACCCATACAGCCGTTTTAGATACACTCACCATTGAGTCGTTCGGATACTATGACGATGTAGTAGTCGCAAAATTTGATAAAGAAGCACACATCCAATGGGCAAAAATAGGCGGCAGCCTACTGTTTCAGGATAGACCTTTAGACGTGCAGGTCAGGAAAAATGGCGATGTTTATATCGCAGGATGGTTTGGTGGAGCACAGATGAACTGGCAGACAGATACTTTAACCTCCTATGGTAGTTCCGATATTTTTCTCATCAAATTTAATACGGATGGGGAGATGATATGGGCTAAACAAGCCGGCGGTGATGATATAAATGGGGGAGATGAAATTACAGCCTTCGATATAGATGATGATAAAATATACTGTGTTGGAAATTATACCAAGCGCTGTCTCTTTGATACAATATTGATACAGAATGGCAAAAATGGCAACGCCTTTATTGCGACCTTAGTAGAACCGGAAGTGACAAATATTCACCTGAACCCTTTGCAACAACTTGACGTACAGTTGTTCCCAACTCTTTTAAAACCTAGTGGAAGGATTCATTTTGGCAACATGATGTCAGATAATACGTATACCATTTCCATAGTCGATATCAATGGTCGCAACCTATATCAAACAGATTTGCTGAATAAGCCTTTTATTGATATTCAAGGATGGTCGAAGGGTATGTATTTTGTAAGCATTACAAGTAATAATCGCTTTGTCGTCCGTTCGTTTATTGTGGAATAAAAATTGCTAGAATAATAAAAAAATAGTCATGCTAAAAAAAGTACTTATTGGTCTATTGGTTTTCTTTATCGTTATTGTAGGAGCGTTAGCGCTAACACCGCTACTTTTTAAAGATAAGCTTGTAGCTATTGCTAAAAATGAAATCAATAAATCTATCAATGCAAAGGTAAATTTTGACGATGTCAGCGTATCCTTGTTCAAGTCATTTCCAAAATTACATTTTGGCTTGAAGGATTTAGATATCAGTGGTGTTGGTAAATTTGAAGGCGTATCCTTAGCGCAAGTCGATGAATTGTCTGCCGGTATTAACCTTATGAAATATATTCGTGAGCAAAAAATAGAAATCAACTCCATTGAAATCGACCAACCGATTATCAATGCCGTCGTGTTAAAAGATAGTTCTGCGAATTATGACATCATGAAACCTACGGAAGAAAAGGAGGAAGCAGCCAAGCCTTTCAACCTCGACTTGCAAAAATTAGCCATCAATGATGCCCGCATCAGCTACAAGGATGAAGTAAGCGAAACGGTGGCACGTTTTGCCGGATTAAATATCGATGGTTCTGGAAACTTCAGCTCCGATCAATTTAAAGCAACCACTGCACTAGAGGCAGATTCCGCATATGTTTCAATGGGCGGCACCAACTACTTGAATAATAGTAGGGTTTCCTTGGATGCCAATACCGATATTGACTTGAAAAATAAAGTGTATCAAATCATTGAAAATACTATCGGCATCAACGACTTGAAATTGGAAACCAAAGGAAAAGTAGATCAGAGCAAAGGAAATACCAATTTAGACCTCAGTTTCGCTACAAAAGACAATGACCTGAAAGCATTCCTATCCTTATTGCCATCGTCTATTGTACAAGATTTAGGCGATATCAAAACGGATGGCATATTCAGTTTGGACGGAAAAATAAAGGGCGTTTTAGACAGTACACACATCCCGGGCTTTGACGTGAATTTGTTGGTAAAGGACGGAAAAATACAATACAAAGGTCTGCCAAAAGCAATAACCAACCTTGGAATAGACATGAATGCTTCCAATGCCACCGGAAATGTAGACCTGACCAAAATCAATCTCAAACACCTGAATGCCAAATTGGGCGACTATCCCATTTCTGCGCAAGGCACTGTTGAAGGACTCACAAAGATGCTGATCAATGCCACTGCAAATGCAAAAGTGGATTTGGGAGATGTTCAGAGTTTTTATCCCCTGAAAGACCAAAAATTAGATGGTACCTTAGTCCTTAATGGAAAGGCAAATGGTATTTATGACAAGGCGGCAGGCTTGTACCCCAAGGTAAATGCCATTTTTAATATCGCCAACGGCTACTATGAGAATAAAGCCTATAACGCGCAACTAAAGAATATCTTGGCAGACGCCAGCCTCATCAATACAACAGGACTTATCAAGGATTCTAGGTTTGAGTTGAAAAACCTGACGGCGTCACTAGACAATGAACCCGTTTCTGCTAAAGCACTCGTGTATAATTTAGCAGATCCAAACTTTGACATTGCTCTAAAAGGGAAAGCGAATATCGAGAAATGGTTGAAGGTATTTCCGATAGAAGGAACCGATATGAAAGGAAAATTGAACTTAGATGTAACAGCAAAAGGCAAGCAATCTGATATCGACAACAAACAATATCAAAATATCGCCACGAATGGCGTTGCTTCTCTTTCAGGTTTTACCTATAAATCTGCCAATCTTCCTGCCACAGTGAACATGCCACAAGCCAATGTTAAGTTTACTCCATCCTCCATAGTTGTAGAGAAGGCACAAGGCACCATCGGCAAAAGCGATTTTAATATCAATGGCAATGTAGAAAATTATTGGGCATATGTGTTGAAGAAAAATGAACCACTCGAAGGCAATATCAACCTTACCTCCAATAAAATAGATGTAAACGAGTTTAAAACACCACCAACAGGCAATACCTCCAAAAAATCTTCTGCACCAAAGGAAGAAGAAGTTGTACTGGTGCCGGAAAATTTAAATATGAACATACAAACGAAAATTGGAGAATTGTTATACGATAACCTTCGTCTCACCAATTTTGCAGGGAAAGTAAATATCAACGACCAAAAATTAACCCTTTCAGATGTGGGCGCCAATCTTTTAGGCGGCTCCACCGTTATCAATGGTTCTTATTCAACAAAAAATCCTTATCAACCGGATATCAATCTGAATTACAATATCAAAGACTGGAACCTCAAGCAAACCTTTGAAACATTTAATACCATTCAAAAAATTGCACCAATTTCCAAGTTTATCTCCGGTACTTTTTCCAGTAGTATGGGCTTAGACGGTAAATTAGGCAAAGATATGAACCCTATTCTGAATTCTTTGACGGGAGAAGGGTTGGCATTGGTTTTAAGAGGAGAACTCGATAAATCTTTCAAACCATACATGGAATTACTCAATAAAGTAAATGTCCCACAGTTGGAAAAATTAGACCTCTCCAATTTAGAAGCCAAGTTCTCTTTTAAGAATGGAAGAGTAAATGTACAACCTTTTGATTTTGCTGTGAAAGACACAAAAATGAACATAGAAGGTAGTCATGGTTTTGATAATACGATGGATTATATTGTACATATGGCTGTTCCAAGAGGTAAATTTGGTGGAGAAATGAAGTCTTTTATCGATGCACAATTCAAACATCTGGAAACCATTGGCGTAAAATACGATGAAAATGCACCCATTAAGTTTGACGTATTGATCAAAGGAACGCTCACGAATCCTGTGGTGACGACCAATATCAAAGATGTCATGAAAGCTTTTGGGCAAGATTTGAAGAATCAGGCAATTGATAAAGGCAAGGAAGTTGTGAAAGACCAAATCAAGCAAGGTTTGGATAAATTGCCTATCAATATTCCGGGAAGTAAACCCAATAATAACAGTCAGCCTGCCAATAATCAACAGCCCGCCAATAACACAACACCGACAGATACCAATGCCACGAAACCGACTCCTGCACCAGCACCTAAGGAGCAAGTGAAAACACAAGGGAAGAATCTGTTGGATAAGTTGCTAAAACCGAAGTAGGGGAAAGGTTTTTTTAGAAAGAAATGTATTATAACTCTTGAAGGGTTTTGAATCCTTCAAGAGTTGTAGTTATACTTATCTTTATACATGCTTGATTTTTCCTTTCTGATGTTTGAGTCAGAGCAAGCATCTACATGTAAACTTTATGAAGGTGGAATGAAAGGAATTATAAGTCTCCTGATTTCCAATTTTTCCAATGATTATTAGGTTGTTGGGTTGGTTTCCAATTCGCAACATCCTTAGTCGTCAGAATCTTTGCTATTAGTTTGAAAGTTTCTTGTTTGCTTGGAGGTGTGTTATTATAAAAGCTAACATAATGAAATGCATCAATAGTCATTAATTTAGGTAAGTCATTAGGTAAATATTCCTTTATATCCGTTTCATTGGCACTTATTATTGTTGGGTTGGTTTCTTGCAAGTATCTCACTAGATTTTCAAAACTAATTAGTTTGTTGGGATTTTTATAATCTTGGATTGCAATGCCTATATTTTCATATTTTGTATAATTATTTTCAAAAGAGGTAACAGTGTCCCGAATTTTAACCTCTTTAGTATTTGGCGCAATTAATTCAAAGGTTTCCAATCCTTTGTCTTCTTTGTTCTCAATTCTTTCAAATTCAGTTGGTTCTATTAAAATAATATTGGATTGATTGGAGATATAACTCCTTTCTGGGAAGGTTTCTATGTGGTAATCAACACAATTTCCTATATAAGTTAATTCTATTTCGGCACATGTTGCTCGATTATGGTAGCCATTTTTTTCAAATACTATTGCCCACCTTGTTGCGTCAGCATATAAGTGAATTTTACTACCTCCAGTCTTTACATACCCATTTTCTAAATCTAAAAAAAAGTTATATTTTATATCTTGTGATTTCCCTTCCGGAAAGTAACTACTGGGAATTTCATGAAAGGCCAAGTCTAATTCTTTTAATATTTCAGTTTCCTTATAAAACATAATGTCAGTTTCATGCTTAACTTTTACCATTTTTTGGCAAGAAAATATATAGATTGCAATAATAAATAGTTGTTTCATTCTCTCAAATATAGTAAGCAAAAGTAATTCATTTGATTGATAATCTATTTTGTTTTCATCAAAAAATCGTATCTTTAAACATGCCTGATTCCGACGCTTATATGGATGATTTTTTCCTCGAAATAAAAGAAGTATTTCCACCTTTACTTCAACTTTCAACTTGGGAAGAATGGAAAGATGACCCCATTGGGAAATATATCATTATGGAAGATATTGCAACGGAAATGATTATTTGGGTGGGCAAAGGTGATTTTAAAACTACGGGAAGGATGCTCGATTTTATAGAGTATCACCTCCGTTATGGTCATCCGATTGTGCAAAATGTTATCTATACTGATTTTTTACCTTGCATATTTGAAATAGAAGATGGCGAACAAAAAGCAAAAGTTATTGGAATGTTTGGCCCTACAACGCTTAATGAGTATCAAAATTTAGAAGCCAGTATTAGAAGATGAGCAAGAAAGTAAAAATTTGGATCATTTTTGTCATACTGACAGCAGTTTTAACCATTGTCCGATTATTCGGTCAGGATAAGTTGGATGACGATAGATTGATTACTTTTATTGTTCATCCTGAACAGTACTCCATTAAAATGTACTGGAAAGATGATGATGGCAATCGCTTGAAAAGTATTGGTCGGCTTCAGGAATGGCTGGCGAGCAAAAATCAGCAACTTATTTTCGCCATGAATGGTGGTATGTATCTTCCGGATGGAACACCACAAGGCTTATTTATTGAAGATAATATTCAAAAAACACCCACAGATACGGCGCAGGGAACAGGGAATTTTTATCTAATGCCAAACGGCATTTTTTATATTACAAACGAAAATAGGGCAGTGGTGACTGCCACCGCATCTTTTCAGCCTTCCACAAATATACGCTATGCTACCCAGTCCGGACCCATGTTAGTCATCGAGGGGAATATTCATCCAGCCTTTAAGCAAGGTTCTACCAATCTGCATATCAGAAATGGCGTAGGCATCTTGCCAGATAATAAGGTGGTTTTTGCCATGTCGAAGAAGGCCATCAATTTGTATGACTTCGCAACATATTTCAAAGAAATAGGCTGTAAAGATGCCTTGTACTTAGATGGTTACGTCTCAAGAACATACCTACCGACAAAAAATTGGGTTCAAACAGACGGCGATTTTGGGGTGATGATTGGTGTCTGTACAAAGAAAAATTGACTTATGGATGTTGAAATTTTAGATTTCGTTAAAACTGGAAATTTTTATGAATTGCAAGTTAATCAAGTTTGGAGTAATAAAAATAATATTGAATATATTGAAAGTATAGACAAAAATGAAGATGAGACACCGCGTTTAATTAAGTTGGAAAATTACCAAGGTTTGGTAGTTACTCTGGTATTAGATTTAGGATATTTCGTTGAATCTATCATTATAAGGCTTGGCACAGTGCAGAAAAGAAATGTCAAACTATGTATAAGTAAACAACGAATTAATCATTGTCATTAAATAGTTTGATAAGATTGTTTAATAAAGAAGGATTGCATTGGAAATTTACTAAAATGTCAAATGAAACAATAGTCATTAAAGTTAATTCATTAGAGTTTATATATACATTCGAAGAAGAATTTTTTGGATTATACATAGTTCAAAGTGCCGCTCCACTAACTAAATAGTGAAATATAATTTTGTGAAATCGCACAGGTTATCCTATCCGCTTCAAAAACCCAATTCCAAATAATAAATTATCTATACCGTTATTTGGCAGTTGAATATCTAAATTGGAGATATGGCGAAACCTGATTTGGGTGGTAAGTACCCAGTTTTTCTCGAAGTGATGACCATATTCCAAAGTAAAATTATCAGAAAATAGGAATCCTCTTGACTGATGCGCCGTAACAGTAGGGAAGTAGTGAGGCCCGGAACCTATCCCAAAAAAGAGATGGTTACGCTGTCGAACCATTAGCTGATAGGCAATGCCTAAGTTTAAACCTAATTCCCAGCTTGCTCTTTTAGGCTTTAAAAAGACCATATTAATTTGTGGTTCTGCATATAGTATGCAACCATGCATCGCTTCTTGTTTGTTAACCTTAATCCGATATTGCCCTTCAAAAAGAAATGGAAGATAAGATACTTGTTCAGGAAGTTGCTCCCCAAATAAAGGAAAGTGAATAGCGGCACCTAAATACTGCAACTTCGGTCGTGTACTACAATGCCCGGTTTGTATGAACGATATAATGAGCCCAAAAAGTATTATTTTTTTATACATATTTTTTATTTTATAATTATTTATAATTAAATGATTTATATTGTTTTAAAATATTTTGTTTAATTAAATTATTTATTTTAATAATAATTATAATTAATAGATTTAAT
>JAIBAX010000028.1 GCA_019694955.1 Chitinophagales bacterium | reverse complement strand
GCCCTGAAGTTGCAGGTTTAGCACAATTCAACGGCTGCCCAGATACAGATGGCGATGGTGTTGCCGATATCAAAGACGCTTGTCCTAAAGTAAAAGGTATCGCTAAATTTGGCGGTTGTCCAGATCCTGATAGTGATGGTGATGGTATCGTTGATGCTAAAGATAAATGTCCAACAGTTGCCGGTACTTTTGCTGGTGAAGGTTGTCCTTTCTCTGATAGAGACAAAGATGGTGTTGAAGATAGCAAAGACAAATGTCCTGATGTAGCGGGTTCTGCTACCAATCAAGGATGTCCTGAAATGAAGGAAGAGGATAAAAAGAAAATCGAGTTTGCTGTAAGAAATATTCAGTTCGAAACATCTAAAGCAACCTTGAAGGCAGGTTCACCAAAAATCTTGGATGAAGTAGCTTCAATCTTAAAAGCATATCCTTACTACAACGTTAATATCGATGGTCATACAGATGATGTTGGTGATGCAGCTAAGAATCAAGCTTTATCAGAAGCACGTGCTAAAACAGCTATGGATTACCTTATTAGCAAAGGAATCGATGCTAAGAGATTAAAATCTGCAGGTTATGGTGAAACCAAACCAAAAGCTGATAACAAAACAGCCGAAGGAAGAGCAGAAAACCGCAGGGTAGAGTTTAACTTATATATTCCATAAACTTTTGGAACAATAAATTAAAGAAAGGGTGTCAATTTTTGGCACCCTTTCTTATTTTTGTATTATGAAACAACCAAATCAACTGTTGAAAAGAATGGAAAGAAATGCCGTTCTGGTCGTCTTGATGACAGTATTTATTTGCTTGTTAGTTAATTTTTTACTTCAAAGCCATCATGACAGTAGTAACATTGATGCGCTAATATTGCAAGACACGGTGTCGCTGGTTTCCGAATCATCCAAGCAGAAAGTGAAATTTAACGATAGGCATGAAGAAAAACATATTATAGCTTATTCCACCCAATCTAAAACTCGCCCTGAAAAAACAGCTATTACCGATATCAATAGTGCAACGAAAGAACAATTGATGCAATTGCCGGGAATAGGAGCGGTGCTTTCAGAACGGATTATCAAATACAGAGACCTCTTGGGAGGATTTTATAAGCCGGAGCAGCTAAAAGAAGTCTATGGTATTACAGCGGAAACCTTTGATAAGGTGGCGCCTCTACTCACCTTAAGTTCCGGCAAGATAAAGGTAATCAACCCTAATACTGCAACACTCGAGGCATTAAACATGCATCCGTATATTTCTGAAAAATTGGCAAGACAAATAGTTAACTATAGAGAGAAGGTCAAAAAATTTCAACAAATAAGTGATATGTCAGCATTGTATGAGATGGATAAAAGCACACTCGAAAAGCTTACGCCATACCTGAAAATAGAGTAGTAGTTTATTAAAATGTTAAACGCAATTTTAAAGCCTTCAAATTCTTACATTTGTAATTAGTTAAATTTTATAATTCATGAACTTTGCACCAACTGAAGATCAGCAAATGATTGCTCAAACTGTGAGAGACTTTGCAGAAAAAAATATAAGACCCTATGTGATGGAATGGGATGAAGCGCAAACACTTCCTAGAGAAACTTTAAGACAATTAGGAGCACTTGGTTTAATGGGAATCTTAGTGCCACAAGCGTATGGTGGGTCAGGGTTAACATATTTTGAATACGTTACAGCTTTGATAGAACTTGGAAAAGTGGATAGCTCCCTGACATTGAGTGTGGCGGCACATAACTCACTCTGTACTGGTCATATACTTAAGTTTGGCAATGAGGTTCAAAAGCAAAAATATCTTCCTAAACTCGCTAGTTGCGAGTGGTTGGGAGCATGGGGACTAACAGAACCCAATACCGGGTCTGATGCAGGGAGAATGAAATGCGTAGCACATCAGGAAGGAAATGAATGGGTCATCAACGGTACTAAAAACTTTATCACACATGGCAAGTCCGGCGATATTGCAGTAGTGATTGCAAGAACTGGTGAACTTCTAGATAGTCACGGTATGACAGCATTTATTGTTGAAAGAGGAACACCTGGATTTAGTGGAGGAAAGAAAGAAAATAAGCTCGGCATGAGGTGTTCTGAAACTGCTGAGATGATATTTGATAATTGTAGGATTCCGGAAGAGAATGTTCTGGGAAAAGTTGGAGATGGTTTTATTCAGGCCATGAAAGTCTTAGATGGTGGTCGTATTTCCATAGCAGCATTGAGTTTAGGTATTGCCCAGGGTTCTTATGAGGCAGCATTAAAATATGCACAAGAAAGAGAGCAATTCGGAAAGCCCATCGCTACTTTTCAGGCCATCTCATTTAAATTGGCAGATATTGCTACAGAACTGGAGGCAGCAAAATTGCTCACCTTCTTGGCATGTGACAAAATCATGAGAGGGGAGAAAATGACGAAGGAAGGTGCCTTTGCAAAATACTATGCTTCAGAACTCGCAGTAAAAGCTTCCACTGAGGCTATACAGATTTTTGGCGGTTATGGTTATACAAAAGACTTTCCGGTAGAGAAATTCTTCAGAGATTCAAAACTATGTACGATTGGCGAGGGAACCTCAGAAATACAAAAATTGGTTATTTCAAGAGAAATTTTAAACGGGAATATCTAGTGAGCGATTTGTGCTTATAAAAAAATCGTTAAGTGATAGAAATCTATAAAAAGAATATTATCTTTGCACTTCATTTTAAAAATAAAAGAAAGTAAAATATGTTGATCATCGACGCAAGAGATGCAGAATCATTAGACAGAGCTTTAAAAAACTACAAAAAGAAGTTCGAAAAAGCAGGAATTATGAAGCAAATTCGTAATCGCCAATCTTTTACAAAGCCTTCTATTGAAAAAAGAACCACTGTCTTAAAAGCTGTTTACAGAGAAAAAATGAAAAGAGACGAAGATTAATTTGTTTTTTTTAAAATAATTTAGTAGCTTAACTTCTGATTTCAAAAAGGAGTTAAGCTATTATGTTTTTAGAAGGATTTGAAAGCTACCTAAAGTACGAGAAACGTTATTCCCCTAACACACTGATTTCTTATATGAATGATGTAAAACAATTTGCATCATTCTTGTCTGAACATTACAACCTTACCCTCGAATCACCTGACCACATTCAGTCGCTTACTTCCAAGCATATACGCTCATGGATAGTTGAGTTGGTCGAAAAAGACACACTACCCAGTTCAATAAAGCGGAAACTGTCGGCCTTAAAAACTTATTTTAAGACTTTACAGTTGAAGAATGTTTTGAAAACCAATCCCGCAGATAAAATTTCTACACCCAAAATTCCAGAGCGATTGCCAAAATTCGTTCCTGAAAAGGGAATCAATAACATGCTGGAAAATACCCATGGCGAATTTTCAGATGATTATTCCGGAAACTTGGATCGACTCATTATTGAAATGCTTTACAATACAGGTTTAAGAAGGCAAGAATTAATCAATATTAAGATTGCAGATATAAATTTTGTCAAAAGGGAACTTAAAGTATTGGGAAAAGGTAATAAGGAAAGAATATTGCCATTAAGTACTGATATGATTTATATGATGGAGAAATTTTTAACATTACAAAACGATTTTTTCAGCGCGCATCCGAACAAGAGAGATTATTTGTTTGTTACTGAAAAAGGAGAACCACTTTATGCAAATTATGTTTATCGAATCACCAAAAAATATTTGAGTTTATGTAGTACAGTAGAGAAGAAAAGTCCGCACGTGTTGAGACATAGCTTCGCCACACACTTATCCAATCGGGGAGCAAAACTGAATGATATTAAAGAGTTGCTCGGGCATTCCAGTTTAGCATCAACACAGGTATACACACACAATACCATAGAGCAACTAAAGGAAATTTATAAATTATCACATCCAAAGGCTTAAAACAAAAGTTATGAAAATTCAGGTTCAATCACTGCATTTCGATGCAGATCAAAAATTAATCGACTTTATTGACAAGAAAGTAAACAAACTGAACACCTTCTATGATAATATTATCAATGCCGACGTGGTATTGAGCCTCAGCAATATGAATGCTCAAGTAAAAGAAAAAGTAGTTGTTTTGAAAACACATATTCCCGGTGCAACCCTTGTTGCCCGCGAAACTTCAGAGATTTTTGAAGAATCTGTCGATTTGGCGGTAGAATCTATCCGTCGACAATTAACAAAACATAAAACAAAAATCAAAAATTAATATTAAGGTATTTTTTTCTTTAAAAATAATGTCGTACATTTGCGAGCCAAATTTGAGGACGGGTTAAAAAGTGACCTCAAAAAGTTCTTGCAAAGATATTATTTTTAGACTGCCAGTGTAGCTCAGTTGGCCAGAGCAGCTGATTTGTAATCAGCTGGTCGGGGGTTCGAATCCCTCCACTGGCTCGTAGTTTAATTGGGGTGTTACCAGAGTGGCCAAATGGGGCAGACTGTAAATCTGCTGGTTTTTACCTTCGGTGGTTCGAATCCATCACGCCCCACCAATCTTTGCAGTTATTGTTTATTAAGCGGGAGTAGCTCAGTTGGTAGAGCATCAGCCTTCCAAGCTGAGGGTCGCGGGTTCGAGCCTCGTCTCCCGCTCTGCAATGATGGTTGATTGTTTTGACAGTCTACGACCATCTTGAGGAAAATGACACCTGTCAAACGGCATGTAGCTTTCTCCTTGAAAAATCCAAGCCGATGTAGCTCAGGGGTAGAGCGTTTCCTTGGTAAGGAAGAGGTCGTGGGTTCAATTCCCATCATTGGCTCAAAATTGTTATTGTTGAATCTATTAATTAAATAAAGTATTAAAAATTTCTAGCCATGGCTAAAGAAAAATTCGTAAAAGATAAGCCGCACGTAAACATTGGTACAATCGGCCACGTTGACCACGGTAAAACTACCTTGACTGCTGCAATTACTGACGTATTGGCATCAAGAGGTCTCGCAGAGAAGAAAGATTATGATTCTATCGACTCCGCTCCAGAAGAAAAAGAAAGAGGTATCACCATCAACACTGCTCACGTAGAGTATCAAACAGATGCTAGACACTATGCACACGTTGACTGTCCAGGTCACGCTGACTACGTGAAAAACATGGTAACTGGTGCTGCTCAGATGGACGGCGCTATCCTTGTAGTTGCTGCTACAGATGGTCCAATGCCTCAAACTCGTGAGCACATCCTTCTTGCACGTCAGGTAGGTGTTCCTCAGTTAGTGGTATTCATGAATAAAGTTGACCTAGTTGACGACCCTGAGTTGTTAGAGCTAGTAGAAATGGAAATTCGTGATTTGTTGAGCTTCTATGAGTTCGATGGCGATAATATCCCTGTAATCCAAGGTTCTGCACTTAAAGCATTGAACGGAGAAGCAGACGGCGTTGCAGCTATCAACCAATTAATGGATGCTGTTGACTCTTGGATTCCAGTTCCTCCTCGTCCAATCGACCAACCTTTCCTTTTACCTGTAGAAGACGTATTCTCTATCACAGGTCGTGGTACAGTTGCTACTGGTAGAATTGAAAGAGGTATCGTTAAAACTGGTGACCCAGTTGAAATCGTAGGTCTTCAAGAAAAATCTATGACTTCTACTTGTACAGGTGTTGAGATGTTCCGTAAAATCTTAGATAGCGGTGAAGCCGGAGACAACGTAGGTTTGTTGTTGAGAGGTATCGAAAAAACTGATATCAAAAGAGGTATGGTAATCTGTAAGCCAGGTACTATCACTCCACATACTGAATTTAAAGCTGAAGTGTACGTACTTTCAAAAGAAGAAGGTGGACGTCATACACCATTCTTTAACAAATACAGACCTCAGTTCTTCTTAAGAACAACTGACGTTACCGGAGAAATTTCATTGCCAGAAGGTGTTGAGATGGTTATGCCAGGTGATAATATTTCACTTACTGTACAACTTATCTACCCAGTAGCTTTGGAAAAAGGTCTTCGTTTTGCTATCCGTGAAGGTGGTAGAACAGTTGGTGCCGGTAAGGTATCTGATATTATTAAATAATTGTAAACATAGCTAAAATGAAGGCTTTTGAGGATAACTCAAGGCCTTCATTTAGTCTATACGGGTATAGTTCAATGGTAGAATAGAGGTCTCCAAAACCTTTGATCTGGGTTCGAATCCTAGTACCCGTGCATCAAACACGCGAGCATGTTAGAAAGTATTAAACAATATATCAAAGATTCATATAATGAATTAATGACAAAGGTAAGCTGGCCTACCTGGGAAGACCTAAGGGCAAGTGCGGCAGTAGTGCTGATAGCAGCAGTCATTATTGCTTTCGTTATAGGTGTGATGGATGGCGTGTCAAATCTATTGTTCCAAGAAGTGATTTACAAAATTACAGGTTAATATCCCAAAGAATGAGCGAAGATAAAAAGTGGTATGTGCTTAGGGTTATAAGCGGTAAAGAGAAAAAATTAAAAGACTATCTAGAAATGGAAATATCCAGATCTAAATGGAGCGAAATCGTTACTCAAATCCTTGTACCAACCGAAAAAGTATATAAACTAAAAAACGGAAAAAAAGTAATTCAGGAAAGAAATTTCTATCCCGGTTACTTGCTGATTGAAGCAGATCCCGTAAGAATGAACGACGAAATAATTCAAACAATCGCGAATACAACCAGCGTCATTCATTTCCTCGGTAAAGATAGACCTACACCATTGAGAAAGTCTGAAGTAAATAGAATACTCGGCAAAGTGGATGAAATGCAAGAAATGGGTGACAGCGTCAACGAACCATTCTTAGTAGGTGAAACTGTTAAAATTACAGATGGTCCATTCAATGACTTCAATGGTACTATTGAAGAAATTTACGACGATAAGAAGAAGTTAAAAGTAATTGTAAAAATATTTGGAAGGAAAACTCCTGTGGAGTTGAATTTCATGCAAGTTGAAAAAGTGTAATTATGGCTAAAGAAATCGAAACCTTTGTCAAGCTTCAGGTAAAAGGCGGAATGGCAAATCCGGCACCTCCAGTAGGGCCGGCTCTAGGTTCTAAAGGGGTGAATATCATGGAGTTCTGTAAGCAGTTCAATGCTGCTACACAGGATAAAATGGGAAAAATTTGCCCGGTAGTAATCACAGTGTTTAAAGACAAATCCTTCTCCTTTGTCATCAAAACACCGCCTACTCCAAACCTATTATTGGAAGCATCAAAGGCAAAAAAAGGATCAGAACAACCTAATCGTAAGAAAGTTGGTTCTGTTTCGTGGGACCAGGTCAAGGAAATTGCAGAAATCAAAATGCCCGACCTTAACTGCTTTACTATGGATTCAGCAATGAAGATGGTAGCAGGTACAGCGCGTAGCATGGGTATTACAGTTTCCGGTACAGCACCTTGGGAAAATTAATTGTTGACCACAAAAATGTAATGCCGTGAAGGTAACAAAGAAAAGAAAAATTGTAAACGCTAAAGTAGAAAAGGGTAAAGCTTATTCGCTAGATCAAGCTGCTGCTTTAGCCAAAGAGGTGAACGCAACGAAGTTCAACTCTTCAGTGGATGTACACATCCGTTTGGGTGTGGATCCACGTAAACCCGATCAGGCCATTCGTGGAACGGTAAGCCTTCCACACGGTACTGGTAAAACAAAAACTGTTTTGGTTCTATGTACACCGGACAAAGAAGCAGATGCTAAAGCAGCAGGTGCCGATTACGTAGGTTTGGACGAATTCATCGACAAAATCAACTCAGGTTGGACAGATATCGATGTAATTATTGCTTCCCCAAACGTCATGCCTAAAATCGGTAGACTAGGAAAAGTTCTTGGTCCAAGAAACCTGATGCCAAACCCAAAATCCGGAACAGTTACCGATAATGTCGGCGATGCTGTAAAGGAAGTTAAGAAAGGAAAAATTGCTTTCAGGGTGGACAAATTTGGTATCGTTCACGCTTCAATCGGAAGAATCAATTTTGGACAGAAGGAAATCGCCGAAAATGCGAAAGAACTTATTGTTACGCTGTCTAGAATGAAACCTTCCGCCGCTAAAGGTACTTACTTCAAAAGTATTTTCATGTCTACAACCATGAGTCCTTCTATTGAAGTAGATATCAAAAGCATTCCGGGAATTTAATTATCTAATGGGGGAATACCCTAAAAAATTCAAAAGAGATGAACAAAGCTGAAAAACAAAACGTCATCGACAGCTTAGCTGAAAAGTTCGGTTCTTCATCTTATTTTTATTTCACAGATGCTTCTGGTTTAAGTGTGGAAGTAATCAATAAACTACGCAGAACATGTTTTGAAAAAGATGTTCAAATGCAGGTAGCGAAAAACACGTTGATTAAAAAAGCACTCGCAATCGCCGGAAAAGATAGTGAAGATTTAGATAAGGTGTTAGCTGGTCCGACAGCTATCTTGTTTACCTCTACAGGTAATGTGCCTGCCAAATTATTAAAAGATTTTAGAAAAAAGGAAAACGTCGAAAGACCAGCCCTTAAAGGTGCCTACATCGATTCAGCTGTCTTCATGGGAGAAGAATCTTTAGAAGCATTGGTAACACTGAAATCAAAAGAAGAATTGGTCGGCGAGATTATCGGATTATTGCAATCACCTGCGAAAAACGTTATCAGCGCACTTCAATCAAGTGGCGGTACCATCGCAGGAATCCTCAAAACATTATCTGAAAGAGAAAATTAATTTATTTATTAAACCAAATTAAAATAGGTCAAAATGGTAGACTTAAAAGCATTCGCAGAACAATTAGTTAGCCTTTCTGTAAAAGAAGTGAAAGAATTGGCTGATATTTTAAAATCAGAATATGGCATCGAGCCTGCTGCTGCCGCTGCTCCTGTAGTAGTTGCTGCTGCTGCCGAAGCTGCTGTAGTAGAAGAAAAAACATCTTTCGATGTAATCCTAAAAAGTGCAGGTGCAGCTAAATTAGGTGTTGTTAAAGTAGTTAAAGACTTAACAGGACTTGGTTTGAAAGAGGCAAAAGATTTAGTAGATGGCGCTCCTAAGGCTGTAAAAGAAGGCGTTAGCAAAGCAGAAGCAGAAGATCTTAAAGCTAAATTGGAAGAGGCCGGTGCTGAAGTGGAAGTTAAATAATTTCTACTCCACGGTTCATCCGTAAATTATAAGTGTCTTATCAGAATTTTCTGATAAGACACTTCATTATTTCTCAACTATATTCATATAAATTATGACCAACATCGTGAAAGGTAATACAGGTCGAATCAACTTCGGAAGAAGCGCAGATCTTTATCAAACACCCAATCTATTGGATATTCAGGTAAAGTCATTCAAAGATTTCTTCCAGTTAGAAACAACTCCCGACAACAGACAAAACGAAGGCTTGTTCCGCGTTTTTGCTGAAAACTTTCCTATTACAGATGCAAGAAACATATTCTTATTAGAGTTTCTTGATTATTTCATCGACCCACCAAGATATTCTATGGAAGAGTGTATCGACAGAGGGTTGACGTATTCTGTACCTTTGAAAGCAAAACTTCGTCTTTCTTGTAATGATGAAGAACATATTGATTTCCAAACCATCGTACAAGATGTGTTCCTAGGAAATATTCCCTATATGACCGAAAAAGGTACCTTTATCATCAATGGTGCCGAACGCGTAGTCGTATCTCAATTGCACAGATCTCCCGGCGTATTCTTTGGAATGAGTTTTCACCCCAATGGGACAAAAATTTATTCCGCTCGTGTTATTCCTTTCAAAGGAGCATGGATGGAATTTGCCACAGACATCAATAACGTGATGTATGCTTATATAGACAGAAAGAAGAAATTCCCTGTCACCACCCTATTACGTGCCATCGGCTTTGATACAGATAAGGAAATCCTTACATTGTTCGGGTTGGCGCACGAAGTAGAAGTAAACAAGAAAAATTTACAGGCAAATATTGGTCGCAAATTAGCAGCACGTGTCTTAAAATCATGGATGGAAGACTTCGTAGATGAAGATACCGGAGAGGTAGTATCTATCGAAAGAAATGAAGTGATTCTTGAGCGCGATACAATCCTAGACGAAGATAATATCCTATTGATTGCAGACTCCGAAGCGAAGTCTATTATTCTCCAAAAAGAAGACCTGACAGAAGACTATTCTATCATCTTCAACACACTTCAAAAGGATACCTCTAACTCTGAAATTGAAGCCTTACAACATATATATAGACAATTAAGAGGTTCCGATCCTCCCGATGAAGAAACCGCCCGCGGTATCATCGAAAAATTATTCTTCTCCGATAAACGCTATGATTTAGGAGAAGTAGGTCGTTATAAGATAAACAAAAAACTTCAACTCGACCCTAATAATGAAACAAAGGTTCTTACTAAAGAGGATATCGTTGCTATCATCAATTATCTCATCAAACTAGTTAATCAAAAAGCTGAAATTGATGATATTGACCATTTAAGCAATAGACGTGTTCGTACAGTTGGAGAGCAATTGTATGCACAATTCGGTGTAGGTTTAGCGCGTATGGCAAGAACCATCCGTGAAAGAATGAATGTGAGAGACAATGAGGTGTTTACACCTATCGACTTGATTAACGCACGTACTTTATCTTCTGTTATCAACTCTTTCTTTGGAACCAGCCAGTTGTCGCAATTCCTCGACCAAACAAACCCCTTATCTGAGATAACACACAAACGTAGAATTTCAGCACTAGGGCCAGGCGGTTTGAGTAGAGAGCGTGCCGGCTTCGAGGTTCGTGACGTTCACTATTCTCACTATGGTCGTCTTTGTACTATTGAAACACCGGAAGGACCTAATATCGGTTTGATATCTACACTTTGTGTACATGCCAAAATCAATAAAATGGGATTCATCGAAACACCTTACCGTTCTATTAAGGACAAAAAGGTCGACATGAACCAACCCGTAAACTACTTAAGTGCAGAAGAAGAAGATACAAAAACAATCGTTCAGTCAAATGTTTCTATTAACGACAAAGGAGAATTCATCGACAGAAAAGTAAAATGTCGTTTCCAAGGAGATTTCCCGGTAGTTGATTTAGATGAACATCAGGAGCATGAGTTAGAATACATGGACGTAGCACCTAATCAAATTGTAGGCGTTTCAGCTTCTATGATTCCATTCCTTGAAAATGATGATGCCAACCGTGCCTTGATGGGATCAAACATGCAACGTCAAGCCGTTCCTTTGTTAAAACCAGAAGCACCCATCGTAGGGACTGGTCTTGAAGGAAAAGTAGCAAAAGATTCTCAAGTACTCTTAAATGCTGAAAGAGATGGTATCGTTGAGTATGTGGATGCCAATGAAATTAAAATTCGCTATGAAAGAACGGATGATGAACGCATCGTTAGCTTTGAAGACGATATAAAAACGTATAACTTAATCAAGTTCAAACGTACCAACCAAGGTTCTTGTATCAACTTGCGTCCAATCGTAAGAAAAGGAGACAAGGTCGTGCAAGGACAAATCCTTTGCGAAGGGTATGCAACAGAAAAAGGCGAATTGGCTTTGGGTAGAAACCTAAAAGTAGCCTTCATGCCTTGGAAAGGGTACAACTTTGAGGATGCTATCGTTATCTCGGAAAGAGTGGTGCGTGAAGACTTGTTCACCTCTATCCATATCACCGAGTTTGAAATGGATGTCAGAGATACCAAATTAGGTGAGGAAGAATTAACCAATGATATTCCCAATGTTTCAGAAGAAGCTACCAAGCACCTAGATGAACACGGTATCATCAGAATCGGCGCACATGTTAAGGAAGGCGATATCCTAATAGGAAAAATTACACCTAAAGGAGAGTCAGACCCGACACCGGAAGAAAAACTTCTAAGAGCCATCTTCGGCGATAAAGCCGGAGACGTTAAAGATGCTTCCTTCAAAGCGCCACCATCCACTTATGGTGTGGTAATTGACAAAAGATTGTTCCAAAAAGCGAAAAAAGATAAAAATTTCAAAAACAAAGAAAAATCTGAGTTGGAGAAATTAGAAAAAGAACATTTCCGCAATCTTGAAGATATCAAGCGTGTACTTATGGTGAAATTGATGCAATTGGTAGGCGGTAAAACGACACAAGGTATCAAAAATACCTACGGCGAAGAAATTGTACCTAGAGGAACAAAATTATCAGAGAAAGTCTTAGGAGGTTTAAATTACCAAGAAATCGATTCACGCGAATGGGTGAAAGAAGACGAAACCAATGATTTATTGAAGTTCTTAATCCATAACTTTAATATTAAGGCTAACGAAGAAATTGGTCGTTTTAAGAGAGAGAAATTCAATATCAGTATTGGAGACGAACTTCCTTCCGGCGTATTAAAACTAGCAAAAGTTTATGTTGCAAAAAAACGTAAGCTTAAAGTTGGAGATAAAATGGCAGGTCGTCACGGAAACAAAGGTATCGTGGCAAGAATCGTCAGAGTAGAAGATATGCCATTCCTCGAAGACGGAACACCGGTAGATATTGTATTGAATCCACTAGGGGTACCTTCAAGGATGAACTTAGGTCAGATATATGAAACAGTATTGGGCTGGGCAGGAAAAGAATTAGGTGTTAAATTCTCTACACCTATCTTTGACGGAGCATCAGTAGAAGAAATCGAAGATTATATCGAGAAAGCCGGGTTACCTCGTTTAGGTCATACCTATCTCTATGATGGTGAAACAGGAGAAAGATTCCACCAAAAAACAACGGTAGGCGTTATCTATATGTTGAAACTAAGCCACATGGTAGATGATAAGATGCATGCTCGTTCCATTGGACCATATTCATTGATTACACAACAACCACTGGGTGGTAAAGCACAGTTCGGGGGTCAACGTTTGGGAGAAATGGAAGTATGGGCGTTAGAAGCTTATGGTGCCTCAAACATCCTTCAGGAGTTGCTTACAGTGAAATCTGACGATATCTTTGGTAGAGCAAAAGCTTACGAAGCTATTGTTAAAGGGGATAACCTTCCTGAGCCAAACGTTCCGGAATCATTCAATGTATTGGTTCATGAGTTAAGAGGATTGGGATTAGACCTGGATTTTGATTAATCGTTCATATTAAAACAAGAAAATTATGCCTTTTAAAAAGGAAAATAAAATTAAAAGCGAATTTGGATCTATCACCATTAAATTGGCATCCCCTGATGCCATTCTGGAGAGATCTTTTGGAGAGGTAAAAAAACCGGAAACCATCAACTACAGAACCTACAAGCCAGAAATGGAAGGGTTGTTCTGTGAGCGAATCTTCGGACCTACCAAAGACTTCGAATGCTATTGCGGAAAATACAAACGTATTCGCTATAAAGGAATCGTTTGCGACCGTTGCGGTGTGGAAGTAACAGAGAAAAAAGTACGCCGTGAGCGCATGGGACACATTAAATTGGTCGTTCCGGTTGTTCATATTTGGTATTTTAAATCTTTGCCTAACAAAATAGGCTATCTCTTAGGTTTATCTTCCAAAAAATTAGAATCTATCGTTTACTATGAAAGATATGTTGTTATCAACGCCGGTCCTTTGAAAGAAGGATTTATGGTGAATGGTGAAACAAAATCTTTAGAAGAATTCGACCTAATCACAGAGGAGGAATACTTAGATATCTTAGAAGCACTTCCAAAGGAAAATCACCACCTTCCAGAAGATGATCCTAATAAGTTCATCGCAAAGATGGGTGGCGAGGCTGTAAGAGACCTTTTGTCAAGGCTAGACCTTACCAAAATGGCTTCTAACTTGCGCCATAAAGCATCTACAGAGTCTTCTCAGCAAAGAAAATCAGAAGCGCTTAAGCGTCTGAGCGTTGTTGAAGCCTTCCGTGAAGCCAATGAACGCATTGAAAATAAGCCGGAATGGATGGTTGTTCAATATCTTCCCGTTGTTCCACCGGAATTGAGACCTTTAGTTCCTTTGGATGGCGGTCGTTTTGCGTCTTCTGACTTGAACGATTTATACAGAAGGGTTATCATCAGAAACAACCGTCTGAAAAGATTAATTGAAATCAAAGCACCTGAAGTGATTTTGAGAAATGAAAAAAGAATGTTACAGGAGTCTGTAGATTCTCTTTTCGATAATTCACGTAAATCAAATGCGGTTAAAGCCGAAGGTGGACGTGCCTTAAAATCATTGAGTGATGTACTTAAAGGAAAGCAAGGTCGCTTCCGTCAAAACTTACTTGGTAAGCGTGTTGACTACTCCGGTCGTTCCGTTATCGTCGTTGGTCCCGAACTTAAACTTCACGAGTGCGGTCTTCCAAAAGACATGGCAGCAGAGTTGTTTAAACCATTTATCATACGTAAGTTGATAGAAAGAGGTATTGTGAAAACAGTAAAATCTGCTAAAAAATTAGTAGATAAGAAAGAAGCTGTTGTTTGGGATATCTTGGAAAATGTGATGAAAGGTCATCCGGTACTCTTAAACCGTGCCCCAACATTGCACCGCTTATCTATTCAAGCTTTCCAACCAAAATTAATAGAAGGAAAAGCTATCCAACTCCACCCATTAGTATGTACGGCCTTCAACGCCGACTTTGACGGTGACCAAATGGCTGTTCACGTACCATTGAGCAATGCATCCATCATAGAAGCACAACTTCTGATGATTGCATCTCACAATATCTTGAATCCGCAAAATGGTACACCCGTTACCATTCCTTCTCAGGACATGGTTTTGGGTCTTTACTATATTACCAAAATCAAGAAATCAACAGATACTGAAAAGGTGCTTGGGCAAGGAAGAACATTTTATTCAGCTGAAGAAGCCATCATTGCCTATAATGAAGGTCGTGCTGAACTCAATGCTTCAGTAAAATGTCGTGCAAGAGTAAAAGAAGATAACGAATTCAAAGTTAAAATTATTGAAACATCCGTAGGACGATTAATGTTTAATGAGGTTGTTCCTGAAGAAGTAGGTTATATTAATGTTTTACTTACAAAAGGAGCATTGAAAAAGGTTATCGGGGATGTACTGGCAACAACAGATATTCCTAAGACAGTGAAATTCTTGGATGATATCAAAGAGTTAGGCTTCCGTTGGGCATTCCGTGGTGGTCTCTCCTTCAATATTGATGACCTAATCATCCCTAAAGTTAAAACTGACCTATTACAAGAAGCGCAGAACGAAGTAGATGAAGTAATGGCCAATTATAACATGGGTCTTATTACAAACAATGAGCGTTATAACCAAATCATTGACATCTGGTCTCGTGTGGATATGCGTATCACGGATACCTTGATGAAGGAAATCTCTACACATAAACAAGGCTTTAATTCTGTGTTTATGATGTTGGATTCCGGTGCAAGGGGCTCTAAACAACAGATTAAGCAGTTGGCAGGTATCAGGGGATTGATGGCAAAACCTCGTAAATCTGGAAGTACAGGTGGTGAGATCATCGAAAATCCCATTCTCTCCAATTTCAAAAATGGCTTATCGGTATTAGAGTACTTCATTTCTACACACGGCGCGCGTAAAGGTTTGGCGGATACGGCTTTGAAAACAGCTGACGCCGGTTACTTAACACGTCGTTTGGTGGATGTTGCACAAGATGTCGTTATCAATGAAGAAGATTGTGAAACCTTGAGAGGAATCTCCGTAACCGCATTAAAAGATAATGAAGATGTAGTTGAGCCATTATTTGATAGAATCGTAGGACGTACTTCACTAAATGATGTATATAATCCACTTAACGGTGAATTATTGGTAGGAGAAGGCGAGCTAATTGATGAAAAAATAGCCGCAGCTATCGAGGAATCTCCTGTTGATTCAGTTGAAATACGCTCAGTACTTACTTGTGAATTGAGAAGAGGTGTTTGTGCTAAATGTTATGGTAGAAACCTTGCCACCAATCGTGTAGCGCAAAAAGGAGATGCCGTAGGTATTATTGCAGCACAATCCATTGGTGAGCCGGGAACACAGTTGACATTGCGTACATTCCACGTGGGTGGTACGGCATCTAACGTTGCTTCCGAATCACAATTGGTAGCGAAATTTGATGGTAAACTAGAGTTTGATGGCGTTAAAACTGTGAAACATGAAGAAGAAGATGGCACCATCAGAGAAGTAGTAATTGGTCGTACCGGTGAGATACGTTTGATAGAAAAAGATACCAATAGATTATTGATGACGAATAACATTCCTTATGGTTCAACTATTTCCGTAAAAGATGGAAAAACTGTGAAAAAGGGAGACGTTATCTGTGGATGGGACCCTTATAACGCAGTAATCGTATCAGAATTTAGAGGTAAAACAAAGTTCGAAAATATTATAGAAAACGTTACCTATCGCGAAGAAGCCGATGAGCAAACTGGTTATCGCGAGAAAGTAGCCATCGAACCTAGAGATAAGAAAAGAATTCCTTCCATTAAGATTGTCGATTTAGAAGGAAATGACTTGTATTCTTATAGTATTCCGGTAGGTGCACATATCATCATGGAAGATAATCAAGTGGTGAATCCGGGACAGGTAATCATCAAGATTCCTAGAGCCTTGAGTAAAGTTAGGGATATCACTGGGGGTCTTCCTCGTGTTACCGAATTATTCGAAGCGAGAAATCCTTCCAATCCTGCGAAAGTGTCAGAAATCGATGGTGTAGTAACCTTCGGTAAAGTAAAACGCGGTAATCGTGAAGTTTCTATTACTTCTAAAGATGGCATTGTTAGAAAATATTTGGTGCCATTAACAAAACATATCCTTGTACAGGATGGCGACTTTGTAAAAGCAGGTATGCCATTATCTGATGGAGCCATTACGCCTACAGATATCCTTAAAATCAAAGGACCTGCCGCACTTCAATATTATTTGGTAAATGAGGTTCAAGAGGTATATCGTTTGCAAGGTGTAAAAATCAACGATAAGCACATCGAAACAATTGTTCGCCAAATGATGAAAGACGTGTATATCGATGATCCGGGAGATACAAGATTCTTAGAAAAAACATCTGTCGAGAAATTTGAATTCATCGAGCATAATGACTGGATTTATGATAAGAAAGTCATCACGAATGCCGGCGATTCGCAACAATTAATTGAAGGTCAAATTGTTACTTTGAGACAAATTAGGGAAGAAAATTCTTATTTGAAGAGAAATGACAGGAAAATTGTAGAATTCCGCGATGCAATTCCGGCAACTTCCAGCCCGATACTTCAAGGTATCACTAAGGCATCTTTGGGAACTGCCAGTTGGATATCTGCGGCATCCTTCCAGGAAACGACGAAAGTCCTTAATCACGCTGCCATCAGTGGCGCCAAAGATTATATGCTCGGCTTAAAAGAGAATGTTATCGTTGGTCACAGAATTCCGGCAGGTACAGGTACGCGCGACTTCGAAAATGTCATCGTTGGTTCAAAAGAAGAGTATGATCGCATGATAAATGCCAAAAGCAAGCGATCTTTAGAAGAAGACTACGAATAGATTTTTAATACTTTTTAGTTGATTGGCTGTTAAGGAATTCTTTAACAGCCATTTTTGTTTATATCTTTGTAACATATTTAAAATTGTCAAAATGGATCAAAATCAAAATCAGGGAAATCAATTGAATATTGAGTTGTCCGAAGAAATTGCAGAAGGAACATATAGCAATCTGGCCATCATCACACATTCTAATGAAGAGTTTATTATTGACTTCGTAAGAATGATGCCCGGAGTACCAAAGGCAAAGGTGAAGTCTAGGATTGTACTAACGCCAGGACATGCCAAGAGATTGTTGAAAGCCCTCAATGAAAACGTTAAAAAATTCGAGCAAACACACGGCGAAGTGAAGGATTTGCCCCCGGTGGCAGGCTTCCCTATGAATTTCGGCACACCAACGACAGAAGCATAATGCAGACAACCGTACGATTTCCGGCAGAGTGGGAGCAACAAAGTACTGTTCAGATTACTTTCCCTCACCCAGATAGCGACTGGCGGGAGATGCTTGAAGATGTTATACCATGCTTTGTAGAAATCATCGCTCAAATAAGCCGCTTCCAAAAGGTTTTAGTAATCTGTAGTGACATACATTGGGTAAGGGCATATCTTCAAAATATTCCTCTGGAAAATGTAACTTTGGTGGAAATTCCTTCCAATGATACATGGGCAAGGGATCATGGCGGCATTACCGTTACCGAAAACAATCGCCTCGTTCTATTGGATTTTACTTTTAATGGCTGGGGAAACAAATTCATTGCAGATAAAGATAATCTCATCACTACCGAATTGGTAAAAAGAGGCGTTTTGCGCCCACATACGATTAGAAGTATAGAGTATATTTTGGAAGGAGGTGCTCTTGAAACTGATGGCAAAGGAACTTTGCTCACTACCGCTGAATGTCTATTAAATCCTAACCGCAATCCACAGTATAATAAAGAACAAACGGAGGATTTCTTGAAAGAATGGCTAGGTATTGATAGGGTGTTGTGGCTACATCATGGTTACCTTGCAGGCGATGATACAGACTCCCATATTGATACATTGGCTCGGTTTACTGATGAACATACCATTGCATATGTTCGCTGTACCGATGCCTCTGATGAACATTATGAAGCGCTCCAAAAGATGGAACAGGAACTCATGTCTTTCAAACAGAAGGACGGAACACCTTATAAATTGGTAGCCTTGCCAATGCCAGAAGCTTGCTATGACGCTGATAATGAACGACTACCGGCAACCTATGCAAATTTTCTTATTATTAATGGCGCAGTATTGGTACCCGTTTATGGTGTTCCGCAAGATGGTGAAGCACTGGCTGTTTTGCAAACGTGTTTTCCCGGTCGTCAAATAATAGGTATAAATTGTAGATTATTAATTGAGCAACATGGTTCTTTACATTGTGTAACCATGCAGTACCCTGTGAATATGGTTTAAAAATAATGTTAAAATGAGTAAGTTAAAAGTAGGCTTTGTTCAACAATCTTGTGGAAAATCCAGAGAAGAGAACATCGAAAAATCAATAACAGGAATAAGGAAATGTGCCGAGCAAGGAGCGCATATAGTCGTTCTTCAGGAGTTACATACAGGCATATATTTTTGTCAGGCCGAAGAAACAGATTTATTTGATATGGCAGAGACAATACCCGGACCATCTACCGAAATTTTTTCTCAAGCTGCAAAAGAGCATCAAGTTGTTTTGGTGACTTCTTTGTTTGAAAAGCGCGCCGCTGGATTGTATCATAATACAGCCGTAGTTTTTGATAAAGATGGTTCCGTTGCCGGAAAATACCGCAAAATGCACATTCCTGACGACCCGGCGTATTATGAGAAATTCTATTTTACACCCGGCGATTTGGGGTTTGAGCCTATTCAAACATCTATTGGAAAATTGGGTGTTTTGGTATGTTGGGATCAGTGGTATCCAGAGGCCGCCCGCCTAATGGCATTGGCAGGAGCAGAATTATTGATTTACCCCACAGCCATCGGTTGGGAATCTTCCGACACAGATGAGGAAAAGAATAGGCAATTTACAGCTTGGCAAACAGTGCAACGCGGACATGCCGTTGCAAACGGTCTGCATGTCGTTGCCGTGAATAGAGTGGGACATGAGCCGGATTGGACAGCAGTCACGAATGGAATACAATTTTGGGGACAGAGTTTTATTGCCGGACCACAAGGTGAAATAATTTACGCTTCCAGCAGTGAACAAGAAGAAAATACTGTAGTAGAAATTGATTTAGAACGATCAGAACAAGTACGACGTATTTGGCCATTTTTACGTGATAGAAGAATCGATGCTTATGGTGATCTTGTAAAGAGGTTCAGGGATTGATATTCCTCTTGCAACGAATGACAAATGACCATTGACAATTTCTATTACCCCGAATGACTATTGACCATTTCTCTTACCCCGAATGACTATTGACCATTCTATATTATTCCCATCGTAAGACATTTACTGTATCGATAACCATTTTGCTGAAGATATTTCTAGTGCTGTCTGAAGCTTTTAAATGGTGACCATCGTCAAACTTCTCTGGCTGATGGAGGTATATTTTTGAGTAATCTAAAACATGTACGTTTTTATAACCGACAAGAAGCTTATCTGCTTCTGTAAAATAAGTCGATTCGGAGAAACAGGTAGATAAATTATCTAAGTAATCTTTTCTATAGGGATATTTTATGAGGTATACTTTGATGTTGTGTTGCTTACAGAGATGAAGAATCATCTTAAAATATTCTCCCGCAACCGGATCGACGATGTCTTTGGGACAATTAACGGCACTATTATCTGCCTGCATTTTATCTGCACGATTAGATGCGACGCCTTCCAAATAAGCTTTTGGCTGATGTAGGTACTCCCAGATGTTAAAACTTTGTCCTGCATAGGGAAAGAATTTACCTATGATATATTTAAAAGCATAGCCGGAGACATCACCCTTTTTTCTGCCATACTCGAAATAGTTTACATAATTCGCCCATAAATCAAGATTTGTATTGTCCATTCCAGAGCGAGAGAGATATTGAAAATCATAAGGCAGAAAAATGGATTCGAATTCCTTTGTCTTGTTATCCAATACCGTTTTCAGGCGATAGTATGTTTTTCCAATATCTTCACCATAAGAACAAAAATAAATGGTAGAATCCTCCGGCAAAGGCCTGAATACGTATGAATGTGAATTGCCCATACAGAGTGTTCTAAGTTGCTTTGGGGCGGCATAGAATTCATTTTCCCAATGCTTAATCACCCTCACTTCCATGGCATTTTTAAACCATAGAGAAAAGAGGAAATTCAGCACGAAGAATATTCCTACGAAAACAGCTACCCGAATCATCCAACTTTTCATCATCTGTTAGAATTGAAAATAAATAAAGTTTCCTCCTTCCTGCACGCCAGTGAGGATAATCATAAATATCATCACATAAAATACCGACCAACGCAACCATGTTGGATAGGAACCGAAGATGTTGCGCGAGTATTGTTCCCTACGTTGTAATTGATGGATGATTTCTAAAAGCAAAATTGAACCAATGGCAATTAAAAACTCCGGTTTGTTGGAGCAAATGCTCAACACTTGTTCATCAATACTTTTGAATGAAATTCTGGGAATCCTACGAATGATTTCAAAGGCATCTGTAACATTTCTCGCTCTGAAGAAAATCCAAGCAAAGCATACCAATAGATAGGTGATAATCATTTGAACAAAGTGTAAGAGAAAAGGGACTTTAACAAGTCCTAAAGCTTTGTTTATATGGCTTCTTATATTTTCTGTGACAATGGCAAAAACAAGATAAAACCCGTGGATAGCACCCCAAATAATAAAAGTCCAGTTGGCACCGTGCCAGAAGCCGCTCACCAAGAAAGTAAAAAATAGGTTGAAATACCATCTCGGCTTGCTGGTTCTATTGCCGCCCATGGATATGTATAAATAGTCCCGAAACCATGTGGATAGAGAAATATGCCACCGCTTCCAAAATTCACTAATAGATGTAGAATAATAAGGTACCCGAAAATTATCCATGAGGTCGAAGCCCATGATTTTTGCCGTTCCAATAGCGATATCACTATACCCAGAAAAGTCACAATATATTTGTATGGAAAAGAAAAAAGTGGCCAATATCACCGGAATTCCTTCATGTTGCGTAGGGTTATTATAAACTACATCTGCCATCATCGCCAAACGGTCGGCAATAACAACTTTTTTAAAGAAACCAATAATCATGTATTTCAATCCTTCAACCAGATTATAATAGTTGAACTTATGTTTTTCATGGTATTGATGTAAAACGTTTTGCGGCCGCTC
This sequence comes from Chitinophagales bacterium, assembly GCA_019694955.1. Classification (GTDB taxonomy): domain Bacteria; phylum Bacteroidota; class Bacteroidia; order Chitinophagales; family JADIYW01; genus JADIYW01. The sequence continues at coordinate 37,762 of JAIBAX010000028.1, read as the reverse complement.
AATCGGACCTGCAACTAACTGAGGGTAAAACATAACATACAGAGCATAAATGCCGAAATGTGTTTCTGCCTTCTGGTGACCGCGATACACTTCTATTGTGTAGCTCATGGCCTGAAAAGTATGAAAACTCAACCCTATCGGCAATAGAATCTCCAGCATGGGAATAGGGTTCTGAAACCCTAAGTTTTGTGTTAGGAAGGAGAAATTCTCATTAAAAAAATTCCAATATTTAAATACAGCCAATACACCGATATTTGCTATTAAACTATACAATAAATATTGTTTCCGCTTGGCACCTTCCGCCTGCTCAATCATTATTCCGGCAAAATAGTCTATGACAATAGTAAACCCTAATATTAGGATGTAAATGGGTTTGAAAACCATGTAGAAATAACAACTCGAAATAAGCAGCAATAACCACCTCAAACGATGTGGCAATAGAAAGTAGGTGCTTGTTACTACTATCCAGAAGATGGCGAACTGAAATGAATTAAATAACATTGTAATTAAACAGTGATAAAAATAACTATTTACCGAGTAATTTCTCTATTTTTTCTATGATATTAGCATATGAATTTTTTATCGCATATGCACGTCGTAGGGTTTTGTGTTCTACATTGTTTAACTCGCTAAGATTGGCTACGGCATAATCAAACAACGGCTCTATTTCTGACTCATGATCCGCCATCAAAAGCAGGTCTCTTTTGTCTTTATATTCATCTAAGAAATTAGAAACGGTGACCCCTCCGGCATAAAAATAACCCATCATCTTGTGCGGGTTGCAATGAATAACTCTTTTATCATCTTTAAAAATCACCAGATTGATGTCGAAATGTAATAAGTAGTTCATGAGTTGTTCAGAAGGTATTGCATCTGTAAAAAATACATTCGGCAATTTTTTCAACCTTTCTAAATCATTGTCTTCAATGGTATTAAAATGGGAAAGGTTACTTTTTCCCAATGGTCCTACCATAATAAAATCCAATTGGTGGTGTTTTTTTGCTAATTTTTCTAAAAGACTGTAATCGATGTGTCGATGGAAATTGCCGACATAGCCAACTTTTGTTGGCTGATTTCCGGGAAGTTTTACTTTTGTCAAATCGCCTTTCTCAAAGTTTTTGATATCGGCACCGTGTCCGAAATTATATAATTTCGGGTTAAATTCTTTTATCGGCGCACTTATTAAGTCAGCGATGCTAATAACGACATCGGCACTTTTACAAGTGTCTTCTTCAAATTTTGCTGGATGGAAATCTACCGTGTGATAGATTTTGTGTTTTGCCTGCCAAACATCGAGGTTCCAGTATATCATCGGGGTAAATGACCAAACGATATCCGGCTGTTTTATTTTCAAGAAATTAAGGATTCGGATGGCCTGGATTTTAAACAAAAGATATTGAATCCATTTAGGGAAATAATTCAATTTGGGAAGGATATTCGGCATGCTGACCACCTGTAGATGCTCATTTATTTGTGTGCGCTGGATTTTTGGTAGGAAAAGCGCCTTCCATGTCCATGCACTGGGCGGTTCAATAAAGAAGACATCATACTTTTCTGAAAGATAAACGGCATAATGATGCTTGGAAACAAAGTTTTTTCCCCAATATTCCGGTGAAATGAGAATAATTGTACGCTTCATAGTTTACATAGAGGTTCGCCACCTTCGCCAAATATTCACCATCGGAAGAAATACTTTTAAAACGGGAATTCTTTTGTATATGGGTGTTTCTTCGCCAAAGGTCTTCCAATCAACGATGGGCATATTCATCAGCTCCTCAAAATATTCATCTGAGAACCCTAGTTTTTTTAACACATATTCCTTGTCGATGGCACATTGTTCCGGATCATAGCAGGGTGCTTTTAACTCTTCCAAAGCTTGCTCTCTAGTTATTTGACCAGAGCAGATAAGATTAGAAAGATGTGCTTTGCGTTTGTCAACACCAAATTTCCTTGGCAGAATGTATCCTTGATAAAATCTTGTAAAGATGGATTCATAGTGTTTGCCACCATAATCTTTCCACTCCAATTTCTCCTGAATCAATTTCTTTACCTCAGATTTATTGTAGTCGATATAATTTAACGGTGTAACTCTTTTAATTCCTTTGATATCTATATAATATCTTCTGACTTTCGAATCCATAAAAGGGAAAGTCGTTAAAGGAATGGAGCCAAATTTTTTATGGATATTTCGAATATTTACCTCGTCGAACTTATTATGTATCCAACTCTCCGGCAGAAAACTCTCTGTTACAAAATTATTGCCACTAAAGATATATTTTATGTTCTTTTGCCCTGCAAGTTGGTACATGGCGGCGAAAATAGCATGGTCGGTAGGGACTTCAATATCAATAACACTGGCTTTAAAATAGGCAATTTGTAAGTCTCTGAATTCTTCCCAGTTGATAACATAAGTATATAAATCGAGACTGAGTTTATGTACAATGTTTTCAATATTTTTTACGGCAAGTTCAGAATTCCAGCCATTGTCGAAATGAACGGCTAAAGGACGGATGCCCCATTGCTTGCACATATATGCAAGATAAGTGCTGTCAACACCACCGCTGAGTCCCATGATGCAATCGTATTGCCTGCCTTTTCCATCATGTTTTACCTTCTCGATAATCTCATGAAGTTTGTGCTTCCCTTCCTCTCCTTTGAAGACATATATTTTTTCTTCATCATGATATCTATTACAATGATTACAAACACCTCTGGAATCAAATTTTATTTGAGGATCATCATGGTTGTCCATGACGCATTTTGTACAGATCTGATAGTTACTTTGCATTTATTCAATAATATAAGATAGTTCCTTTACTTGCACAAATTTAAGATTATGTTTTAATTCTTTATCGAGATAAATAAATTATAATTTCTCATATAAGTTTTTCTTCAATTCTTTTTGATTAGGATATGAAATCAAAACTGCTCGGTGTTTTCCGGTAAATACAAACATGCTTCCTGCTGCCACAGCGGAGGCATGTCCATTGATGACAACATCGGAAAAATCATCTATGTTTCTGGCTCCTCCGGAGGCTATTACCGGGATAGATACCTGTTCAGCGATTTTTCCTGTAATTTCTACATCAAAACCTTTATAAGTGCCATCTCTATCAATGGAGTATACCATTATTTCTCCGGCGCCCAATTCTTCCACATATTTAGCATATTCTACTAACCCCATCTTCACTTTCTTTGTGCCACTATGGGTATAGGCGGCATATCCTCCAAATAGCGATTTTTTTAAGTCTATTGATGCGACAATAGCCTGTGCACCAAACGCTTTTGATGCCTCCGTAATGAGGGCAGGGTTGGTGGCAATGCTTGAATTAATTACGACTTTTTCAACACCGCTATATAAAATCCTTTTTATTTGATCAATATGGGTAATTCCACCACCATATCCTAACGGCATAAAACACTCTCCCGCAGCCTGCTCTATCAACTCGAAATTGGGTTCTTGCTTATTTTTAGTTGCAGAAATATCTAAAAGGATCAATTCATCAACCTCTTTGTCATTGAAAATTTTAATGGCATTGACTGGGTCGCCAACATAGGTTTCTGCTCCAAACTTTATCGTTTTGACCAATTTCCTGTTGTTGACCAACAACACGGGTATGACTCTAATTCTTTTCACTATATATCTACAAAATTTTTCATTACCTGTAATCCAAATTTATGGCTTTTTTCTGGGTGAAACTGTACTGCAAAAATATTGTCACGGTGCAAGGCGGAGACAAATTCATAGCCATATACAGATTTTAATAATATTTCTTCCTTATGTTCCGTAGTAAAATGGAAAGAGTGCACAAAATAGAAACGCGCTTCTTCTTCCAACCCAATTGTTAAGGGCGAGGGATGTTCTATCGTAACATCTGTCCAACCCATATGCGGGATTTTCAGCTTTGTTTCTGTGGGGTCGAATTTAAACTTTACAGTTTTTGCCTGAAACCAACCCAATCCCGGCAACACACCTTCTTCGCTACTTTGCGTAAGCAGTTGTGCGCCCAAACATATTCCTAAAAAAGGAATCTTTTCTTCACAAGCTTTTTTATTTAAAACGGAAGATAATCCTGAATTGTTCAATTGGGTAATGCCATAATCAAAAGCACCCACACCGGGAAGTATCAGCTTATCTGCGGTTTCGATATCTTCCGGTTTGTCTGAAATTAGCGATCTTTGTCCAACTTTCTTCAACATATTGGCGATGGAGCTTAGGTTGCCCACTTTATAATCTATTATGACAATCTTTTGATCTTTGCTCATGCTGTTTTTTTGTTTAACAAAAAATCTTTAATGGTTTCCATAATAGGACCGGCGGCATTGCCGTCTCCATAAACGGTAGGGTTGTATTCACCCGGTTCAATTTCCAAGGCTGTTTTTAAAGTGGATAAATTGTCAAATACCAATGTGTTCCAATTGTTTTCTAATGTTTCTACCCATTCAGTTTCGGAACGCAGTGTAACGCATTTCTTCTTCATCCAGTAGGCCTCTTTTTGCATGCCACCGGAATCTGTAATTAACCCTCTGCAGTTTTTTAGCAAGCCCATCATCTCAAAATATCCCTGTGGCGCTAAAAACATAATGTTCTGATACTCATTAATGTCCACATGTTGATTTTTTAAGAGGTTCATGGTTCGTGGATGTGCCGGAAATTTTACCTTGTATTTTAAATGGTTCATTTCATGCAAAATCTCTTTAAGACGTTCAATCTTGTCCGTGTTATAAGGTCTGTGGATGGTTGCCAGGTAATAATCTTCTTCGGAAGATTGGTCTTTGATGACTTCCAACGCACGCTTAAAAAGGTCAAACATGATGTCTCCAGTCTCATAAGCCGGTGCAATAATGCCTTCTTTCTTGAGTTGTTCAATGGCATTTTTATTGGGAACAAATAACAGAGAAGAAACCTGATCTGTAAGAATTCTATTGATTTCCTCCGGCATGTCTTTGTTAAAACTGCGCAAACCTGCCTCGATATGAATCAAGGGTATATGGAGTTTTGCTGCTACTAATGCCCCTGCTAAAGTAGAATTTGTATCGCCATACACGAGGATGGCATCGGGGCACTCTGTTTCAGTAATACGCTCAATCTCTATCATCATCAGTCCGGTTTGTTTGCCATGGTTATGGCTGCCGATTTCGAGGATAATATCCGGTTTAGACATCTTGAGCTGATTAAAAAAAACATCACTCATATTTTTGTCATAATGCTGACCTGTATGAATGGTAAACAACTGGATATCTGACATAGAAGTAGCATATAAATCAATAGGAGCATGTTTGATAAACTGCGGCCTCGCACCGATTATGGCAATAATTTTTAACATCAGCGTTTTAAAATATTATGATATACGTTTTCCAGTTTTTTTATTTCTTTAAGTGTATCAGCTTTTTCTTCTACGGTCTTTTTTGCCAACGTTTTAAATGCTTGAAGTACTTCTGTCGGTTTGTTTTCCAGAATATCTGTTATCAATAACGCCATTTCTTTAGCATCCCAATTGCTGATTTGGAAAGTCGTGCCTTCAAATAAATCTTTATCGTAAGCTAATGGACCCAATACAACAGGTGTTTCAACACTCATCGCTTCAAGTGCGGAAACGGGAGAACCATCAGATAAGGGATTCATCACCACTAAAGAGGCATGTTTATATAACTCAAATAAGGTGGGTTGTTGTAATTCGTCTAAAAAAACAAATTGAACGTCTTTAATAGCGACCATTCTTTCACGAATCCCTTGTATATAACCAACGGCACGACCATTGCCATCGATGAAGACCATTTTGTATTTTTCTTTTACAGATGCTGGCAACAATTGTATGGCGTCTAATGAAAAATCATGATTGTATAAGGTGTTCATATATCTTGGGAAAAAGATATATGGCTGTCCTTTCAATTCATCTACCATGTGTTGACTGGTATCTGCCCGAACTTTTTCTAAGTAGATACCCGTACGAAATACACCAGTACTTACTTTTGCACCGCTTAGAATATCTTTTACAGCCTGTTCCTGTCGTGTGGATGTGGATGTAATGAAATCCATATTGCCAAAGGCTCTGCTAAATAAAGACTTTAATAATCTATTAAATGGATGTTTTTTTTGTGTAATACTTGGGATAGTAACTAGCACATCTGTCCCTCTGGTGGTTAATACCATCGGTTTTTTAAAGTAATCTTTTCCCAATCCCCACATAGCACTGGGCTCAGCATACATGATATGTACGAGGTCAATATTATTTTGCTCAATAACACGCTTGATGTACTGGAAATCCTTTAGTGTTCGCCAAGTTCTTGTGACGGAAAACTCAAAGACAGGTGGCAGATATACGATATGATTGTCTTGAAGCTTTTTCTTGACTTGTTCGTCTAATTTCTTGTCCTGATGATTTTGACCGATTATGAAGCATTTATATTTATCCGTTTGGTTGGAAAAATAACTGATCCACTTGAATCCGTGGACACATGCCGGATCATTAATAAACAAGATATTCATGTGCTTCCTCAAAGACCGCCAAATGTAAGTTTTTTTTATGAGGATAAAAAATGGAATTTATTGATTATAAAACTTTTCCAACCATATGGCTAGGCAAAGTAGTGCCCAAATGGTGTGTGTATGGTCAACACCTGGTTTGTTGTTTAAGTGCTCCTTCCATATTTGGCGAATCTGCGACATGTTAAACCAGCCCAACTTTTCTAGTGTTCCGGAAAAAAGGATTTCCTCACTGTATTTTTTAAGGTCTGTACGCAACCAGTGATGTACGGGTATGCCAAAACCTCTTTTTGTTTGCCTGAATATGTCGGGATTGAAATATTTTTCTGCCAGTTTCTTTAAGATATATTTAGAATGCTGTCCCTTGAATTTATAAGATATTGGGATGCTGAACGCCAATTCTGCCAAATGAGCATCCAAAAAAGGAGATCTTACTTCTAAAGAATTTTTCATGGAGGCTCTGTCTACCTTAACTAAATAATCATTTAAAAGACGTGTTTCAAGTGAAGACCACATCACCTGATGCGTTAGGCTGTCAGTTTGGTGTGTGTGCCAAATTTCATTTAAATATTGTTTTGTGTAATTCACGGGTTCTCCTATGAATAGGTGTTTTATTAAATCGGGATGATAGCCTATCTCTCGATATAATTTCAGGTATCCCGGCTTTGATAAATAATGCGCAAGAGAACCTAAATTTTCTTTCCTATGAGAAAATCTGTAAGCAAGTTTGTCAACATTTGTCACCAACTTTCGAAGGGCAGCATTTGGGTATTTGTTCTGAAACATTTCCGCACGTGCTGCGATGGCATAGTCCTCATAACCGCCAAACATCTCATCTCCACCGTCTCCGGAGAGGGCTACCGTAACATGACTTTTTAGTGCCTTACTACAATAATACGTTGGAATCATGCTGGAATCTGCAAATGGCTCTCCAAAATATTCCACTAACTCAGGCAGTATTTGTACTACATCTGATTCAAGAATAATTTCATGGTGATCGGTATTGTATTTGTCGGCAACCAAACGCGCTTCAGGCAATTCATTAAATGCCTGATAAGATAATCCTACCGAAAATGTCTTAATCCGTTGAGTGCTGTGGGCGGCAAGCATAGACACTACCAAACCAGAATCGACTCCACCTGAAAGAAAGCAACCCAAAGGAACATCGGCAATAGTTCTTGATAAAATGGCCTCTTTAAGTGTTTCTTCTACTTGCTGAATCGTTTCTTCAAGTGAGATTTGCCTGTTTTCATATGGTTTTAACCGCCAATATTCTTGCTCGCTAATTTTTCCGGACGGAATGTTTATAGTGAGGATATGTGCAGGTCTGATTTGCCTAATTTCTTTCCAAATAGTTTTTGGCTGAGGGGAAGATATCTCGCATAAGTAATAATGCAAGGCATCTTCGTCGATATGCAGTTCCTTTTTTCTGATATTCCAAATAGCCGTAATATCCGAGGCAAAGACCAGTTCTAGCCCATTCTGATAGAGGTAGAAGGGTTTCTTTCCAAATTTGTCCCTCACCAAATATACCTCTTGTTGTGTTTGGTCATAAAGGGCAAATGCATACATGCCATTTATTCTTTTGGCAGTAATTTCTATACCCCATATTTTATATGCCCAACAGATTACTTCTGTGTCAGAAGTGGTGCGAAAGGTAGCGCCTAACGCTATAAGTTCTTTTCTTAACGACAGGTAATTATATATCTCTCCATTGAAAGTAATCCATATCTTTCCATCCAGAATTTGAAATGGCTGATTAGAGGCTTCGTTTAGGTCAATAATACTCAACCGCCTATGGCAAAAACCAACCTGTCTATCTACATGAAATCCGGCAGCATCGGGTCCTCTTTCTTGCATGGATTGATGAATAATAACTAATTCGTTTTCATCTACAAACGAACCTTCAAGTTTTATTATGCCACCTATTCCACACATATTATTCCATAATAGCGGTTGCCAATTCCTTCATTTTAACTTTCATGTCGATATTTTCAAGCGCAAAATTTCTGATTTTATCTTCTAAATGCTCAATAGAAAATACCTTTTTCGCAAAATCAACTAGGGCTGCCACATCAATAGGTGTGTCATTTGCAGGTGCTTGAAAGTAAAACGGTTCAAATTCGGGTTTGTTGATAAGATCAATTTCGTCATGCCCAATAATGAATGGCATGCCCATTGCCATATATTCTTTTACTTTTAATACGGACCCTTCTTTTAGGCCAAGGCGATGCATGCCTAAGCTTCCAATTCCAATGTGTGCCTGATGCAGTAATGCGGTCAATTCAACACCAAATGTTTTCGGTAATAAGCGAACATGACTGTCCAAATGATATTTCTGTATAAGTTCTTTCGTTTTTGAAGTGAAATTTCCTACCAAAGTAAGGGTGATTCTTGTCTCACCTGAATAGTTTGCCATCCCTTCAATCATCCGGTCGGTACCGTGCCAATCGTTCGCCGTTGTTGACATCATTAAAAGGTGTAGCTGCTTCCCATCAAAAGGAAGTGGTGGTTTAATGTCGATTTCATCTACTTTTATTCCGTTTCCAACCAGCTTACAGGTATAATTACCACCCGATCTTCTTATTTCGTAATCACATATTTCTTTTGTGACACCGATGCCACCAGCAGCATTTTTGGCTACTTGGGTGAAGTATTTTTTCTCATTTTGTAAGAACTGCCAGTTTTCTTTTATATCGGTAAAATACCATCTTGAAAAAATGTATAACCAATCACGCATGGAGAGTTTTTTGAAGTTGTTTTGCAGTTCTTCAATCTCCATGGTATTGTGTTCTAACCAGATTCTTTTCGGGAATTTTGCTGTTAAATGTAAAAGATATTCGTTTGCTAAAGGATACCGCATGACTAATTTATCTTCCGGCAACACTGTCTTCTCAATAAAATGAGCAATCTTTAAATATGATTCCTGTTGTTGAAGTTTAGCATATGTAATAAAATGCGTTTGTGGGGTTGTTTTAGGAAGTGGTTCGTCAGAATGGAATAAAAACACGCCCTCCGCATTATATCCTAATTCGTTGAGTGTTTTTACTTTTCCCATAACTTTCTTCATGATGCCCAAAGCACCCGAACTTCCAATGATGGCAAAGTAATAAATTTTCATTCCGGATTAAAAGTAAGTTTTAATCTTCTTTGGTGTATGGAGGATGCGCAAAAATCTGCCAATTCTTACTGGAATATACATGAATGCTCTAAAAAGGAAATATTTCCTTTGATACCAAACCCCTTTATCAGTTCCGTAATGTTCATGTGGAACAGGTGGCGTTTTCATGATTTTTTCAAATTCTTCAGGAGAAATCTCCCATTTTTTTATGACATATTCTTTGTCAGCCATTTGATCTTCGATAGGATAGGTGGGCAAATCTAATTCCTTAAGTGCAACTTCTTTATTAATCTGTCCAGACATGATTAGGTTGGAGAGGTGCATTTTCCTTTTGTCGATATTGAACTTAACCGGCAATATATACCCCTGATAGAATCTGGTGAAGATGCTTTCATAGTGCTTTCCGCCATAGTCGCGCCAGTCCAACTCTTTTTGTATAGTTGCTTTAATTTCCGATTTGATATAAGGCACATAATTTAAAAGCCCCACAGTTTGTATACCCCAAACGGCCTCATAAATATAGCGGTCGAACATGCCGAAATGAGGAAGTTTTCTGAGTTTCATTGTGCCGAACTGCTTATGGATGTTTTTTAAGTTGACCAAATCAAACTTTTCCTTATATACCCAACCTTTAGGATTGATGGATTCGGTTACTACATTATGTCCACTCAAGATATATTTTATCCCTTGTTCTTTAGCAATTTTATTTAATGCGGCAAAAATGAGTTGGTCGGTTGGCACTTCTATATCTACTACTCCTGCTTTAAAGTAGGCTACTTGAAGATCTTTAAATTCCTCCCAGTCCATAACAAAAGTGTGGAGGTCGTAGCCGAGTTTTGTTACGATGTTTTCAATATTCATAACGGCAAGCTCAGAATTCCAACCGTTGTCGAAATGCACAACCAAAGGCCTCAGACCGATTTGTTTTGCAAACAATGCTAGATAAGTGCTATCAACCCCTCCGGAAACCCCTAATATACAGTCATAAGTTTTCCCTTTTCCTGCTTCTTTAATATTAGAGACCAGTTCTTGGAATTCTTTCTGTTTAACTTCTTCAGATCTGTTAACTGATTTGTTTGCTAGGGTATCATAATAGTGACAAAAATTGCAAACGCCCTCTTTGTCGAAGTGAATTTCTGGTACTGTGGTGTCCAATACACATTTACTACATTGCCGGAACTCCATGATTATCTTCTAAATTAACGCTATTCTCTGTGAAAAAATCTTCTTCTTCTTCAGGTGTTAAACTTAAGAAATAAGAACGTATCAGGTAATAAAGATAAACAAAACAATAGTTGATAGTAAATAGTAAGACCATTATTTTGGAAGAGTTAAAAATTTCATATCCTACATACAAGGATGCGGCACTGGAGAGGATGATGTATCCATGTATAACAAGGTCTTCAAAGAGCTTTCCCCTGATAATATAAACGTAGGATAATGGTCCGGAGACTAGATTGAAGAAATACATTATGCTCAATATTTGGGCATATTCACCTGCCAATACCCATTGAGAACCAAAAACAAAAGGGAAAATCTTAGGAGCAAATAAAAGTAATGTAACTAGAGGAATCAATCCAAATAGTGACAATGCCCGCAATGTTTTGAAGAACACTTTTGAACAAGAACCTGTTTCATGGATTTCTTCTATAGCTTCTTGTTTGAAAACATCTAAAAAGGAATTTGACAAGATGCTTATTGGCATTCCTAGAAATTTCTGCGAGAAACTATAGTTGCCAATCTCGGTTAATGTCATATATTTCGAGATAAGCATGATAGGCAAATTTGCTGCAAAACTTAATAAGAAATCATTTGGGAATGCATAGATCATATATTTTTTCTCACGAAGGGCCAATTCCTTCATTCGTTTAAAAGAAAAAAACCTAAAATATTCAAAATAGTTTTTCTTGATATAATAATAAACGATTAATAGAAATGTCAAAAAGGTGCTGAGGAGATAGCCGACAATCAATCCTGAAAAATCCGGTTTGAACCCTTGTATTATGAGTGGCAGAATAATGGCGTAACTTATCTGGAAGACGACAGCAGAAACCGCATTTACTATTCTTGTTGTAGAAATGATTTTATACTCTTTGTTTGCATTGAGCCACGTTTGCATCGTACTAGAAGTACCATTCATCAAGACAACCAACGGAACTAAATAAATATAGCTGGTATAAGTATCAGACTTAGCAAAGAAATTTACGAATCTAGTTGACATCACAGAAATTAACCCTAAAAGAATAAGTGAAATGCCAAGGTTTATAAAGAAACAAAGGAAAATAAGGTTCCAAGCATCTGCTTTTTTCTTTTGTAACATGATGCCATGCAGATAATGTGAACCAACAGCACTGGTAAACAACACGACCAACGTCATAAAAACTGCCATCACTCCATAGTCAGATGACTTATAGATACGCGATAAAATGGGAGACATCAATAAGGGAATCAGGAAGGATAAGGCAGACCCACTTACTACCGTAAGGAAGTCTTTATAGTACCCTTCAAGATTTTTTAGTTTATCTAACATTTATCCTTTATTGGCGATTAGGTGTGCATTTAAATACGGCCAAAACTGAGAACACTCATGATCTGACCAATCCTTTTCTTTGTAGCGTACATCTACCCAACTTTTTATTTTCTTACCATCCCAAAAGATGGACTGTTGAAAGGAGTTACTGCTTACTTCATCCATCAAATATTCTGCCATAATTCCTTCAAACCACTCTTTCATGGGGGAACCAAGCCCTATTTTTAATTTTCTTGTCCGAATCTCCTCCGGCATAATTCCAGACATGGCATCTCTTAATATTCTTTTTGTATAGCCATTTCCAATTTTGGCGTGCCTGTCTATGGAAAAAATAAGTGACACCAATCTATAGTCCATGAATGGCATTCTAATTTCAATACCGTGTTGCATGGATCCACGATCAAAATCTCTAAGGTTATAGGGGAGTTCTGAATAATGGAAATGATCAAAAATGATAGGTTCGTTTGTTTGCCTTTCTTTATCAGCTAGAAAATCACCAGTAAGAAAAGGTAACTGATTGTAGTTATGGTGCTTCAGCCAAGAATGGCTTTCGACATTCGGTAGGAACACCGTAGATTTTTTTGGGCGCAACTGATTTTTTGCTTTACGCAAAAACTTAATTACTGGATTTTCGGTCTTCTTTATTTGATATAGCTCATTTGCTTCTATGGTTTTCTTTTCTCTTTCTTCAGGAAAGAGCATGCCCAAATAAATTTCCTTTAAACTATCTGCATCATAGTCATCATTTTCAAGCGACTGCCATAATAGCTGATAAACAGAATTTCTATATCCATACATCATCTCGTCCACTCCATGTCCGTCCATGGAAACAATGATGCCATTATTTCGCATAGCTTTATACACGTCTGTAAGGCAAATAATGGGTGTGCCGGAGATTCCATCAAAAAGTATGGTGCTGTGTTCAATATCTTTGATGAGGTTGCTATAGTCTGGAATTAAAAATGCTGCTTCCCCTCCTGTATATTCTACTACTTTTTCAGCATACTTTCTTTCATCAACTTTCGTGTTGGGGAAAGTAGCAATAAATGCTTTTTGCCAGTTTTCTTGAATCCGCTCTTTGTCAATTTTCTCTGTTTTCATCATATGATGAAGCATACAATAAACAGCAGAAGAGTCAACACCACCACTCAATGCAGACGCTACTGGCACGTCCGACCGCAGCCTAAGTTTACAGGCATCCATGAAAATGGACTTAAATTCTTCTACTTGTTGCTCATAATTATGTGTAGTAGAAACAAGATTGTCCAGTGTGTGCCACCAACGTTTCTGCTCAATAGCATTTTTGCCGTTGTACTCAAAATAGTGACCGGGTAATACTTGTAATATGTGTTCAAAAATGGTATATCCGTATGCTTCTATAGAGGAGAATGACTGTATGGAACGACACATTAAGTCGCTATCTATGCTACGTTGATAGCCATTTAAGTGTTTAAAGGCAATTGTTTCAGAAGCAAAGGCGAAAATCTCTCCGGGAATATGCATGATATGTAAAGGTTTCACGCCAAAGCGATCTCTTGCTACAAATAGTGATTGTTTGTCATTGTCCCAGATAGCAAAGGCAAACATTCCATTAAATTTTTTAAGACAGTTTTTTCCCCATTTGTGATAGGCCGCTAAGATTACTTCTGTATCTGTATCTGTGCGGAATGTATAGCCATATGTTTTGAGTTCTTTTCTGAGTTCGAGGAAATTGTAAATTTCTCCATTAAAAGTAATAGCATACTTCCCTTCACCAAATTCCATAGGTTGACGACCACTTTCCGTTAAATCTAAAATCGATAACCTGCGATGACCAAATCCCAGTTGGTTGTTATTGTAAAGTGAATATCCCGACCCATCTGGCCCACGATGAAATAATGCATCGGTGAAACGCTTGATATCCTCCAGTTGAAGTGTTGAGTTGTTTAGTTTCCAGATTCCTGCTATTCCACACATATTGGGTATTTATTAGAAAACAAATACATATTTTTTGTCTTTAAAAAAGGACTCTATTGTTGCATCATCTTTCTTATAGTATTTCTCAGAAGTATAGTATTTTGAATTTAAGAAGATAACGAAGTCTTCCCCATATTCTTTAAATGAAATAAGTTTAAAGCTTTCCGGGAATCGCGAGATATCATCGGTTAATACACCATTTCCACAAACTTGATTATTCTTACAAGGCTTGAAGTCATTTGGATGCATGTAGCTAATTTCTAATGTATTCAACTTTCTTCCTGAAGAATCTATGTAGTAAATATTATTGAGCGGGTCATTGATTTCCCAATGCTTAGTGTCAGGGTTAAATACTTCTACGTATGAATGGCTTCCAATTTGGTCAGGATAATAATTGACGAAATAAATGGAAACGAACCTTGTTTGATAACCGAGCATCATCAATATCTGTTCCATTGCAAATGCCCTCGGTCCACAGGTAAGAGCAGGTTTTTTCTCTTGCTTTTCTGACGCAAGAAATAAATCTTCAATAACTTTAGGGGTGTTGAATGCATTTAAATAATTGGTATCGCCTTCGCCTAAAGAATTGTTGAATACCCATTCCCGAATAAAATTTATTTGTTCAGTATGGTTTTTAAAGTCTTTGTCTTTAAAATATGTATATACTTCCGGGTTTTCCTGAATGAATTTCTCCACCTCAGTCGCATGAAATTTTACTTTGAGGGCATCTTTTATTTGTTGAGGTTTTTCCGTGTCTTTAAGGAAATAAAGGTTGACGGATAAACTACCTAAAAACATCAGTAGTAGCCCAAATAAAAAGATCTTGGTTTGTTGTTTGGAACTTCTCACAGTTAATCATTTAACAAAAATGGATGATAATCACCTGTTAAGGCTTTAATTTCTGCATGTCTTATATCATGAACAATTTCTATGGATGATTTTGCTTCTGCCAACTTAAAGCCGTTTCCGTTCAAAATTTCTTGATAACTCTTGGTATGTAAGTCTGTAAATCCATCGGAAAACTCAATTTCTTCACCCTCCATGGACAAGGAGCGGAATGTTCTCTTGCCGGCATTCCTTACCGCCTCAGGAATGGTGTTGTAATCAATGCTTAAAAACCAACGTACACGCGCTTTTTCAAACCTCAAAAATCCTGCCGCAGTTTCCTTTTCATGCCTATGAACAATATTTTCTTTTAAATCACCAAAAATCCAACCGAGCATATCATAAAAATGAACACCAATATTAGTAGCAATACCACCGGATTTTTGTATATCTCCTTTCCAACTAATATGGTACCATCTTCCTCTAGACGTAATATAGGTAAGGTCAATATCATACACTTTGTCCTTAGGGCCGTTTGCTACTCTTTCTTTTAATGCAATAATGCTTGGATGTAAGCGCAACTGTAGGATATTATATATATGCTTTCCGGTTTCTTTTTCAATTTCAGCAAGTGCATCTACATTCCAAGGGTTTAATACCAAAGGTTTTTCACAAATAACATCTGCTTGTTGACGCAATCCAAACCTAATATGTGAGTCATGAAGATAATTAGGGGTGCAAATTCCCACATAGTCTATTTTTTTCCCACTCCTTTTAAGTTTGTCTATGTGCCGATCAAAACGTTCGAATTCTGTGAAGAAATCAGCATCTGGGAAATAACTGTCGATAATTCCCACACTATCAAACTTATCCAAAGCAGCAACGAGGTTGTTGCCGGTATCTTTGATAGCCTTTAAATGTCTGGGAGCAATAAAACCTGCCGCCCCTATAAGTGCAAAATTTTTCATTTATATTCTGCTAACTAAATTGTTTTTTAATTGATATTGCTGATTTGATTCCGGACAGCTTGCAATGCCTTCGTCGTTAAAAGTTAATCTATGCCCATATTCACTCACCCATCCAATTTGTTTTCCTGGGTTGCCAACAATAAGTGCGAAATCTGGAACGTCTTTTGTCACGACAGTTCCTGCTCCAATTAGGCAGAAAGCACCTAATGTATTTCCACAAACAATAGTAGCATTCGCACCTATTGATGCGCCAGTTTTCACTAATGTGCGTCTATACTGGTCTTTTCTGATGATATGACTTCTTGGGTTGGTAACATTTGTAAAAACCATAGAGGGTCCCAGAAATACATGATCCTCGCAAATAACACCCGTATAAATAGACACATTGTTTTGCACTTTAACATTTTCTCCTAAAACTACATCCGGAGAAACGACCACATTCTGCCCTAAATTGCAATTTTTTCCAATTGTACAATTAGACATGATATGACTAAAGTGCCAAATCTTTACCCCTTCACCAATAATACACCCTTCGTCAATAACGGCAGTAGGATGTGCAAAGTACTTAACAGGCTCACTCATTTACCAAAAAAATTCAAAACAGCACTGCAAATATAATCTAAAGTTTGAGATTTCATTTCGGTATGTATAGGCAAGGATATAACACGTTGGCAAAGTTCATTCGTTACAGGAAAATCCACTGGGTTTATATTGGGGTCTTTAAATGCTTCCTGTTCATATAAGGGCAGCGGATAGTAAATCATGGTTGGTATTTTTCTTTCATGCATAAAGCGTTGAAAATCCGCTCTTGCACCAATGGGAAGCTGTAAAGTATATTGGTGAAATACATGTGTAGAGAAGGGGCTTCTGAAAGGTATTTCTATACCGTCAATATCCTTAAAAGCGGCATCATAAGCTGCTGCTACATTTTGTCGGTTTTTTGCATATGTGTCGAGATATTTTAATTTCACATCTAAAATAGCTGCTTGCAAGGTGTCTAGGCGGGAGTTTACACCTACCACCGAATGGTAATATTTTCTTTTTTGACCATGGTTAGCTACCATTCTTAATATTTCAGCATAATTATCATCATTAGTGAACAAGGCTCCACCGTCGCCATAACAACCTAAGTTCTTTGAAGGGAAAAAAGATGTGCTTCCAATATCCCCAATGGTGCCAACTTTTTTGGTGGTGCCGTCTTTGAAAAAATAATCTGCACCAATAGCCTGTGCCGTATCTTCGATAACATATAATTGGTGCTTTTCTGCAAATGATAAAATTCGTTCCATGTCGGCACTCTGCCCAAATAAATGTACTGGAACAATGGCTTTTGTTTTTGGTGTGATAACTCTTTCACAGTGTTCTAAAGAGATATTGAACGTATCAGGATAAACATCCACCATTACCGGTTTTAAGTGTAGTAATGCAATGACTTCGGCCGTAGCAACATAGGTAAAGGTTGGAACAATAACCTCATCGCCGGGTTGCAAACCTAGTGCCATCAGCGCTATTTGTAAGGCATCAGTACCATTTGCACAAGGAATGACATGCTTTACATCTAAATAAGTTTCCAAATGTTGTTGGAATTCCTTTACTTTAGTACCATTGATAAATTCTGTAGAGGCAATGCAGCTCAAAACCGCTTCGTCAATTTCTTCTTTGATATTTAAGTATTGGGTTTTTAAATCTACCATTTGTATATTTTCCATACTATTCTATTATTTCTTTGTACCTGAAACAGGTGGTGATATGATCATTAACAAGTCCGGTAGCCTGTAAATGTGCATAGATAACTGTACTTCCCAAGAACTTAAAACCGCGTTTCTTTAGGTCTTTGGCGATGGCATCGGAAAGTGGTGTAACTGCTGGCACTTCTGAAAGCGTAGCAAAGGAATTATTAATAGGTTGGTTTCCAACAAACGCCCATAAGTAATTGCAGAAACTGCCATGTTCTTGTCTGATTTTTATGAAATGTTTGGCATTGTTGATGCTAGCTTCAATTTTTGCCCTATTTCTGATCAGTCCGGCATCCAGTAACATTTCTTCTACCTTTTTTTCATCGAAGGCAGCAACCTGCTCAAAGTCAAAATTTAAATATGCTTTTCTGTAATTTTCTCTTTTCTTTAAAACCGTAATCCAGCTCAACCCTGCTTGGGCAGACTCCAAAACTAGGAACTCAAATTGTTTGTAGTCGTCCCAAACCGGAACTCCCCATTCTTCATCATGGTATTTTTCGTAAAGTTCATTTCCTCTACACCAACTACATCTTTCTTTTTCCATTTCGTATGTTTGTGCTTTAAATCAAGATTCAAAAATGCTAAAAAAAATAACGAGTTTACAGAATCCATTGATAAAAAATGTTTTCTTGCTGCAAGAGAAGTCAAAAGAACGCAAAAAACAAGGTCGATTTGTTGTTGAAGGCAGCAGAGAAATCGCACTATCTCTAAAGGCAGGATATCAGATAGAAACGTTGTTTGTACCCGAACAGCAAAATTTGTCTCGCAATGAGCTATGTGCAGATGAGATTGTAGAAGTACCTAATTCTGTTTTCGAAAAAATGGCTATTCGTGGATTATCTGCGCAATATGTGGCGGTAGTAAAATACTTTTCACAAAACATCGATGATTTTTTACCGATTTATAATGAAGGCACTATTTTAATTGTCGATGGCGCAGAGAAACCCGGCAATTTGGGAGCTATTTTAAGAACTGCTGATGGACTTGGTGCTATGGCGGTTTTTTGTAGTGCTACCGATACAGATAAATACAATCCAAATATTGTTCGTTCCAGCTTAGGTGCTTGTTTTACCGTTCCTTTCTATTTTGCTTCTAACGAAGAAATCTTACAATGGCTTACAGCACATCAATTTACCATATATGCAACTTTTATGGATACGGCAGTTTTTTGTAATGAAGTAAAGTTTGAAGAAAAATCAGCCATTGTTCTAGGATCTGAAGCGAATGGTGTGTCTGAATTTTGGAAAGACAAGGCTTGTGAGAATGTTTTAATACCCATGTCAGGGTCGGTAGATTCGCTCAACTTGAGTGTTTCGGCAGCCATTTTGCTCTATGAAGTGGTGATTAGGCAACAAAAAGCGAAAAAATATACCTAAAAATGTGTATTTTTTATAATGTTTTTAATATAATTGTAAAGAAAAGTTAACTTAGCAGATTGTAAACCAACATTTGTGTTATGAAGATCATAGAGAAATTGAATTTAAAACAATTATCACTGACGTTCAGTTTGGTAATTATGTGTGTTATTACATCCTTCTCGCAGGTTGTAATAAATGGAAAAGTTGTTGACAACAAAAGCGAGGCGGTAATTGGTGCCAACGTTCTTGTAAAAGGTACTACAATGGGTGCTGCAACAGACATTGATGGGAATTTTTCTCTGGAAGTACCCGGGAATCCTCCGGTTGTTTTGGTCATTTCTTACGTCGGTTATCAAGACAAGGAAGTTACTGTAACAAAATCTACGAGTGACTTATTGGTGACAATAGAGGAAGAAGCCAGCATCATGAATGAGGTCGTTATTTCCGCTTCGAGAGTGGAGGAGAAAATCTTGGAATCTCCGGTAACCATTGAGAAATTGGACCCTCAGGCAATCAAACAATCGTCGTCAAACGACTATTATGATGAGTTGAGCAAGTTGAAAGGCGTAACAACCGTTCAAGGTTCCATGACCCTCACGTCTGTAAATACACGTGGTTTTGGTGGCATCTCTAATACACGTTTCGTTCAGTTAATGGATGGAATGGACAATGCGGCTCCTTTATTGAATTTTCCTACCGGAAATATCGTAGGTATTGGCGAGTTGGATATTCACAACGTAGAATTAGTGCCTGGTGCGGCATCAGCATTGTATGGTCCTAATGCTTTTAATGGTATCCTTTTAATGACCAGTAAAAATCCTTTCGATTATCAAGGATTAAGTTTGCAGGGAAAAATAGGATTTACCTACTCTAACGCTGCAGATGGTGCCGATCCAACCTATAATGTTGCAGTGCGTTACGCAAAAGCATTCAATGACAAATTTGCTTTTAAGGTAAATGCGTCTTATTTTTTAGCGCAAGACTGGAGAGCAAACGATTATATCACTGATAGAAATACAGGAAAAAGAAATATGACAGATGCGCCCAACTTTGACGGGTTAAATACTTATGGAGATGAAAACAGGGTTTTTATTCCATTTCAAGCACCTTCATTAGTGCCTGTTCTAGCAGAAAATATCGCCCCTTTATTCGCCGGATTATTATTTGATGGGGATACAGCGGCAGCTTATCAATATGTTACGGAAAATGTTGTAAAGTTGAACCCTATTGATATTAGAAGAGATGGTTTCAAAGAAGAAAACTTGTTGGATAATAACGATGCTTCTTCTTTGAAAGGAGATGTCGCTTTTCACTACCGCCCGGCAGATGGATGGGAGATATCAGCAAATTATCGCGTTGGTAGTGGTGATGGTGTTTATCAAGGAAGTGAAAGATATGCATTGCGCAATTTCTTCCAACATTATGCAAAACTGGAACTACAAGGGAAAAACCTGATGGTGCGTTCATATATGTCTCAAACCAATGACGGTGATTCTTATAACCTTACTGCCTTGGGTGCTTTCACCAATGAGCGCCTTAGAGACACCCGTGGTGAATGGGCGGCAAACTATGCAGGATACTATGCTGCCGTGAATCTTGCCCTTGCAAAATTGCAAAACAAAGATCCTCAATTATTATCTGATGAAGTTCGCTCATTGGCCCATGATGTAGCCTACTTAATTGCCAATGAAGGTATTCCTGAAGAAGGTTCTCCCGAATGGAGAGAAGTGGTAGAAAAAACCAGAAATGGCCTTTTCCAAACGCCAGGAGATGACGGCTATCCAGGCGCCGGATTCATCGACCACAGCCGCTTATTCCATACAGAAGCAACTTATGATTTTACCAGCTTGACAAATGATTGGATTGGTATTTTAGTAGGTGGTAACCACCGTATGTATAGCCTCTTTACAGATGGAACCGTCTTCAATGAAGACCCAGAAGGTGATGGCGTTAATGAAAGAATAAAAATAAACGAATATGGTGCCTTTGTTCAGTTGACAAAGAAATTTTTTGATGATAGATGGAAGTTAATGGCCTCTGTTCGTTACGACAAAAACCAAAACTTTAAAGGAATCATTTCTCCGAGGGTTTCTTCAGTAGTAACCTTAGGCGAAAAAAGAAACCACAATATTCGTGCATCTTACCAAACAGGTTTCCGTAATCCTGATAGCCAAGCACAATATATATTCTTCCCAACGACAAATATTTTATTGGGCGGAACAAGAGAAAATGCGGAACGCTATGGAATTTATGAAGGAGGTGCTATGACCAAAGAATCATATGACGCATTCGTTGCGGCTACACTTCAAGGAGTACCCGGTCAAGAAGCGGCAAAACTTCTTCAGGTGACCAACTTTGATTATATCAAACCTGAGAAATTGACAGCAACAGAAATAGGTTATAAAGCAGCTATCAAAAAATTTGTAATCGACGTAAATGCTTATTTCAATATCTATACTGATTTTATTACGCAAACTTCCGTAGTAAATATCAATGCAACTACACATAAAGGAGATACACTTTTTGGTGTAAATGATGTACTAGCAGGGAAAGCTTCTTCTGCACAAACTTGGAGACCTTATGTAAATTCCGCTGGTGATGTTTTCTCCTGGGGTAGTGCTATCGGAATTAGCTATAAGTTCCCGAAAAATTACATGGTGACAGGAAATTACTCCTATTTGGATTTCCACGCTAAAGAAGGCGTTATTGTGGAGGATTTAGGCTTTAATACACCTAGCCACAGATTTGTAATCGGTATCGGCAATAGAAACTGTGGTAAGAATGTAGGCTTTGATGTTTCATACAAATGGCAAAGCGCTTTCAGTTGGACGTCTGACTTTGCAAATGGTGAAGTAGAATCTTATGGCTCGTTAGATGCCATGGTAAGTTACACCATTCCTAAAGCATACACTCAGTTGAAATTAGGTGCTACTAACTTAGCCGGTACTGAATACCGTACCAATGTTGGTGGGCCTTTCATTGGAAGAATGTTCTTCTTGGGCGTAACAGTAGATGGATTATTTGCACAGCCAAAAGAAAAAAATAAGGATTTATAATTCGCTTAGTCAAAATAAAGAAGGGGAATCGCACGATTCCCCTTCTTTATTTTGAAATTCATGATGTTTGAGTTATTGCAAAGTGATTTATAGAATAGCCCAATACTAAAAATACAATTCCATGTTCTTGTGTCTGCACGAGAACAAGAATAGATTACTTTATAAATCATCTTGTTATTATTACAAACATTGATATCCAACCATGAACCCTGATTATTAGGCAAGAATAAATTAGATTTCAGCTCATTAATAAAATCGATAATTTCTTGCTCTTATGCCGTCGCCATAGTGATCTTAGTGCCTTCTTTGAGAAACTTTGTGATACAATATAGTAATGTGCTCAATTTCCTATAACCTAAGAGCAGTAACTTTCAACCAATAAAAAAAGCCGCACTTAGTGTGCGGCTTCATAAGAAAGAATCTGATTAATTTTATTTTGAAACAATCGTAACGTCGAAATCTATTTCATTTTTTATGGCTTTATCACCTAAGTTATCTACAAATTTATCACTTCCGTAACGGATATCCCAAAGCGTTCTATCTATAGAAAAATTAGCGGTAGCAGTAACTATTTTTCCGTTGAAAGAAACTTTGGCAGGGAAAGAAACTGAGTTTGTTATTCCTTTTATTGTTAAGTCGCAAGTTAAGGGCTGAACACCATCTTTTATTGCGCCTATTTTCTTCACTACTAGTTTTGCTGTAGGATGATTGGTTACATCAAAAAAATCGGCATTCTTTAAGTGCCCAACCAAATTTGCATTCTTACCTGCATCTTCAATGTCCAAGCATTTAATGGTGTTCATGTCTAAAATAAACTCTCCTCCCGTAATTCTACCTTTGGAAGTGATGATGCTACCACTCTTTACATCTACGGTGCCATTATGGGAATACATAATCTTTTTCCCGACCCATTTAACGGTACTTTTTGCAATGTCTATTGTTGCTTTGCTGTTGGCATTTGGAACAGCCTGAATAAAAAGTCCGCCAATCACGGCACTAAGTACAAATAGTTGAATAATTTTTTTCATCTTAATTTTTTTTGTAAAACTATTAAGATGCACAGTAATTATACATAATCCAGATTAAGAAAATGCACTATTTAACTTCCTTAACAATTAATCCGATATCCAAGATGCCATTTATAGGATTCTTTCTCATATTCTGAACAAATTGCACTTTGTTTTTCCCACTTTTTTTGAATGTATAAGCCTTTAAATATCCTGCCTGCACGGTATAATTGCTCAAGAGCCCTTTGCCATAGGGACTTCCATCTTTTTTGAACAATGGCACATCTATTCGCTCAAAATCTTGCTCACCCAAACCATATACTTTGAGCCACATATTGCTAAACTCATAAGATTTATCATATCTAACCGCTATATATATGTCATACTTCTTATGAATATCTTTGATTTCTGGATAAAAGTTAATCGTATCAGTATACTTCCACGAAGACTTTGGAATGGATTCAAATTCTTGAAATACATGGTCGGAAGTACAGGCCTGCGAAATAACCACTAATGCCAAGAAAATAAACAATATTCTTTTCATCCGATAAAATTAAGGATAATATTAGAGATTGCAAGACGTGGGGAAAATAATTGACTTAAAACGTGCTCTTGAATGCTTGGTATTTTTCACTTATCTTAATTTAAGTCCACTACTCCATAATCTGTATCATCGTTTCATCTGTAGCAATAATCTGTGGGACACCCTTATATTCTCCAACCTCACCGGTAATACATACTTTTTTATTGTATAAAAATTCTTCCGGTTTATAAGAAAAATTTACCCGGTCTTTGCCAAAAACAATGATGGAGAATACAGATTCCGGCCATTTCTTGTCTAAATCAATATAAGTAGGGTTTGTTTTTCCATTTTCCTTATACTTGGCGGCAACTACTTTTCCACAGATAGTAGCATTCTGACCAAAGAAATACTTTGCCTGCAATGTGCCCACTTGTCCATTTTCAAAGTCTATGGGGACGCTTTCTACTGTGGAAGCCTGAATGGTAATCGGCCAGTCGGAAATACGACTTGTTTTCTCCAACCGCTCCTCCAAGGTATCATCCAGCGCCGGGAAAAAATCTACCCCAGTTCTTTTTTCAATTTCATCAATCGTCACCACATAGTTTAAGACGGGTTGCGTAACATTAGTATTTGGCATGATAAAGGCGATGGCCTTGTATTCCGGTTCTTTATAGTCTAAAATTATCTTATAATAGTATTCGGGAATGCTGAGGTGTAAACACCCTTGCGGAACTTTCTTGAGTTTGTCATTTAAGATGGGTCCTGTAATGACAAACAACTCTCCGCAATCCAATGCCCATTCTCTTCCTTGATTTTCCAATTTTGACCAAGCCCCACGATTTAATTCGGGCACTTGCGGACTCATATTGCTGTAAAAATATGACTCACTCAATGCTTTTAAACTCCACCTGAAATCTGCTGATGGAGCCATATGCCCTCTGTCATAACCAGAATTCCAGTAGTCTACCGAGTCCATACTACCACATTTTAAATCAGGATCAGGGCGGAAATCATTGGTACGCCCTATTGTACCATAAAGAACATCCTTGGTAACCATATGTGCAACCCAATTGGGTTGTTCATGTTCGTTATTATAACTCAGGATTAATGCTGCATGTTGAACGATTTCTTCTCCATTAATTGGCGCTGGGAGGGCAACGGTTTTTAGCTTTTTTTGTATTTCTGTAAGCTTGAGTTGCTCAATTTCAGCAAAAATTTCAGACACCTTATCTTTTTGTACTTCCGCCTGTTTTATCAGTGTATCTATCTGTGGTGTCACAATTTGTGCCTTTGCCTGCAAAATTAACAGACAAAAAAATGCAACAATGGATGTTCGAATATTCATATATCGATGGATAGGCAAAATCTATACTAAATTAGTCGATATACATGACCTCTATCTCTCGTTCATATTTTTCACTAATCACCTTGCGCTTTATCTTCATGGTAGGTGTTAACTCCTTCGTGTCTACTGTCCATTCATTTGGCAAGAGGGTGAACTTTTTAATTTGTTCGATATGAGAGAAATTCGGATTTAATTCATCCACAATACTTTGATACTTCGCTATTACTTTTGGATTTTTAACCAATTCCTCATTAGACGTGGCAGAAATACCAACTTCTTTACACCATTCTTTTAAAGCAGGAAATGCCGGAACAATTAAGGCGGAAACAAATTTTTTGCTTTCACCAACGACCATCATTTGCTCTACAAAGAAACTCTCCCTGAACTTCGATTCGATAGGTGCCGGAGCAACATATTTTCCTCCTGAGGTTTTTAGCAATTCTTTTTTTCTATCGGTAATCTTCAAGAATTTTTTGCCACTAGGACCTGTCACGAATGTGCCAATATCTCCGGTATGAAACCACTCGCCCGACATAACTTCTTGTGTTTTTTCCGGTTCTTTATAATAGCCTAACATGATGTTTGGTCCTTTGGCGAGAATTTCTCCATCTTCTGCAATTTTTATTTCGACATTATCAATAGGAATACCTACTGTGCCAAGGAGTGCGCCTCCTTCCTGAAACCTTGCAAAGGTAAGCACTGGGGAGGTTTCTGTAAGACCGTATCCTTCACGGATGGGTACGCCGGCGGCGGAAAAAACACGTGCAATTTTTAAGGGACAGGCTGCAGAACCTGTGACAATACCAATTACACGCCCTCCTAAGGCTTCACGCCATTTTGAGAAGACTAATTTATCTGCAATGCCAAATAAAAATCCTGGCTTTTGGTCATATTCGTATTTGTCTGCCATTTCTAATGCCCAAAAGAACAACTTCTTTTTTAGTCCTGTTAGCAACAAACCCTTATTGACGATTTTTTCGTAAACTTTTTCTAATAAACGTGGCACCGTAGTGAAGAAATGCGGTTTAATAGTGGTCAATTTTTCCCCTAATGTATCGATGTCGGAATAGTAAACATTGATGCCTACATATTGATACGTATAGGTTACCATACGTTCAAAAATATGACACAAGGGTAGAAAACTCAATGCGATCTGCCCGGCTTCTACCGGAAATTCTTTAGAGGTTGCTTTAACATTGGAAATAATATTATTATGAGACAACATAACACCTTTGGGCAAACCTGTTGTACCGGAAGTATAAATGATGGTAGCCATTTCGTTGGCATCCACTTGTTGCATAATTGCTTCTACATCAGCGAAATTACCACCTTCTCCAAGTGTTAATACTTCTGCCCAATTTTTTGCACCTTCAATACTATCCCAAGTATATAAATGTTCAAAAGTAGCTACCCTTCCAATAAGATTTTTTACCTTGTCATACAGCCCTTTTCCGGCAGCAAAACATGCTTTTACTTCGGCGTGGTTAAAAATATATTCGTAGTCATTTTCACTGATGGTGGGATATACAGGAACGTTGATGGCACCAATTTGAGAGATACCCAAATCACAAATATTCCATTCCACGCGATTTTGATCCGTTACTGTTGCCACCTTGTCGCCGGGTTTTATGCCTAGTTTCAATAATCCAAGACTAATTTTGTTGGCGGCTTGAATCATATCCTCGGTGCTGAATGTTTCCCATTTTCCATTTCTCATGTGCGCAAAAGAAACTTTCTGCGGATGATTTGCTTTTTGATATCTAATGACGTCGAATAGTCTGGTAACTTCCATATGTTTATTTTTATTTGATTGTTTTAATCATAAAAGGACTCAATAATTTCTTTATACTTATCTGCAATAACCTTTCTCTTCAATTTCATCGTAGGTGTCAGTTCGCCACTTTCTGTTGTCCATTCATTAGGTAGTAATTCAATCATTTTTACCTGCTCCACTTTACCGAAATGGACATTGTATTCGTTGACAATCTTCCAGTAGAAGTCTTGAACCATCTTTTCTTTAATAACATTCTCTTTAGAAGTAAAGTTAACATTATTTTCTTTACACCAAACTTTTAACTGGTCAAATGCCGGAATAATTAATGCGCCAACAAATTTTCTACCGTCACCAACCAAGGCCATTTGTTCAATAAACAAAGATTCTTTCATCTTGTTCTCAATGGGTGCCGGTGCAACATATTTTCCACCGGAAGTTTTGAATAGTTCCTTCTTCCTATCTGTAATCTTTAAGAAATTATCCTTAGTAAACTCGCCGATATCTCCTGTTAGAAACCAGCCATCTGCATTAAACACTGCCTTGGTAGCTTCCTCGTTTTTATAATAACCTTTCATGACATTGGGTCCTTTTACGAGAATTTCCCCATCCTCAGCAATCTTAACTTGCACGGAAGGTAAAATTTGACCGACACATCCCGCCCGAAATTTAGATTTTTTTAGTGGCACTACCGAAAGAACTGGCGAAGTTTCTGTCAAGCCATATCCCTCCAAAACAGGAATACCTCCATTAGTAAAGATGGTGGCCAATTTTGGTTGCAACGGTGCAGAACCGCAGATGATGGCTTTTAGCCTTCCTCCAAGTGCAGCGCGCCATTTTGAATACACCAATTTATCTGCGACAGCAAATTCTGCTAATTGCAAAATCGATTTAGGCTTGCCCAATTCTAAAGATTGCGCCAGTTTCATCGACCAGCTAAATACTTCTTTTTGAAAGCCTTCAAGAGTATTGCCTTTTTTAAGGATACCTTCATATACTTTCTCTAGCAATCTAGGTACAGTAGCGAAAACATGCGGACGCACATCTGCAATATTGGCTGCAATGGACTCTAAGCCATCTGCGTAGTAGATAGATGCTCCACCTGCTAAATATACATAATTTAAGGTTCTTTCAAATACATGGCACACTGGCAGAAAACTTAAGGTAGTTTCTCCTTTTAATACCGGAACCATTTGAATAGAATCTTTGACATTCGAAACAATATTGTGATGAGTAAGCATCACCCCTTTAGGGAATCCTGTCGTTCCAGAAGTATAGATGATGGTGGCGATATCGTCTGGTTGTATGGCATTTCTTCGCTGCTCAAAGACCTCGTCCAACTTGCTGTCCGTTTGTAATATTGTTTTCCAACTCTCCACACCTTCTACTTCATCAAAACAGAAGATCTTTTTCAGCGAAGGAATATTTTCGGCAACGGCAGCCACTTTCTTATAAATCATCTTGTCGGAGAGAAACACATATTTTACCTCAGCATTGTTAAAGATATATTCATATTCTGCCGGGCTGATAGTTGGGTACACCGGCACATCTATAATACCTACATTTAAACAACCTTGGTCAATAAAATTCCACTCCGGTCGGTTGGTGGTGGAAATGATGGCTACCTTATCTCCCGGTTGAAGTCCGAGATGAATCAGCCCTTTTCCTACTTGCTTGATATATTCCCAGCTTTGTTGTGTGCTGTATTTTGTCCAATTCTTTTTGTCTTCTCGGCGACAGTATAAATCCTGTAGGGGATTTTTTTCTAATTGCTCGGGAAGGATGTCAATAATCCTGGAAAAATTCATGGTTGCTATTTAAAGGGTCGAAGTTACCAAAATATAGAAAAATGAAGAAATATTTGTAAAAAAAGTGTTGATGGCATCTTGGTTTAAGTTGGTGAAACAATGTTGTGGATATTTAATAAAGGATTGTTGTAACATAAAGTTTCACAAAGTAGGCACTCAGAACCAGAAGGTCGACATGAGAACTTGGAATTATGGATTGTATCAATCAACTAATTTACCTTTGTGCTTACACAATTCTCACCTCCTAACAAAATTTAACGCCATTAATTAAGAACTGCTCTTTTGTAATCGTATTTTTGCCCGTCTAAAGACACAATATGGAAAATATCGACATCGGGCAGTTGAATGAAGAAATTCGCGAGAAAAGTGCCTTTTTGGGACTCATTCAGCAAGAAATTGGAAAGTCTATTATCGGTCAGAAGTATATGACAGAACGATTGATGATAGCGCTCTTATGTCAAGGACATATCTTGTTGGAGGGACTTCCCGGTTTGGCGAAGACGCTGGCTATCAAATCATTGGCGGATGCTATCTCCGTAAAATTCAGTAGAATACAGTTTACACCTGATTTGCTTCCTGCCGATATTGTAGGTACCATGATTTATAATCAGGCTAAAGGTAGCTTTGAAGTGCGCAAAGGACCAGTGTTTGCAAATTTCTTGCTGGCAGATGAAATAAATCGCGCACCGGCAAAAGTACAAAGTGCTTTATTGCAAGCCATGCAGGAAAGAATGATTACAATCGGTGATACCACCTATCCTTTGCAAGAACCTTTTATGGTGATGGCAACGCAAAACCCCATCGAACAGGAAGGTACTTATCCGCTACCGGAAGCGCAGGTAGATAGGTTTATGTTGAAAGTAAAAATTTCTTACCCGGAGTATGAGGAAGAAAGACAAATTATCAGACAGAACCTCTTGGATGAATCCCCAAAAATAAATGCTGTTGTAGAAGCATCGTCTATCTTATCGGCCAGAAAATTGGTGAAGCGCATTTATATGGACGAAAAAATAGAAAAATACATCCTAGATATCGTATTCGCTTCGCGGCAGCCGGAGAAGTTTAAACTAAATGGACTTCAGAATTTAATCAGCTTTGGCGCATCTCCGAGAGCCAGTATTAGCCTTGCAATGGCATCTAAAGCATATGCATTCATGAGAAATCGCGGCTTTGTTATTCCGGAAGATGTGAGAGCCGTATGCTATGATGTGTTAAGACATAGAATTGGTATTACCTACGAGGCAGAAGCCGAAAATCTTAATTCGGATGCTATTATCGGGCAAATTATTAGCAAAATCGAGGTGCCTTAGTTCATATGGTACATAATACTTTTATATTTTGGAGCAAAAAGAACTATTAAGTAAGGTCAGAAAGATTGAGATTAAGACGAAGCGCTTGTCTAACCACCTGTTTGCAGGAGAGTACCATACTGCCTTCAAAGGAAAAGGTATGTCATTCAGTGAAGTAAGGGATTATCATTATGGGGATGATATCAGAAATATTGATTGGAACGTTACGGCTAGGTTGCAACATCCATTCGTAAAAACGTATGAGGAAGAAAGAGAGTTGACAGTGATGTTGTTGGTGGATGTAAGCCCTTCCTCTTTTTTAGGAAGTTCTGTACGCAGCAAGTCTGATCTTATCACAGAACTCTGCGCTGTATTGGCATTTTCTGCCATCAGCAATAATGATAAAACCGGACTAATCATGTTTGGTGAGCGAATTGTCAAGTTTATACCGCCGGCTAAAGGCAAAAGTCATATTCTCTGTATTATCCGTGAACTGCTCAATTTAGAACCCATGCACGGCGCTACCGATTTATCCTGTGCCATCCAATACCTCAACAATGTAGTTAAACGAAGATGTGTCGCCTTTATACTTTCTGATTTCATTGCTATGAACTACGAAAAGCCACTGCAAATGGCCTCAAAGAAACATGAGATTATAGGTATAAAGATTGAAGATAAGTTGGATAGCCAACTTCCAGATATCGGCATAATACAGATAAAAGACAGCGAAACTGAAGAAACCAAGTGGATTGATACCAGCGACCCGCACATTAGAAAAAGATATGCAGAAAACTTTAGAAACCGAACTGCAAAGTTTAAAGATAGTTTTGTTCAAGCGGGCTCGGGAACAATACAAATCAAAACAGAGGAAGATTATGTAAAGCCATTGATAAACTTTTTTCATAATAAGCATTGAAAAAAATTCCAGTCATATTATGTTTGATGATAGTCCATTTTTATGGCTATTCGCAGACTATTGACATCAAGTTGGATACAACCCAACACTTGATTGCGGATTATATACATTTGGTGGTAAAAGTGGAACAACCAAAGGGTATAAAAATGCACGCACCCAGTTATAACCTCAGCAATACCGCTTTTGATACGATTTTAATCGAAAAAGCGGATACCTTCATACAGCCCAATGGGCTCACTTTCAAACAAAAATTAACCATTACTTGTTATGATACAGGTTGGGTGGTTTTACCGATTTTTCCTTGTGCATTGGAGAAAAATGGCATCGTTGATACTTTATATTCACCGCCATTAAAATTATATGTCGCCTCAGTACCCATTGACACCACAAGAGGATTGAAAAATATCAAAAACCCACTTCCAGTTTCGCAACCATGGATTAAATGGTGGATGTTGGTGGGTGTTTTCGTGCTGATGGGACTTCTTTATTATTTCTTCAAGTATTTGAAAAAGATAGGTTCGTCGGCTACGCAGGAGAGTAAATCAATAGCTACTGCACCATTAGAAGAAGCACTTTTATTTCTGGAAAAATTAGAAAAGGAAAAGGCTTGGGAAAATACAGACCTAAAGACGTATTATACAAAGATTTCTCTTTCCATTAGGGCGTACTTAATGAAGACGCTGGATAAAAAAGCGATGGAAATGACATCGACAGAACTTCTACAGGTTTTTGAGAAGGATTTTTCACATCCTTCTTCGGCAGAAAAGCTGCATCACTTGTTGCATCTGAGCGATATGGTGAAGTTTGCTAAAGCAACTCCTGACGATTCCGCACATATCGATACGCTTAGAGATGCTAAGGAATGGCTTAAGCAAACCGATCGCTTGTTTAAAACTAAAATGGGATAATATGGCTGGTTGGGGTTTTGCTTATCCGTTTGTGTTGCTGCTGTTATTGCTTGTTCCGGTTATATTTTTTTATAGGACGAAGCATGCGAAAAGATTGTACATGAAAATGAGGGTTCCAGAGATTCCTGGCAACGTCAGTTTTTTTTCTGCGAAATCATTATTACTGCCAATCGCTAATGGATTAAGATATCTAGCACTTGCCTTTATCATTGTGGCAGCGGCGCGACCACAATCATCAGAGGCTTTTAAGAAAACCATTACCGAAGGAATAGATATCGTGTTGTCTATCGATATTTCTCCCAGTATGTTGTATGAAGACTTTAGACCCAATCGTTTGGAAGTTGCAAAGAAGGTAGCGCAGGAATTTGTCATGGGACGCCCCAATGATAGAATTGGATTGGTTGTATTTTCTAAGGAGTCTTTTACACAATGTCCGCTTACCACCGATCATCGGATTTTACAAACATTGATAGAAAGTGTACAGAGTGGTGTAGTAGAAATTGGTACAGCTATCGGGATGGGATTGGCTACCTCCGTTAACAGGTTGGTAGAAAGTAAGGCAAAGAGTAAAGTCATTATTCTTATGACAGATGGGGTGAATAACTCAGGTTCTACGGATCCGTTGGCGGCTATGGAGTTGGCAAAGGCAAAAAATATACGGGTATATACCATCGGAATAGGCTCTTTAAAAAATGAAGTAAATTTTGAAATAGAAGAAATTGATGAGTCGCTCCTAAAGCAAATCGCAGATGCGACCGGTGGGCAGTATTTTAGGGCTAATAATGCCAATAAATTGCGCGAGATATATGCAGAAATCGACCAATTGGAGAAAACTAAGATAAAAGGGCAGAACACCACGAAAAAAGAAGATCATTATTTCATATGGGTGGGCATGTCTATCTTGTTCTTGCTATCAGAATTGCTTATTAGAAACCTATATTTACGAACAACCATATGAGCTTTGAGTTTCCAGAACGGTTATGGCTATTAGGATGTGTAATCATCTTAGGACTGCTGTTTTTATGGAAACAGCGCACTTACCAGAAGAAGTTGGCCGCATTTGGTCATCAGAAGCTGATGGAAGAACTACTTGTTGGGAAACCTGTGAGAAAGCCCTTTCTTAAAACGGCGTTACAGTTGCTTGCACTATCTTCATTAATCATTGCATGGGCAAATCCAAGAATGGGTATCGAAGATCAGGAAGTGGAACAAAAAGGAACCGATATCTGCATTGCGCTAGATTTGTCCAACAGCATGTACACGCAGGATGTAAAACCGGATAGGTTGCAAAGAGCAAAACTTTTTATCAAAGAATTTTCAAAACAATTGCAAAATGATAGGGTTGCCTTGGTAGTATTTGCTGGCACTTCATATGTTCAAATGCCGCTTACCACAGATTATTCTGCCGTGGATATATTTATTAGTTCTGTAACGCCGGAATTGATTTCTATGCAGGGAACATCCATCTCCGCAGCCATCGAAGCCGCCACATTTGTTTTTGAAAAAGCGGACAAAGGACCTAAGAATTTAGTGATTATCTCTGATGGAGAAACATTTGATGATAATGCCGAGAAAAGTACGAAAAAGGCTGTAAGTGATAATATTCGCATTTTTACGGTGGGTATTGGTACTACTGAGGGAGGAAAAATCCCCATCTACGGCGATGGTGGTATTGAGTTGGGCTATAAAACAGAACCTTCGGGCAAACCGGTTATCTCAAAGTTTGAACCTAGAAATCTCCAACAAATAGCAACGATAGGGAAAGGTGACTTCTTTCGTGTAGAAGATCAATATTCTGCCAAACAATTGTATAAAGCCATACAACAAGGAGGTTCGAAAAAGTACGGAGAGAAATTGTATGCCAACTATAATAGTCAGTATATCTATTTTGTGGTATTTGCGCTCCTATTATTGGCAGTAGATTTTTTCCTAACTTCGGCGAGATCAGAACGGTGGAGCAGATTAAACATTTTTAAACATTCAGCAAAATGAAAAAACTGTTAGTAATTGCCATATGTTTTTGTGTGTATTTCCCTTTTTCTTATGCCGGAAAATTTGAAAGATTAATCGACAAAGGAAATACTTTGTATAAGAAAAAGAAATATAAAGAAGCAACCGCAAAATATTATGACGCCATTCAAAAGAATCCATTCTCGGGAGTGGCATTCTTTAACCATGGTGCAGCATTATATAAATCGAAGAAATATAAAGAAGCGCAAATAGATTTCGAACAGTCCCTAAAACTGTTGAAGGATAAGCGCCTTCAGGCGAAAGCTTACCATAATTTAGGCAATAGCTTTTATCATCAAAAAAAATATGACAAGGCAGCCAGTGCTTATATGCAATCGCTAAAAATAAACCCGACAGACGAGGCAACGAGGTATAACTTAGTGTATGTGATGAAAAAACTGCAACAAGAAATGCAACAACAGCAACAAAACCAACCGCAACCCAAACCGAAAGAAAATAAACAACAGGATAAGAAAAACCAACCGCAACAACCTAATCAACCGCTCACGAAAGAGCAGATTGAAAGGATGTTGAAAAATATAAAGAACGAAGAAAAAACGGTACAACAAAAATTAGACAAGCTAAAAAGCGGACAACCGGGCGGACTTCCCGATGGCAAAGACTGGTAGGATATGAACACTAAATTTTGGATATGGTTAACTTGTTTTATTTGTATGACTGTACCTCAGGTACGGAGTCAAACAGTAAAATTTTACTGTACAGCATCCAGCCAAGAAGTGGTTGTCGGCGAACAAGTAGATATTACCTATACAGTGACAAATGGTGATTTGTCGAAATTTAGGTTTCCAAAAATTGATCCTGCCCTAAAATTAGTATATGGGCCAAGTACTTATAGCAGCTACTCTTATGTGAACGGATACATTGAAACAACAAAATCTTATACATACACCCTAAAGGCTAAATCTGTAGGAGTCGTTACGATACCTCCTGTAACTTGTGGTGTCAACGGAAAAGATGCCAAATGCAATGCGCTAACCATTAAGGTTGTTGAACAAAAAACTTCCACTCCTCAAAATGCACCGTCAACATCAGTGGCACCCACCCCTCCCAAAACAGGATATTCTGAACCGTTGAAAACCGAAAATATCGATGATAAAATACGTTCCAGAAATTTTATTGTCGGAACAACCGATAAAAAAGAATATTATGTGGGAGAGCAAATCACCCTTCAACATAAGTTATATTTCTTAGACGAATATACACCTATGACCGTACAAAAATATCCTTCCGTCAAAGGATGTTTTAGTTATGATTTGGAAGGACCCAATGACAATTATGTCTACACAGAAAAATTCCAAGGGGTAGATTATAATACCCTGTTATATGCTAAGTCAGCGTTGTTTGCTTCCATTCCCGGAAAATATACAATAGACCCATTAATAGTTGATGGAGTTGTGGAGGTCATGGTAGGTATGGATAATTTTAAACTTAGAAAAGAAAGACCTATTATCCTTACCAGTAATACGATTCCCATAGTTGTTAAGCCATTACCCACCCCACCTAAAGGATTTTCTGGCGGAATCGGCAAGTTTAATATTCAGGCAGAAATTGATAATAACGAGGTAAAAGCCGGAGAACCCATTACGTTAACATATACAGTAAGTGGTACCGGAAACATTAAGTTGGTTGATTTGGCCAATCCCCCATTTTCAAAAGCCTTTGAGTCCTTCGACCCTACTATCCAAGAGAATGTTTCTACCGCTTCGGGTATCGTTGCCGGAACCAAAAAGTTTCAATATATCCTTCTTCCACGTGTTCAAGGGAAGCAACAACTTCCTGCAACAGACTTCATTTATTTTGATCTGGAGAAAAAGGAATATGCAACCATACACCTTCCTGAAATCGTCATAGATGTTAAAGGAAGCATTCAAACAACAAGTTCTTCGACAAAATCTTCTAAAGAGAAAAAGATTTACGGCATAAAAGATGGCGAAATACATGCTGAACAGAAAGCATTTTTTGGTAGTATTGGCTTTATAGTGCTTTCAATAGCACCTTTTTTGATGTTTTTAGGCATATTCTTTATAAAAAGAAATCGGGCGCAAAACGAAACGCAGCAGTTGAGTCAAAAGGCAATTCGACAACAACTGAAAATCTTGCAAACGAATATCGACCAAGGATCTGCAGAGCAGTTTTATATAAGCCTTTCTCAGTTGATACGCCTGTTTTCTGCTGAACAGTTTAATATCAATACGCTGGAAAAGACAAAAGAATCGTTGGAAGCAGAATTTTTGCAAAAAGGTGTCAGCAGTGCGGATACTTCTGAGATAATGCATATTTTGACTACCTGTGAACATGCTTTATATGCGCCGCAAAGCAAAGAAAATACACGCAAAGAACTGTACGAACGTACCAACCAATGGATGAAGAAAATCGAAGGAAATTTTAAAGAA
The DNA here is from genome assembly GCA_019694955.1 of Chitinophagales bacterium. Lineage (GTDB taxonomy): Bacteria > Bacteroidota > Bacteroidia > Chitinophagales > JADIYW01 > JADIYW01. The sequence goes on along the minus strand of JAIBAX010000028.1, from coordinate 1,734 downwards.
AAGCAATGAGGAAAATTTGGCTGATAGGGTTGTTGTCGTGTTTGTCTATCTGTGCATATACAGAAGATTACCAGTCGAGATTTAATGAAGCAAATGCTGCCTATCGACAACAAAAATTCCTTCAAGCTATCCAAATATATGAATCGCTTGTAACAGAAGGCGTTCAGGATGATAAAGTCTATTATAATCTTGGCAACGCCTATTTTAAGACGTCACAACTCGCACCGGCAATTTTGAATTATGAACGTGCCTTAAAGCTGAATCCCGCCGATAAAAATATTCGCTATAATATAGATATTGCCAGAACGAAACAAGAAGATAAAATGGCGGATACCCAAACCTTTTTTGTGTTACAATGGCTACAGGCAGCGGGTTCAAGATATCATTCAGATCATTGGGCGATAGCGATGTTGGTCTGCTTATGGTTGTCATTAGCAGTGTTTGTATTGTTTTTATATGCGCCAAACCTACGCTTGAAGAAAATGAGTTTTGTTGGTGGTTCTACAATGGTCTTACTCACCATTATTTTTTTCTTATTGTCTTTTAAGCAATATGGTACAGAAAACCTTACCAACCAAGCCGTCATATTCTTACCAAAAATTGCCATGAAAGCAAAACCTGCGCCAGATGCCGTAACCGTTTCAACGATTCATCAGGGATTAAAAGTGAAAGTCACCGGCGCTTCGGGTAATTGGGTGAAGGTAAAACTACCCAATGACAAAGAAGGATGGATTGAGCGCAATGCTATCAGAGAGATTTGATAATGCTAATGAAAACAACACTATTAATACTATCCACAATAGTAATTTGTTTACAGACAAGAGCGGATTGCAATAATCATGGCATTTATTACTGGCCTTCCCTTTCCATAGTAGAAAAAAATCAGGTCTTTCTGATTGGTGGCTATGATATTTATCGTCTACAGGACGCTGCCTCAGTAGTTTTGAGAACCGGAAATTATGAGGTGCCAATACAGCTGGAAAAGTTTCAAGGAGAAAATGATGCACAAATTTTGATTCAACCAAAACAATCACTCATTCCCGGAAAACGTTATAACTGGGTATTGAAAGATGCGAATGGAAAGGTGTGCGCTGAATCGAAGCCATATTTTGTTTCAAACACCAATGACACCATTTCGCCACTTCTTGCATCACCACCACAATTTCTTGCTAAACGGTTTGTATCGTATGGGTGTGGTATCGAAACCAGCTTTTTATTTGACATGCCTGTGGTTGAGGCAAATCCATATTTGATAAAAATTTCTGTAAAGGAAATGAACAATAGATCTGAAACCACATTCTTCGAAATGCCGTACTGTGGCAAAATTATTTTCGGAAGAGACATGTGTGGCGGATTTTACACCTTTGATGATAAGTGCGTGTATCAAATTAAATTGTCCGCAATGGATATGTGTGGAAACTATTCCAAGGTGCTTCTTTACCCAAAAGATATCAATGGGCCATGTGCCAGCGATACGGCTAGTTATAATAGATTCTTTGTCAACTTATGCGAAGGCAATGATTACTTTGTTCAGACAGATTTAATAAAATCAGAAACACCAAAAAGTGAAAGGATGACTATGTCCATCCGACTATTATTATGGGGAAGTCCTGACTTGTCCCTTTTAGTGCGGTGCGTTTAATTTTGCTATTATATCAGCCATTTTGGATGTTGGTTCTGCTTTAATGGTGATGATTTTTTTTGTGATATGATTCAATATTTGGCCATCTACGA
>JAIBAX010000027.1 GCA_019694955.1 Chitinophagales bacterium | reverse complement strand
CTTGAATTTCAATTTACAAGATTCCTCATCAGAGTATAGTTTATAAAATTCAGATATCTTCATGTACAAATATACTAAATTTATTTATTATTACGGATAGTCATTTAATTTAATTATAAAAGTAATGATAAAGTAGTCCATTAATAATACCCAATTCCGTGTTCTCACGATGACACTAGAACACGAGTGGCATGATTTATCCTATTTTTTGGTAGCCAAGAAATACAATAGTACAAATACTGCTATTATAGATATTACTAAAACCGCTATTTTGATTGGAGATTTTGGCTTTTTTCCATAAATTTTACCCGTTTGCCCGTTGATAAGGAAATTAAAAGTCTTCCCATTGAATATATACGAACAAATCCAAATTGGAAGTATGATATGTTTGAAGGTTTGGTTGAATTTTTGTGAAATCACCCTGACATCTCTTTGGGTATCCCCACCGATTAACGACATAGACTGCGCCCTTATTTGTTCGTCCATTTGTTTCTCGGCGGTTTCATATCCCTTTTTTACATCTATATTATAGATTTCTGCTTCCCATCCCAACATGAGTTGCGGGTCAAAATTAACCACTTCTTTCATGTTATATGGATAAATCAGTTGTGCTTTTTCTTGTGGGATGCCTTTCGAAGCAATGACCAATACATCATCGAAGACTTTGTCAAATTGCCCATTTCTGTATTCCCACCGTGTTTTCTGAACCTTTGACGTGGTTACTTTTCCATTTACAATCTGTTGCTGAGAGGTATTATAATGGAATCCGGCATATCCCGAAAATTGTGCATGTGCATTTGCATCATACGTCCAAAAAGGAAGATAAACGCCTTTAAGTGCGTCAATGGTGGCATCAGTCTTAAGGTTTCCGGGAGTAAAAAGTCCCTTTTTTATCCATTTTTCAAACTGCTCGGTAGCCTTAATTTTAGGAACTTTGAAAGGTATTATGCCTGCCGGTTGTATGATATTGTGTTCATAAGCTTCTTCATTGATATTTTTTGAACCACAAAAACTGCATTGAACATATACATCCGTAAGGGCAATCATTACTTTTGAACCACATCCCGAACAATTATACACTTTCTTCTGCTGCTGTTCTGTGGAAAGTTTCGGGGCTTTATCGATAGCATCGCTGAGTTCGAGCTCTTGTACACGGTCGTTGGCTTTGTCAAAATCTTCGGCATAGCCACAGTAATCACAACAAATGCGTTGTTTCTCAGCGGAATATTTTAATTTGCTACCACAAGAAGGACAGGGTCTTTCCAATACTTTTTCCAACATCTTAGCATCGGGAGTAGTGACAATGCCACCTGCCATCATTTCAGCTTCTGTAACTTCCTTTTTTTCCAGCATTGCTTATAGTTTTGCCAATAGTTCTTTTTTCTTAGTATCAAATTCTTCCTCTGTAAGTATTCCGGCATTTTTGAGTTCACCGAGGTCCTTTAGCATCTTCATGATATCATCTTTACTTTGCACTACTTGATTTTGATTCACTTGGTTCTGTTGATTCATATTTTGAGACATCAGGTTTCCCATAGCAAACCCGGCACCGATGCCAACACCTGCTCCTGCACCACCTCCTTCGTTTTCTGCTGCCTTTTCTATTGAAGTAGCGGTCTGAAATTGCGTAAATTTGCTCATATCTCCTACCATGTTCATGGTGGTCATTTTATCGTAGAAAGCTTCTACTTCTGGTGGCAAGGTGGTGCTGGTGATTTGGAATTTCGTTAATTCGATACCAAAAGGGGTAAAGTCTTGTTGTAGAAATGGCTTGATTACCTCGCCCATTTCTGAATACCTTGACACCAAATCTAACACTGCAACATTGGCTTCTGCCAGTGATTCAGCAAATTTTGGCGAAACGATGTCCCGAAGTCTATCTTCCACTGCCGCAATTCGCAGTACTGGCGCTGTTCCGGCAAATTCCTTGAAGAAAAGTGCAGCATCGTTCACACGAATAAAATAGGTTCCAAAGGCTTTTATCCTCACTTGTTTGAACTCTGGGTCACGTACCATTACGGGGTTGGGTGTTCCCCATTTCAGGTTTGTAAACTGCTTGGTAGAAACGAAATAGATGTCTACTTTGAAGGGTGATTTGAAGCCGTATTTCCAACCTTTCAGCGTAGTGAGTACAGGCATGTTTTCTGTTGTTAGTTCATACCTGCCGGGCTGATAAATATCGGCAATCTTTCCTTCATTCACAAAAATAGCTATTTGCGATTCTCGTACCGTTAGCTGAGCACCCATTTTAATGTTATTTCCTTTATCAGGAAATTTCTGTATTATCGTATCCTGATCGGTTTCAACCCAATCGATAACTTCAATAAATTCATTACTTACAAAATCAAATAATCCCATTGTTCAAACATTTAAGATATATAATAGGTGAAATTAGCAAAAAGTTCCAATAATTGATTAAAAACTTAGGTTACTCTTTAGTAAAAGTACATGATTTGCGCTTTGGGAACAGCATTCTTTTATATATAAGGGTATCTTTCGTTGTACCTTCCTTATCTGAAAACAGGATGATGGTATCTTTACTAATTTGCCAAAGTCCATTTTCCGGGAGGACATAAGATTGCAATGTACCTTCGCAAGTGCCTGTATAAGTGCCAATTAGTTTTTCAGGCTTGATGGAACAGCTATTAAACAGCAGACCACTAATTAGCATTATGGTAGACCGCCTGAACATCGTCATCATTTTCAAGGTTATCTATCAATTTTAGCAAGGATTCCTCTTGGTCATCTGTTAAGTCCTTATGTGTATTGGGAATGCGTTGTAACTCACTGTTAACAACGGGGATATTTTTTTCTTCTAATCCTTTTTGCATAGCGCCATAGTCCTCGAAACGCGTATATACGATAATGCCTTCTTCCGTGACTTCAATTTCATCGGCGCCTAAATCGATGAGTTCCAGTTCTAATTCATCCATGTCGATACCTTCCGGGTTGATCCTAAAAACGCCTTTTCTGGTGAATATAAAATCTAGCGAACCCGAAGTTCCGAGTGACCCTCCTGCTTTGGTGAAATAATGTCTTACATTAGCGACTGTTCTAGTGGGATTATCGGTGGCACATTCAATGACGATGCCTACCCCAAAGGGGCCATATCCTTCATAAACTATTTCCTGATAGTCCTTTTCTTCTTTGGAGGAGGCACGCTTAATGGCGGCTTCTACCCTATCTTTAGGCATGTTTACCGCTTTAGCATTTTGTACCGCTGCTCTCAACCTAGGGTTGTTGTCAATATCTGCGCCTCCTTGTTTTACGGAGATGGATATTTCTTTGCCAATTTTTGTAAATGCTTTGGCCATGGCATCCCAACGTGCAAATTTTCTTGCTTTCCGATATTCAAATGCTCTTCCCATTTGTGTAATTTTTTGCGCAAATGTAATAAAATGTAGAGGTTCTGGCAAATAGAAAGTCGAAAAATGTTTTGTTATGACAAGATGATTTATAAAGCAGTCTACTCTTGTTCTCGTATAGACACGAGCATTCGGAATTGGGTTTTATTAATTATAATTACAATTGCTATTATTGTATATGAATAATGCGGTGAGCAACCATTTTATTTTTTAAGCAATAAAAAACCCCTGCAAAACAGGGGTTATATCTAATGATTTTATACTATTAATACTACCATTTAGGACATTGCATTCTTCCACCTTTAAAACCACGACCTCTGTATCCGCCAACATCTCCTAAACGGAAAGCCAAAGTGATATTTGTTGTTATAAATTGGTCTTTGTCTTTAGGGTCACCTCTTTGTACCGTTGGTGCTGTTACAAAACCGTAGTTGTTTTCAGGATCTATTTCATCACGGCGTTCAGCTATATCAGCAATATAAGCGCCTTGCGTAGGGCCATAGAAATTAATGAAATCTTTAGGATCGGCATAAACGGTACTAACATCATCAACATAATCTGTAAATGTTTGGTAATAAACTAAATCCCATGCCATAGACATTCTGCGCGAGACATTCCATTTTACACCAAAGCCACCGAGTGCGGCAAAAGAAATGCTTTTATATTTGTCGCCATAACCGGGCATCCCCTGACCTTCTGTTCCTAGAGGGCGAAGCTTTACTGTTTCCCCTTGAAATTCTGTGGTTGGATTGAACCAAAAACCAGAAACCCCTAGGAAGACGTAAGGAGACCAATCATATTCATCTACATCGCCTGGTTGATACTTAAGGAAATTCATTTCTAGCTGTCCAGAAAAGTCCACCAAATAAGTTTTAAAACTAAGGTTTCTAATTTGTCTGTACCATTGATCACTAAATACTTCTCCTTTCGTGAGGGCGTCATTACCAATAAACCTAGTGAACATCACATTTGCTTTTGCAGCGAAATGAAGATTGATATTATATCTGTAAAATACATTTAAATCTGGTCTGAATAATCTTGGTTCGATGTCTCTCAGAAATGGTGTTCCAATTTTATTTGCACCACCTAAATCACCCAAGAAATTGGCGGCACCAATGGCAATTCCTACTTCATGGCTATTATCATCCCCAGCAAAAGTTGGCAAAGCAGTAAGAAGAATCAAACTAAATAAAACAACAATTCTCATGTAAAAAATTTATAATGAAACAGTTAATGAAACTTATTCAAAGGATAAAGATAAAAATAAAATCTTAAAATGGATATATTTTTTTCTATATAGTGTTAGTAAATTGTTTGAAATTTCTAACCTATTCTAAATCAAGTGATTTATAATTTAAAGATTTTGAGTATAATTCATGCCAATATTGAACTCAAAAAACTCAGGTGCCTGAATTCCGTTAACAACACCGGGGTCATTTTTCATGATTTCCTGTGCTTCAGCCATGTCTTTTGCTTTAATAAGGGCTATTCCAAACAATCTTTCATCTTGCGGTGTGTATTGTGTTCTTCCTGCTAGAATCAATACCCCTGTCCTACCCAATTCATGAATGAAGGCTGCATGTTCCTCAATTGCTTTGGTCGTTTCCTCCGTCCAATTATTCGGATCTTTGTAGGTTTCTGTAAGTGTCAACTTATATAAAAACTGTTTTTCCTGCATAGTTTGATGATGTTTTATTTATCACAAAAATCTAAGAATTGTTTCGGTAGTTCATGGGGTTTGCGATTTTTATAATCGTACCAAACAATGCCTTGTCTGACGACAGCAAGTTCATGTTCTTCATTTTTTAGAAACTGTATCTTGAAGTCGAAGGTAATTTCAGAAATATGGTCAATGTACACATTTGCAGTAATTTGGTCACCTATCATGCCTTCACTGGAATATTTTACTGTAGCATTTGCCATAATGGTACCGATTTCATTATGTGCATCAAATGCTTGCATACCGATATATTCAAAAAACTTCGTCCGTATATCATTCGCCAAAATAAAAATCATCTCATTGCCCATGTGTCCACCTTGGTTCATGTGCTGTTCTCCCAAGGTAAAAGAATGACTAAAGAGACATTTTGTTGTACAATCTATTCTAACTCTTTCCATCGTTTAAATTTCCCAACGTGCTAATGGTGTCATGTCCAAAGCGGCAAAATCACCTTTTAAATATTTATAATATCCTGTAATGGCTATCATGGCGGCATTATCTGTACAATATTGAAACTGCGGAATATAGGTATTCCATCCTTTTTTCTCACCCAACTCTATCAGCCCGTTTCTCAGTCCGGAATTTGCCGAAACGCCACCTGCAATGGCTATTTCTTTAATGCCTGTTTCTTGTGCTGCTTTTTTCAATTTACTTAAAAGTATGTGGACGATATTTTTTTGTATAGATGCGCAAATATCCGGTAAGTTTTCTTGGATAAAATGAGGGTTTTCTTTCATCTGATCTCTTAAAAAGTAGAGAATGGCTGTTTTAGTACCACTGAAGCTGAAATTAAGGCTCGGAATAGCAGGAATGGGGAAACTGAATCTATCAGGATTTCCTTCTTTAGCGTACTTATCCACCAACGGTCCGCCGGGATAGGGCAACCCCAACATCTTGGCAGCTTTGTCAAACGCCTCACCTGCAGCATCGTCTAAGGTTTCCCCTAAGATGCTCATTTTGAGATGGTCTTCAATCAAAACAATCTGTGTATGTCCACCGGAAACGGTCAGGCATAAAAATGGGAATGTTGGTTTTGGATCGTCAATAAAATGTGCCAAAACATGTGCCTGCATGTGGTTGACCTCAATAATAGGAATGTTGAGTGCTTGTGCAAAAGATTTGGCAAACCCTAGACCCACGATTAAAGAACCCATTAAACCAGGCCCTCGGGTAACGGCGACCGCCGAAATTTCATTTTTATTTAATCCACACTGTTGCAAGACCTGATGTACAACAGGGATGATATTCGCCTGATGTGACCGACTGGCTAATTCCGGCACAACACCACCGTATTGTTCATGAATTTTTTGGGTTGCAGTAAGGTTGGCAACCATGACACCGTCCACTAAAATAGCGGCGCTTGTATCATCACAGGAAGATTCTATTCCTAAAATTATTGTTTTAGGCATGGATTATGCTATATATGTTTATTTTTGTTGCAAATATATAAGGTATAAGTGAAATGGTTTAAAAGAATATCTGTGACTTTGCTACTAATTTTATTTTTATTAGTGGCGAGCGTGGCTATCTTATCCATTCTCATACAAAAACCATCCTTTCAAACGTATGTTGTCCAAAAGGTTGCAGCCTATCTTTCAGAGAAAGCGGATACTAAAATTACCGTTGGTTCTGTTGAGATAAAATTCTTCAACAGGGTTCGTTTAAATGAGTTTTATGTTGAAACCCAACAAGGTGATACGTTGTTATATGCTAAAAATTTAGATACCCATATCGGTTTTCTGAGTCTGAGAAAACGACAGATATTTGTCGATGACATATATTTGGAGGGAGTGAGATTCAAGGGGCAACGGAAGAAAGGTTCACAGGCGTATAATTTTACATTTCTGGAAAAGCTCTTTCAATCAAAGAAGCCAAAGAAAAATAAAGAACCTGTTGAGTTTAATATCAAAAAAGTCCATTTAAAGGATATTAACCTCACGATGCACGATTATGAAGGCGGGTTTTTAAGCGATTTAATGTTTGATAAGCTAACCGTTGACATCGAAAAAATGGATTTCAAGCAGAAACAAATCGTATTAAAAGACATCTTATTTGATAAACCTTCCGGCAAAATTGTTTTGTTAGAAAAAGAAAAGAATGCAATAGATACTGCGACTGCGGTTAAGAAGCCTTTTGCAATTTCTACGGGTTGGAATATAAGTTTCAATGATTTTAAACTAAATCAAGGAAATATTTTTTTTGAGGATAAGAATATCTCCCAAAAACCGAATAAATTGCCTTTTGACCCGAAGCTTCTATATGTTCAGGATATCAACCTCCATATGAAGGACACTCGATATGATTCGTTGATTTCTACAAATATTGCAACTTTAAATCTTCATATTGGAGAAAAACTTAACCTTAAAAACTTTGAAGGGAACTTTACTTTCACAGATAAGCTGTTGGAAGCAAAAGATTTGCATTTAGCTTTTAATAATTCTGTATTGAAATCATATGTTTCTGCCGAATATGATGCCATATCGGATTTCAAGTCTTTCGCTAATAATGTGTATGTAAATGGAAAAATAGAAACGCTGAAGGTTAAAAAAGAAGACATACTCCTTTTTGCACCTAAAGCCCGTCCTTATTTGACCGATGTTTCGCTAAAAGGAGATATTCGTGGAACTTTTGGCAACATTAAAACGGAGAACCTAAAAGTTTACGCAGGTAATGCTACCGTATTAGAGGGAAGCGCCAGTATCAAGGGACTTCCTACGATTAAGCAAATGCTTTTAGATGTAAAAGTTGACAACCTTTCTACGACATCAAACGAGTTAAAGCGATTGCTGAGTTTTACAAAATTACCCAAGGAAATTGACAAATTAGGAAAAATTAAGTTCAAAGGAAGTTTTTTTGGCTTTATCAATGATTTTGTTGCCAATGGCACTTTATCGACAGATATTGGCATATTGAAGACTGATATTAAAATTGGGTTCGGCAAAGACCCTAAGAATGCATCGTATAGTGGCAATGTGCAAGCATATAATATCGACATCGGAAAAATAGTAAAGACAGATAAAATCGGCACCCTTACCTGTAACCTAAATTTAAATGGCAAAGGGTTTACCTTAGATAATATCGCTTCAAACATTCAAGGGAACATCGACCATATTGATTTGAACCATTACAGATTCAATGATATAAAAGTGGATGGCAATCTTAATAAGAAATTATTTGATGGCAAGTTACTCATTGACGATGAGTGTTTGTATTTAGATTTTTTAGGGAAGGTAGATTTTAACAATCCGAAGAACCCGATTTATAATTTCCAGGCTGAACTCATCAATGCAGATTTACAGGCATTGAACCTGAGTAAGAATAAGATGATCATCTCCTTGGACGGGAAGTTCAACCTGCAAGGACTTAAAGTAGAGGATCTGGTTGGCGATTTAAGTTTAAATGACTTATTTATCCAAAACGACAAAGGTTCATATGCTATTCCGGCCATTTCTGCAAACCTTGCCAAAGATGGTGAAATTCGTGATTATCAGCTTTTCTCCAGAGATTTTAATGGCAGAATTACGGGTGCTTTCAATCCGATCATTATGCCGATGCAAGTGTATAAGTATGTTGCTTCATATTCCTCCTATATAGATTTAAAGCCACCTAAAGATACACTGAGAACAATTCCGCAGCAGTTTGATGCGCATTTTAATTTGGCTTCTGACTTAGGCTTTATTCCCATGTTTGTCCCGAAATTTGAGACCTTCTCGGGACTAGCGTTGGATTTAGATTTTGATAATAGCAAGGATATTTTCTCTCTTACTGCCGCTGCAGACTCTATCGTCTATGATAAGATTGTGGTAAAAGGTATTATTATGGACGGCAATACAAATCACCAAAAGTTTAATTTGAATTTGGGTATCGACAGCCTGCTTGCCGGGAAAACCACTATCTCACAAATCAACTCGAATGTTGAATCTTCTGAACAGACATTAGTTGGGCATGTAAAGATTATGCCGGACACTTCTTTAAATCAAATCGATTTAAGTGCAAAAATAGATGTGATAAAAAATGGCGTACAGTTAGAGATTTTACCTTCTGTGCTGAAAATAAATGGAAAAGATTGGACATTTATTCCCAATAATAAGTTGACGATTAAAGATTCTTTATTTGTAGCAGAAAACCTTGGTTTGGTGCAAGGGGTTCAATCTATTGAAGTACTAAATGGCGCAAATACTTTGAGTGATGCTACTGTCAATTTTAATAATATCAGCCTTCCCGATATCGGTCAGCTAGCGGGGATTGGTAAGATTTTGACGAAAGGCACCTTATCCGGATCTGCTAATTTAAAGGATGTGTTGACAGATTTAAAGGTTGATGCCAGCATAAGAATTGACACTATTGAGGCCGCTGGTTTTGGTGTAGAGCAGTTTACCTTGGATGCGCTTTATAAGGACAAGACAAAAATGGTAGATTTAAAAGGTGCCATCAGAGATGACGATTATGTCATAGATTTAAAAGGCACTTATGATATTGACACTACTATTTACGAACAAGCCAATATCGATTTAGATATCAAGAAACTAAATTTAAACTTCTTAGAGCCTATTTTGAAATATGAAATTACGAATATGGATGCCTTTTGTCAGGCGAAGTGCAAATTTAGTGGTTCATATCTAAAACCCGTTCTAGATGGAAGGGCACAATTAATTGATACGGCTTGGGTGAAAATAAATTTCTTGGGCACTACCTTCGGTTTAAAAAGTACTGACGATATTATCTTGAGTCAAAATGAGATTTTTGTGCAATCAGCAGAAATTTTTGATCCACTCGGCAACAGGGGGACGGCATCAGGAAAACTGCAACATGCCTATTTTACCAAAGGTTGGGCATTGGACAATATGATCATCGAAACGCAAAAGATGCTGATGTTGAAGACTACTTATAAAGACAATCAGGATTATTTTGGGACGGCATTTATTGACGGGCAGGTTATATTTAATGGCCCTACGGATTTGATTAATATTGATATCACAGGGAAAACACTTCCCGGTACAGATATAGGCTTGCCGGTAGCTAAGGTTGGCGACGATAAAACCTATGATTTTATTCAGTTTGTTTCTAAGGACGAATCATTCCAATTGAAAAAACCGACTTACAAAGCAAAAATCAAGGGTGTTAATTTGAAGATGGAACTGGAAGCAACTCCAGATGCAACGGTAAGGCTAATTTTTAACCCTGCCACCAATGATTTTATTTTGGCACGTGGTTCTGGAACGCTGGCATTAAATGTATATTCAACGGGAAAAATCGAGATGTTTGGTACTTATACTATTTTAGAAGGGAATTATCTGTTTAATTTCCAAAATGTGTTGAGTAAGAATTTTAAGGTAAAACCTGGGAGTACAGTAACTTTTAGCAACGATATTATGAAGGCAGAGTTGAATATTGATGCCTTGTATGAGGTACGAGCTTCATTGAGCGATATTCTAACCGACTCTACGAGTAAATTAAAAAATATAAAGGTACCGATAGATTTAGTATTACAATTGAGGGGAACGCTGGATAATACGGATGTATCTTTTGATATAAGAACGAAGGACAACCAAGCGGCTAATAATGAGGAGCTACAAGTACTTCTAAATCAGATTAAAGAAGATAAGAATCAACTAAATACGCAAGCATTCGGTTTATTGGTATTTCAAAAATTCTTACCACAGGACGCAGGGGTTTTTGGCAATACAGCTTCTTCAGGAACTTCCTTATTAAAAGGTACGGTGACGGAATTGCTCTCACAGCAGATATCTTCTTTCCTTACGGATGCTATTTCAACGTTTATTGAAGGCGTAGACATTAATGTAAATTACAAGGCATATGATGAGGCAAGTACCAATGTAGTAAATAGCAGAGAACTCGCAGTTGCATTTTCTACATCATTTCTGAATGATCGTTTAAAAATACAAATTGGCGGTAATTTTGAGTTTGAAAATCCCAATCAGGCGAATCAGGACAAAGGAAATACGGGTATTGCGGGTGACTTTACGATTTCTTATGACATTACGGAGGATGGGCGTATAAGAATCAAAGCTTTCCACAAAACGCAGGATTACGATGTATTCAACGAGGAAAGAAGCAAAACAGGTATAGGGTTGTCATTCCACAAGGATTTCGACAAGATGAATGAACTCTTCAAGACCGAAAAGCGTAAAAAGAAGAAAAAGGAAGAACAAGCACCGCAGCCTTTAGTGCCCACCACCCAACCCAAAGTGGAGCCGAAAGAGGAGGATGTATTGCAGTAGCATAAAACTTTTGCTCTATTCTAATTTAAAAGAAATAGGAATAACAAATCTACTTCTTACTGGAAGTCCAAACATTAAAGCAGGACTCCATGAAGGCATCTTAGAAAGGCATTCTTCACTGGCTTCATAAAATAACTCATAACTTGGTCTAAATCTTACTGGCTCAATATCATCAATTTTACCGTTAGCATTAATGACGAATTTCATCACTACCTTACCTTCTTTACCTATTTCTAGATATAATCTAGGATACTGTAAGTTTTTACCAATAAAATTGTACATCCCAACAGTACCATTGGTAAAAGAGGCTTTTATATTGGAATCTTCATCATAACCAAATAAATAATTTTCATTAAACCCTGTAGTATTCATACATGTCTGTAATGGATTTTTATTAAAAGGGTCTATAATTGTTGTGTTAATTAGTCCATAATCTGCATCACAACTAGCATCAATAACAGTTCCTAATGTATCGTATAAGCACCAGACCGTGTCCATTTCATCATTTTTATAAACTGCTCTTTTGGCAATACCTCCATTAGGATAGTAGATATTTCGCTCTCCTTCCAATTTATAATCTTTATAAGATTCAGATTCTACTAATTGATTGCCATTATAAAGGAGTAAAATACCATTTCCATTTTTATAATTCCCAGATGTTAATGGCAGCCCCAGCGAGTCGTAGAATTGACTGATAACCAACCCCATAGAATTGTAAGATACTTTTCTACTTCTATTGTCATTAGCATAAAAGTAATTGTATTCGCTTCCCTTAGTTGAATCTTTTTTGTATTGCATAAAGGTATTTCCTGTAGGATAGTATATTACTTGTTCTATTGATTTTCCGTTGCTAAATGTTTCTACAGAGAGTTTATCACCATTTACATAGAAAGATTCGCAGATACCATCAAGTTGTCCTTTAAAATAATGTAAAATACTCATCACATGACCATTCTTGTAATAGTACTTCCATGTTCCAATCCGATTGGTTCCATCAAGATAACCTTCAAACTTTAGTGTATCATTATCAAACTCCTTGTAATGTAACCCCAAAGACGTATTCTCTGACTCACTAAATCTGATTCCTTTTGAATTATAAAAAGTTTGAATGCCTACTTTTTTGTTATTTGAGTAGAAACCACTTATTCTTATTACCTCATTTTTGCCATATTCTTCATATCTACCATCTAAAATGCCCATTTTATAAGATTCCATTTTCATTTTTACACCATCCTCATAATAAATCCATTCTCCATCTTCTTTGTCGTCGACATAATAGCCAGATACTGTTAATTTTCCACTATAACTAAATTCTTTATAGTAACCGTTCTTAATTTCTTTTTTATTGACTAGTTTATATTCATATTCATATTGTACTATATCTGTTTCCCTACCTTTATAATTTAAATAGTACTCTTTTTTTACTCCCTGACCAAAAGCAATAGAAACATATAAAATTAGCAAAGGAATGATTAATAGTCTTTTCATTATAATTCTTTTAACAAAAATAAAAAAAGTAAATCACCTAACGGCATTGAACAATTAACTTTTATGATTTTTAAAGGGTGAACATTCGCATCGCATACATCACAAAACGTAGAAAATGTTTCCAAGGCTGCTCTAGCTTCGTGATGATGATGCCTTATCTACTACTTCAAAATATTATGCCCCATTTTATCCCTTTTGGTTTCTAGGTAGGTTTGGTTATATGGGTTGGGAAGTATTTCTATGGGTACGGTTTCGACAATTTCCAGACCGTAACCGAACAATCCGGCACGTTTTTTAGGATTATTGGAAATAAGCTTCATCTTAGAAACGCCTTCATTTCTAAGGATTTGTGCGCCGATGCCGTATTCTCTTTGATCCGGAAGGAAACCGAGCTTTTCGTTTGCTTCAACGGTATCTAAACCTTCTTCCTGTAATTTATAGGCTTTCAACTTATTCAATAATCCGATGCCTCTACCCTCTTGAATCATGTACAATATGAGTCCTTTCCCTTCTTTCTCCACCATTTTCATGGCATTATGCAGTTGCTCTCCACAGTCACATTTTAAAGACCCTAGAATGTCACCCGTTACGCAGGAAGAATGTACACGTACCAGTACAGGTTCATCCTCTGTCCATTCACCTTTACGCAATACAAGGTGTTCCTGACCAGTTGAAAGCTGTTTGTATGCTACCAAGGTAAAATCCCCATATTTAGTAGGGAGGTGTACAGATACTTCCTTCTGAACAAAGGTCTCGTTTTTTATTCTATATGCTACCAAATCTTTGATAGAAACAATCCGCATATCGAATTTCTTGGCAATGTCCATCAATTCCGGCAATCTCGCCATGGTGCCATCTTCATTCATGATTTCTACCAATACTCCTGCCGGCTCAAATCCTGCTAACCTTGCTAAGTCAACGGCAGCTTCCGTGTGTCCGGTACGCCTTAGAACGCCTTCTCTTCTTGCCTTAAGTGGGAATATATGTCCGGGCTTTCCTAATTCTTCCGGGCGTACATTGGGGTCAATTAAAGCTTGTATGGTTTTTGCCCTATCAGAAGCAGAAATACCCGTAGTACAACCATGTCCTACTAAATCTATTGAAATGGTAAAAGGTGTGCTGTGAATGGAGGTATTGTTTCCTACCATCAGTTCCAACCCAAGTTCATCACAGCGATCTTCAATGATGGGTGCGCAAATCAACCCCCTGCCATGAGTAGCCATGAAGTTGATGATTTCAGGCGTTACATTGCGTGCTGCCGTAATAAAATCACCCTCATTTTCCCGATCTTCATCGTCAACGACAATAATTAATTTGCCTTCTTGAATTGCTTTTATCGCAGATTCGATGGTATCTAGTTGTATCGCACTAGTTTCTTGGTGTAGGTTGCCAGACATTGCTCTTAATTCCTTTGAGATAGTCAAAAAATCCCCATAAAAGACCCATATTCATGATGATGAAATAATGAACACTTTTTACAGGCTTCCAATGCAAATGTACCTTTGAAAATACCATATTAAATAGCGCATTGATAAATATTAATATAATAATAAATAAGGCCGTCATTCGGGACGCTTCTGTGAGGAAAAAATAAAAGAATAGATGAAAGCATACCCAAATTGGATGTATCCATCTGAGTATTTTATGAAAGAAGAAACACGACCATTGTTTTGCGGATAACAGCTCATTATGTCTTAGAAAATAGGCTAGATTTTGGAAATTTCCTGCCGCAATGCGTCTTTTTCGTTTAAACTCATCCGCTAATGTGCCATTTACCGATTCATAGCAGATGGCATCCTTATCCTGTAGGCACCTACCACCATTTTTAAAGCAATTCAACCCGATAAAGAAGTCATCCACCAAAAAATTATCGGGAACACAGGTAAACGCTGTTGCACGTATCATATACCCTCCTCCGGAAGGCCCCATTAATGTGCCGTTCAAGTCACTCTCCCAAGATTTTATACATTGTTCGTAGCTATTATAATCTTGCTCGAAGATGGCATCGTCCTTCTTATGCTCGGGATTTCGGAAAGTGGCATCTACTAACATCACTGTCGGGTCTTGAAAATTCTTTGCTAATATTCCAAGAGCGGCGGCATCCGGAAATACATTGGCATCCGTCAAAAAGATAAGTGCATGCTCCGGAACCATCTTTTGTAGTGTATTTATAATGAAAGGCTTTCCACTTCTTTGCGGAAAGTTAACTACCTGTATATTAGGCATCTTCTCCCGAAATTGCTCAATAATGGTAGCCGATTGATCGGTGCAGGCATCCAATCCGAAAATAGGGAATATTCGTTGCTGTGGATATTGGCTGTCGAGGATGGACTGCAATTTTTTTGCTATTACCTTCTCCTCATTATGTAAGGCGGTTAATATGTAAATGTCAAAGGTTGGCTGATCAAGGTTAATAATGGGAGATGTTTGCTTGCTCAATTTGACAAAAAGATATAGCATCAACGGGTACAAACCATAGGATAATAGCATTGGCAGAAACAGGTATATCAACCAAATCAGCATTATTTTAAATATATTGTGTAAAGATAAACAATACTATAGTGTAATTTGCTGTTTCTTTCTAAATGGGAAGATTTTTCTAAAAATATTTATATAGGCCTCGCCTCTAAAAATGGTGGAATCGGTCTGTGCTTTAAAGGTTACAAATAAACCTATGGGAAGCAACACGATGGCTGGCAGCCACATCCCAATGAAGGTAGAGACCACATTGTTCTCACAAAGCTTTGCGCCCGTGATATTTAGTACGTGAAATAATAAATAAAATAATACGGAAACAAGTATTGGCAACCCAAATCCACCTTTTCTTATAATCGCACCCATGGGTGCACCGATAAGTAATAGAATAATACAAGCGGCAGAGAGGGTGAATTTTTTATATATTTCCATCTTATGGCGTCGTATCAATTGCTTTTTCGATTCCATATCTTTCTGAATGATATCTGCGTAGTTGGCCATCGTTTGTGCATTTGCCAAGGCTTGCTGACTAATGAAGGCATCCTTTTTCTTAAACACCTGCGCATACTGCAAGCGATTGAATAGGGTGTCTATTTTTACAATGGAATCCGATTTTGCCTTCGTTATATTAATATAGGATTCATTAAATTCACGAAGATTGAGGATTTGATGCTTCATTTCCTTTTGGATGGTGTCCGATTCTGCCCGCAATTGCTGTACATTGAACATCTGAAAAGAATTTTTAAAAAGGTTCTGATCCGATCGAGACATTTTAAACTGACTTAAATCAAATACCTTATGATATTTCTTAAATTCCGAGATGAGCAATTCATTATAACGAGTGCCATAATCTGATCTTTTTTCTACTTCTTGGATCTGCTTTCCATTGTATAAGTCAAGAATCAGGTAATTGCCACCACCACTCAAGCCAATTTCTCCTTTGTCTGCCATAAGTACATTATCGGCACCCCTCCCTGTCGTATGGTCATAGACCATAATATCGTAAATCGTCCTATTGTCGGGATCTTTTTTCTCTATCCTTAACGTAAATCCTTCAATGCCACGATAAAAAACGCCTTCCTTGATATCCAAAGCAGGCTTTGATTGACGTATATCCCAAAGCAAGCTATAGAATTTCAACATCGTATTGGGTAATATAGTATTGGAATAGTAAAATGCGCCATAACTCAACAAGGAGCAGAAAAGTAGTAGGCTCGCAATAATTCTCAATAATGGTAGTCCGGAAGATTTAAAGGCTGTTAGTTCATTATTTTCACCCATTCTTCCTAAAACCATGGTGCTGGAAAGCAATATTGCCAATGGAAGTGCCATCGGAATCATAGTTATTGAAAATAGACCCATTAGTTCAAGGAGTAGTTTCGTCTCTAACCCTTTGCCCACTAATTCATCTATATATTTCCAAAGAAACTGCAATAGGAAAATTAAATCAGCTACCAGCAGTGTTAATATCAATGGCCCAAGAAAAGAAAAGAATACTATTCTGTCAACTCTTTTCACAAATTAAAGATTATGGTAATGAGGTTATGCACCAATGCACTTTGCTAAATCATCCAGTTGACTTTCCCAAAGTTCTATAGAGCTTTTAATGTCTTCTTTTTCAGCAAAATCAGTGACATAAAGAATGGTTTCATTCGTGATTTCGTTTTTCTTTATTTTAAATTCAAAATATGACCTATCATCGTCATCGTCCACCCAATGAAGTTTTACCAACTCTTCTTCTACATCTATCAACAATTCAGCATCCTGTTCATCACCATTCCAACCGAAAGTATAAATATCTCCATTTAAGTCTACATGGTCTGCAAACCACAAGACCAATCCTGAAGGTGCTGTCAGGAATTCATATAATATTGCAGGAGACGAACGAAAAGTTCTTTCTATCGTAAATGGTATTTTTTTGGACATATTTTTAAAGTCAAGGGTACAATAATAATCAAAAAATTAATTCAACAAAACTTTTCGTCAAAATATGTTGTGAAAAATTAAGTTAAAGTTAAATTCCCATTGAATTGCAGGTGAAAACCTATTTTTGCACTGGGTGTTAACTTGCGAAAGTTATTTAAAAAATGTACATTTGCACCTTTAAATTTTTTTGCCAACTATGCGTCAGCTCAAGATTACCAAATCCATCACCAACCGCGAAAGCCAATCCCTTGAAAAATACTTACAGGAAATCGGAAAGGTAGACCTTTTAACACCTGAAGAAGAAGTAGATTTAGCCCAAAGAATAAAACAAGGCGATCAGGCTGCTTTGGAAAGATTGACAAAAGCCAACTTGCGTTTCGTGGTTTCAGTAGCCAAACAATATCAAAATCAAGGGTTAACATTGAGTGACTTAATCAATGAAGGGAATTTAGGCTTAATTAAGGCCGCACAACGCTTTGATGAAACCCGTGGTTTTAAATTCATCTCCTATGCTGTTTGGTGGATTCGTCAATCTATTCTACAAGCGTTGGCGGAGCAATCAAGGATTGTTCGCTTACCTTTAAATAAGGTTGGCTCACTCAATAAAATCAATAAGGCCTTTTCTCAGCTAGAACAAGAGTTCGAAAGAGAACCATCTGCAGATGAATTGGCAGAAATGTTGGAAATAGGCAGAGAAGAAGTAGAAACTACCTTGGGTGTGGCTGCCAGACACGTTTCTGTTGATGCTCCTTTTCAGGAAGGCGAAGAAAACTCCTTATTAGATGTATTGGAAAATACAAATTCTCCAAGGACGGATACACATTTAGAGTATATGGAATCCCTCCGCAAAGAAATTGAACGTTCTTTAAGCACACTTACCGACCGCCAAAAAGACGTTATCAAGTATTATTTCGGTATAGGTGTTGAACACAGCATGTCTTTAGAAGATATTGGAGAGAAATTTGGATTAACCCGTGAAAGAGTCAGACAAATAAAAGACAAAGCCATTAATAAACTTAGGGCCACCTCAAGAAGTAAACTGTTGAAGAATTATTTAGGTAATTAAATCAAATCATACATCTTTATTTATGGGAAAAGCATATATCAACAATTGGACAGAAAAAGAAAAGAAAGCACTTGAATTAATTCAGATTGTAGGCGAGTTATGGGTGGATAAATCAGTAGAACTCATCCTATTCAGAAGAAATTTGGTAGATGCGCGTGCCAGTGAAGTATTAAATCATCATGAGTATGCCAGAAATTATATCAACCAACCACTTACGGTAAACATCAGCGTTGACTTAACAAAAGCCATCAGCAACCTGGACCTCGCACCTTCCAGAATTGATATCGGAACACTTGGAAAAGAATGGTTGACCGAAGGACAGCAATATGGAGATATCCAATCATTTATCAATGAAAAACTCAAAGACTTCATTGGCAAGGAAAAGAAAGTATTACACCCTAAAGATGTTATTTTATTCGGATTTGGTAGAATTGGTCGTTTGGCAGCACGTGAATTGATTCGTCAAACAGGGAAAGGAGAACAGCTGCGACTTCGTGCAATTGTTACCAGAACAAATACAGATGAAGATATCCTAAAAAGAGCTTCCTTAATGAGGAAAGACTCCGTACATGGTAAGTTTAGAGGAACAATAGTTGAAGACCTCGAAAATAAAGCACTCATCATCAATGGGCAACGTGTAGAAATGATTGCCGCCGCAAAACCGGAAGAAATTGATTATACTGTTTACGGCATTCAAGATGCTTTTGTTATTGATAACTCAGGTGCATGGAGAGACCGTGATGGGTTGGGAAAACATCTTTTGGCGAAAGGCGTATCAAAAGTAATGTTGACAGCTCCCGGAAAAGGCGATATCCCGAACATCGTTCATGGTGTCAATCATGAGAGTTTTAATATCGATAGTGATAATATTTTTTCTGCGGCTTCTTGTACAACAAATGCTATTGTTCCAGTCATAAAAGTTATTCATGATGCCTTCGGAATCGAAGGGGGACATATAGAAACGGTTCATTCTTATACCAATGACCAAAACTTATTGGATAATTATCATAAGAAATATCGCCGTGGACGCTCTGCACCGATGAACATGGTCATTACTGAAACTGGAGCAGCCAAAGCTGTAACAAAAGTACTGCCGGAAATGGAAGGAAAAATGACAGGAAATGCCGTAAGGGTACCAACACCCGATGTTTCTTTAGCGATATTGAACCTTTATTTAACTAAGGAATTGGATTCCGTTGAAGAGGTGAATTATGTTTTGAAACAAGCTTCTGCTTATGGTAAATTGGTTGAGCAAATCGACTATTCCACTTCTAATGAATTGGTATCCAGCGATATTATCGGAAATCCACATGCCAGTGTGATCGATGCACCCGCTACTTTGTTGGCACCTAACAAAAAAAGTATTGTGCTGTATGTTTGGTATGACAACGAATATGGTTATACAAGACAGGTGGTGCGACTCACCAAACATTTAGCGAACGTAGTACGGTTAACATATTATTAGAAATCATTGTCAAAGGAATATCAAGAATGTCGAGATTTTCCTTGTTCAATTTTAATTAAAAACAGTTATGTTTGAAAATCTTCAGGACAGATTAGAGGTAGCCTTTAAAAACCTCAAAGGCGAAGGCAAAATCACGGAACTCAATGTCGCATCCACTATTAAAGAGATCCGGAGAGCATTGGTAGAAGCTGACGTAAACTATGCCATCGCCAAGAAATTTACCGATAATATCAAGGATAAAGCTACGGGCGAAAGCGTTATTACAGCTGTTTCTCCGGGACAATTAATGGTAAAAATCGTGCAGGATGAGTTGACGTCCTTCATGGGTGGAACCGTGACAGATATCAATCTCAAAGGAAATCCTGCCATTATTCTTATTTCAGGCTTACAAGGTTCCGGTAAAACAACTTTCTCCGGAAAGCTCGCCAACTATATCAAAACGAAGTTAGGGAAATCCGTTATGCTTACTGCCTGCGACGTCTACAGACCAGCAGCTATTGAGCAGTTAAGGGTGTTGGGTGAGCAAATAAAAGTTGAAGTTTATAGTGAATTAGACAACAAAAATCCTATACAGATTGCCCAAAATGCTATTGCACACGCAAAAACCAAAGGGTATAATGTAGTTATTGTCGATACCGCAGGTCGATTGGCAGTGGATGAAGAGATGATGGCAGAAATTGAAAGCCTGAAGAGGAATCTCCAACCACAGGAAACGCTTTTCGTCGTTGACTCCATGACAGGTCAGGACGCCGTAAATACGGCAAAGGCTTTTAATGATAGAATTAACTTCGATGGTGTTGTATTAACGAAATTAGATGGCGATACACGTGGTGGAGCGGCACTATCTATTAAATATACCGTCGATAAGCCCATCAAGTTTGTTAGCCGTGGCGAAAAATTAGATACCCTCGACGTGTTCTATCCTGATAGGATGGCACAACGTATTTTGGGTATGGGCGATATAGTCTCATTTGTAGAGAAAGCGCAAGAGCAGTACGATGCAAAAGAAGCCGCCAAGTTGCAAAGTAAAATCATGAAAAATCAGTTTGATTTTGAAGATTTTCTGGCGCAACTTAACCAAATTAAGAAAATGGGTTCCATGAAAGACCTGCTTGGGATGATTCCTGGCATGGGAAAAGCCATTAAAGACGTTGATATCAATGATGATGCTTTCAAAAAAATAGAGGCAATCATATATTCTATGACCCCTAAGGAAAGGAAAAACCCAGATTTATTAAACGGAAACAGGCGTCAAAGAATTGCCAATGGAAGTGGTAACACCATACAAGAAGTGAACCAATTCATCAAGCAATTCGAAGAAATGCGCAAAATGATGAAAAAATTCGGCTCGATGAATGCTGCCGGCAAATTAAAAGGACTTAAATTTGGACAATAAAAAAAGCCGGTTAAATACCGGCTTTTATATTTGTATATAACGCTTAAAACATTCCTTCGTAATCTTTAAGCTTTGATTTTAATTCTCTCCTTGCGAAGAAAATTCTACTCTTAATCGTTCCTAAGGGTAAATTCAGTTGCTCAGAAATTTCATGATATTTATAACCCTTAAAATACATCATAAAAGGAACCCTAAACTCCGCAGGTAATAAAGACAACGCTCGCTGCAAATCTTGTTGTACAAAAGCAGCTTCTCCCAAATTATGCGTAAAATGCTTGACATCAACAACAAACTCCTTTTCAGAAATATCAACAGTAGAACCCGTTTTTTGATGCTTGCGGTAGTTGTTTATGAAAATATTTTTCATAATGGTAAATAACCAAGCCTTTAAATTTGTGCCTTCCTGAAATTTAGAAGCATTTGAAAAAGCCTTTAGAAAGGTTTCCTGCAACAAATCTTCCGCCTCTTCAGTGTTTCGTGTCAACTTAATGGCAAAAGGTTTTAAAGAAGAAGAAAAATCGAGTACATTGTCTTGGAATTTCATATTGTTTAATATTTTGTTTTCAAAGTTAAACAAATTATACCAATTATACAAGTGCATTCAAAAAATTTAACAAATCTTCTATCTTATCAAATTTTTGTACATTTTTTAAAGATTGCCCTGGCCATCCCTTTGTTTGATTACCGCTAATAATGTACTGTAATGTAGGAAATTTACTGGTAAAAGACTCAACATAGGTTTCTACATCTTTTGCAGGTGGAAACGAAGTGAATATCGACACGAGATAATCCGGTTGATATTTTTCTACAATATTTATAGCATCTTTCTTAGGAAGGTTTGAACCAAGATATAGTACACTTAGTCCTCTAGTACTTAACAAATAGTGAAAAAACAGCAGGCTAATTTCATGGAGTTCTTTTTCGGCATTAAATAATATAAAATTTGGACGTATTTTCTTCGGTTTTTGTTTTAATTCATGGATGGCCAAAACAACCCTTGAGCGGATGAGATTACTCATAAAATGTTCATGCACAGGCTTTATACTACCTGTAAGCCATAAAAAACCAAGGTTTTCTAGAAAAGGATAAATAATGGTAATCATAGTTTGTTCAAATCCTTTACTCCTTATATGATGGTCTATGATACTATCAAAAAGGGTTTCGTCCAATTTTATGGTAGCCAGTTTTAGACTGTCTAGAATTTGATTGAGTTCTTTTGTTTGAAGAGATTTTTCTGCCACCTGTTGCATAAGCGCATGCTTATCAAATTGAGCAATCTTTGATATTTTAACACCATTATTATTCAAATATGCGACATTCATGATATATACGAGGTCATCATCGTTGTAATAACGAATATTCGTGTCTGTTCTTTCAGGAATTAAAATTTGATAACGCTGTTCCCAAATCCTAATGGTATGTGCTTTTATACCCGTAATATGCTCAATATCTTTAATGGTATATAGTTGCTTGTTTTTCATCCATTCTGTTTAATTAATTGCATTTAAATTTAAACAAAAATAATCAAAAAAACAATAGTAATTATTATTTTAATTTAATAAATGAAATAAGATTGATATCAATATTTTACCAAAGGCGATCTCACTAGGAATTTTTGTGCAGAAACCTTTACTCCATTTTTATAAAATACGACAACATGAGGTCCGGCCTGTAAGAAATCGAAATTTTCTTGAAAAGCATTGTATCCGGGTTCTACAAGGAATGTTTTTTCCCATCTTTTCTTTCCGTAAAAATCGTAAATTTCAGCCCTTAATTCATACGATAAATCACTAATAACCTTTATATATGTTCTGTCTGAACTAGATACGTAATTCGGAAATATGCCAATTTTAAATTCGGAAACAGGTTGATTTCTGGTACACAACTCATAAAACTCGAAATTGGTGCAAGAATCTGAAGGTGATGAAGAAAGCAAATCGTTTGCAATCTTATCATTGAGTTGTTCCGTGTCACCACATAGGCGTTTAAAAATAAAATCACTTGCCGCAGCCGTCAAATAATTAAAACTAGGTTTATTACCATTAGGATCATCATTCTGAGAACCGATATCATGACCAAATCCACAAAATGCGTGTAGTTCACAATCAAATCCAAGCGCATCCATTTTCTGATTTATCCAGTAAGACCCATACATATATGATAAGTTGGGGCAATCGACGAGTTTCCCTTCACCAAATGGAACTGCATTGTCGCAAGTGCCATGAATCATCATTAGTGGAATATTGCGTTGAATATTGCTTAAGTCTACCGTTGATGCCACGGCAGTAATCATTCCTTTTACTTGAGTACTATATCGGTAAGAATTTCCGTAATTATCTAAACTTCCCAATCGTTGCACCCGATCAGGTGTAGATAATGTATGTTCATTTGCGAGAAAATTAATGATATTGATACCTCCAGCGCTTGAACCGAAAAGAAAAATATTATTGGTATCCACACCAAGTGTATTGGCTTTCGCTTTTAAAAATCGAACCAATGCCCTTGAATCCTGAAAGGCTCGATACTGTGCATCTTCAAACGCTTCAATAGTTCCGGTGCCACAGAAACCGTCACTTCCCTCCCAGCCTTGTCGATAATCAGGCGTTACGACCAAAAATCCCTTTTTGTAAAAATAATCTTGCAATAAAAGCATTAGTGGAGAATTTTTGGTATCCTGCCCGCGAAACCCACCACCATGAAACAAACAAATAGTCGGTCTTTTTAGTGGATTGGCGGCATTAAAAACACCCGGATAGCTGGTTTTTGCCTTTAAAACTTCCATTTCCCCTACCCAGTTTTCCGCTTCAGCAAAAGTAACATTATCTACTGTAGCAAAAGTATAGAGGTCTTTAGTATAAAATTCTGAATGCTCCGGATGGGTACAATCTACACCTTGACCATATGTACGGAATAGACCAAAACAAACAAAAATGAAAATGAATAGGATTTTTTCCATAATTGCAAATATAATTATTTCAGATATAAAATAGGATATGTTTTAAAACAAGTTAATAGTATAGCCAACAATCAAAACATAAAAAATGTTTTACGGATTAAAAAACTTACCAACCAAACGTTCGTTCAATAAAAAAATTGTATTATTGTTTTCAATTAATCATTTAAACAACATATAGTATGAAGTCGCCTTATTTTACCGAAGAACATACGCTTTTTAGGCAAAGTGTACGTCAGTTTGTTGAAAAGGAAATATTGCCATATGCCGACCAATGGGAAAAGGATGAAAAAATAGATCGTGCTTTGTTTCGGAAGTTAGGCGAACAAGGATTTTTGGGCATCAACCATGAAGAAGCCTATGGTGGAAGTCAGGTAGATATTTTCTATACGGTAGCATACTTGGAAGAGTTGGCGAGGTGTGGCTATGCGGGTGTTTGCGCCGCAGTTTCAGTACACCAATATATGGCGACCAATCATCTAGCACATGCTGGCAGTCACGCTTTAAAAGAAAAGTTTCTTAAACCCGCCATTGAAGGTAAAATGGTTGGTGCCATAGCCATCTCAGAGCCGGGAGCAGGTTCAGATGTCGCAAACCTCAGAACAACAGCAGTAAGAGAAGGTGACCATTATATTATTAATGGGTCTAAGACATTCATTACCAACGGTCATTTTGGTGATTTTGTTGTTGTGGCCTGTAAAACAGATGCAAAAGCAGGTGTAAATGGTGTGAGCCTCATCGTTGTAGAAAGAGGTACGCCTGGTTTTAGTTCTACACAATTGAAGAAAATTGGCTGGCATTCTTCGGATACCGGAGAACTGGCTTTTGATCAGGTAAAGGTTTCGGCGGAGAATTTGGTTGGACAAGAAAATATGGGATTTTTCTACATCATGGAAAGCTTCCAGTTAGAGCGACTGGTTGCAGGCATACTCGGCATCGGTGGTGGCGAAAAATGTACGGAAGTCACACTCAAGTATTTAAACGAGCGCGAGGTTTTTGGCAAACAGATAAAAAAATATCAGGTTTTGCGGCACGATTTGGTGGACTTGCTCACCGAAGCGGAAGCTGCCAAGCAATTGGTGTATCACACTTGTTGGCAGTATGAAAATGGAGACATGCCGGTGAAGGAATGTTCTATGGTAAAACTCTATTGTACCGAACTTTCTAATCGTTTTGTTGATAAATGCCTACAAATGTTTGGCGGTTATGGATACATGGAAGAATATCCCATTGCCCGAATGTACAGAGATGCCAGAGTAGGAACAATTGTCGGTGGCACGTCCCAAATTATGCGTGAAATCATCGCCAAGATAGTAATTGATGATGTGCGATACAAAAAAGTGTACCAATCCGATGCTGTGGAGAAACCAACAGATGAAGCTGATTGGGGCAATCCTACTACTGCACAGGATATTCTTCGCTCCTTGCCCAAAAGAATAAAAAGCGAAAAGGCGGCAGGGTTTTCGACAATATTTCATTTTAACTTGTCAGGAGAAACAGGTGGTCAGTTTACCGTATTTGTCAAAGATGGTAAATGTACCGTTGAAGATGGATTGCTTGAAACGGCAGATTGTGTGGTAACAGCAAAGGCAAGCACTTATGAAGAAGTAGAGCTCGGTAAATTAGCACCTGAAATGGCCGTAATGTCGGGACAATTACAAATCAGCAACCTCGGCGCCATGATGGGATTTGCAAAATTATTCAAAAGGGTTGTGGGATAAGATAAGTTAACTACCCGCTTCGATTTAGAAGATACAATAAGTAGATGCTAATTTTGAATATTTTGAATGATAAATGATAGATGCTGAATGATAATTTTGAATTAAAAATTTATAATTAATGATTGGCTTTTTTGCTTTTATAACGTTATAAGAGTGTGTATAATCGCAAATATCAAATGGCAAATGAGACTATAATCTATAATTTTTAATTAAAAATTTATAATTAATGATTGGCTTTTGTCTCTCGTCTCATTAGAACAATAGATAAAATCTAAACTTAAAAGATAAAAGAAGGTGCTATATTAAAATTAGGTATTCCATAATTTTGAATTTTGAATTAATAATTATTAGTATATCACATTTTTTTATATTTTTACTAAAAATATTACATATGAAAAAATGGCTTTTAATGTTGTTTATGTTTGGCATGTTTGGCATGCAAGCGCAAGCAAAAAAAGGTGGCGGTAGTGAATCTACAATAGTGATAAAATACAGTTTCAAAGGAATTGAAGATGGTTATGATCATAACTCTAAAGCAGTGATTTCCATAGATGGCGAGGAAGTATATACCTCTCGGGTACATAAAGAATCCTCACCGCAAACGATTACCCTAAAGGTACCTATGGGGAAGTTCGACTTTAATCTAATGATGTGGGCGGAATATGAAGGCAACTGGGAAGAACATTCTATTGACAATAATTACAGTTTCGATTGTGCAGTAGATGAAACCTTTAAAGCCTCGAAGAAGAAACATACGTTGACTATCATCTTCGATTTAGACGAAGGAGTTGATTTTACCTATAAGTAGATGCTAATTTTGAATATTTTGAATGATAAATGTTAGATGCTAAATTGTAATTTTGAATTAAAAATTTATAATTAAAGATTAGCTTCTATCTCTCATTTCATTTAAAACAATGGATATGATTTTGAATGGTAAATGTTAGATACTAAATTAACCTTCTGTAATTTAGAATTTTGAATTAATAATTTATAATTAAAGATTAGCTTCTGTCTCTCATTTCATTAAAACCATAAATGTAATTTTGAATGATAAATATTAGATGCTAAATCAACCTTCGGTAATTTAGAATTTTGAATTAATAATTTATAATTAAAGATTAGCTTCTGTCTCTCATTTCATTTAAAACAATGGATATGATTTTGAATAGCAAATGTTAGATGCTAAATTAACCTTAGGCAATTTATAATTTTGAATTAAAAATTTATAATTAATGATTATTAAAGATTAGCTTCTGCCTCTCATTTCATTAAAACAATAAACATAATTTTGAATCATAAATGTTAGATGCTAAATCAACCTTAGGTAATTTAGAATTTTGAATTAATAATTTATAATTAAAGATTAGCTTCTGTCTCTCATTTCATTAAAACAATGGATATGATTTTGAATGGTAAATGTTAGATGCTAAATTAACCTTCGGCAATTTAGAATTTTGAATTAATAATTTATAATTAAAGATTAGCTTCTGCCTCTCATTTCATTAAAACCATAAATATAATTTTGAATAATAAATGTTAAATGCTAAATCAACCTTCGGTAATTTAGAATTTTGAATTAAAAATTTATAATTAAAGATTAGCTTCTGTCTCTCATTTCATTAAAACAATAAACATAATTTTGAATCATAAATGTTAGATGCTAAATTAATCTATAATCTATAATTTTGAATTTAACATTTATAATTTAAATATGTAATCTTCCTTTCTTCTCCAATAAGCTTTCATTGGTTTCTCTTACATCTGGATCTGGAACACAACAGTCTACCGGACATACTGCTGCGCACTGCGGTTCTTCATGAAAGCCGACACATTCTGTACACTTATCTGAAACGATATAATATAAATCGGCAGAAACTGGGTCGTGTTTATCTTCCGGATGAACAACCGTTCCATCCATTAATGTGTAAGCACCTTTCACTTCTGTACCATCTGCGATAGACCATTCCACACCACCTTCATAAATAGCATTATTCGGACATTCGGGTTCGCAAGCCCCACAATTTATACATTCGTCCGTTATCATGATTGCCATATCCTTAATTTTTTTACTTTTGCAACAATAACCGCAAATATATAAAAAAATATAAGCGAAATATTTTTCTTTATGAATATTGACAAAAGATTAAAAGTACTCACCACCTTAGGCGATTTTTTGCTATCCGATAGCATGATGTTAGAAGGTGCCATACATAAAGCATACCTGTTTAATCCATGGTTTACACCGGAGAACATAAAAAAAAGCCTGCATGCCATTGCGACCCAGATGTTATCAAAAGACAAATTGGAAGCATGGATAGCCAACTATCCAGAAATCGACCATACAACGCCTAAGAATGTGGCTATTATTTCAGCAGGAAATATCCCATTGGTCAATTTCCATGATGTATTATGCGTATTGATAACTGGAAACATAGCGCAAATTAAACTCTCTGAAAAGGATCAATACTTGCTTCCGACTGTATTACAAGCGTTATGTGATATTGAACCGGCTTTCGGTACATATTTTCAAGTAGTTGATAGAATTGCCCACCAAGATGCCGTTATTGCTACCGGAAATAATAATACAGGTAGATACTTCGAGTATTATTTCGGCAAAAAACCACATATTATTAGAAAAAACAGAAATTCTATGGCGGTTTTATCCGGAGATGAAACTGCAACAGAACTAAAGGCATTGGGACATGATATTTTTGATTATTTTGGATTAGGCTGTCGCAATGTATCGCTTTTATTTTGCCCCAGAGATTACGATTTAAATCAGTTAAAACAACCTTGGAGTGAATGGAATAATCTTTTAGAGCACCATAAATATAAAAGCAATCTCGACTATCAACGTACGGTGTACCTTATGAATAGCATTCCTATGGAAGATGTTGATTTTGTCAACATGGTACATAATGCTAATTTGGCCTCTCCTATCTCCTGCCTTCATATCCAGAGATATGATGATGAATCAGAAATTATTGATTTTATCGAGCATCAGGCACAACATTTGCAATGTGTCGTAAGCAGAAAAGGCATTCCATTTGGCAAAAGTCAGGAGCCACAACTTACTGACTACGCCGATAACGTGGATGTGATAGATTTTTTACTTAAACTTTAATATGCTGACCTATGCGTCTATTATACAAAATACTACTCTTCTTCATTATAACTGCACTTATAGTAAGTTGTCGAAGCAGCAGAACTACTTCTGAAAGTTATCTGGAAACCAATTTTCCGGCTACTGCTGTTAGTGATTCAGTACAACTACCCATCATTGCCAAATCACCACAGGAAGATGTCGGCAAGGAAAGTACTACCAAAGCTGCTTATTTCAATGAGGTTGATAGCTTGCTGACAGTAGTATTAGATACCGTTGCAAAATTAGATACGGTTGAAAAGTTAAAGATACTATATACCGTTTCTGAACTCATTGGCAAGGTGAATTTTCAGGACGATACCAGTTTTGTTCCTGTGACACAGTATGCAGGTAAGGAAGGCATGTATCTCAAAAGAGAAGCTTATCAGGCCTTTTTAAAAATGGCTGATGCCGCCAAAAAAGATGGAATAAATTTAGTAATTCTGTCTGCCGCCCGAGATTTTAACCATCAGAAAGGAATATGGGAAAATAAGTGGGCATACAAATATGCACACATCAGCAACCCGGTGATGCGTGCCAGAGAAATATTGCAATACAGTGCAATGCCGGGGAGTTCACGCCATCACTGGGGAACAGAAGTGGATTTAAATGCATTGAGCAATGGCTATTTCTCAACGGGAGAAGGTAAAAAAATATATGACTGGCTATTGGCAAATGCTGGAAATTATGGCTTCTGTCAGGTATATGGCAATAAAACAGAACGTGACGGCAAAGGATATAACGAAGAAAGATGGCATTGGTCGTATTTGCCGATTTCTGAAAAACTCCTTCACGATTACCTGCAACAAATCAACTATGACTTTATCCAAGGTTTTCTTGGCGCCGAAACAGCACCTGAAATTCAAATTATAGAAAACTACGTAAAATCACTAAATGGTGGTTGTCATTAGCAATAGGATGATATTTAAAGTAGCCCACGCATGAAATTAGACTTTATTATATAATAGACTATTTTATAATTACTTTTGTGATAACATCATTTTAAGAAAACAGCATCTACTAAAATAAGGACACTTTTATTCGACAAATTTTTCTCTTAATTTATTGATGACGATATCCAACTCTTCGATGGTATTCAATTTAGAAAAGGAGAATCGTATGTTTACCGCATCGCTCTCTTTCCGGAGTGCTTGTATAACATGCGAGCCGGCATTAGCCCCACTGCTGCAGGCACTTCCACCTGAAACGCAAATACCTTCCAAATCTAATGCAAACAATATCATCGCAGCGTCGCCCACCTTAGGAAATGAAACATTTAAAATGGTATAGAGCGCATTTTCGTCCGTAGGACCATTAAATTGAATGTCTGGATGTATTTGGCGCAATTTTTCTATAAAATAATTTTTCAGTTTAGTAGTATAAAGTATATCATTATCAATATTTTGATATGCTATACTTGCAGCTTTACTAAAACCAACAATTCCATATACGTTCTCAGTACCGGCACGAAAATTTCGTTCTTGCCCACCGCCGTGCATAAACGATTTGATACCTATTCCTTTTCGTACATAAAGCAAACCCACACCTTTCGGACCATGAAACTTATGTCCGGCAGCGGATAGAAAGTCCACCTGCATTTCTTGAACATTCAGCGGCAAATGACCGAAAGTAGGAACAGTATCTGAATGAAATAATGCACCAAATTCTTTACATAAGTCTCCAATTTGCTTTAAGTCGATGAGTGTTCCAATTTCATTATTGGCATGCATTAAACTCACCAGCGTCTTTTTTGAAGTATCTGAAAGCAATTGCCGTAATGAAGACAGACTTATCTTTCCCTCTTGGTCAACAGGCAAATAAACAACTTCAACTCCTTGATGTTCAACATCTTCGACAGTATGGAGTACACAATGGTGTTCAATAGGAGAAGTGATGATTCTTCTTACACCCAAATCCCTCACACTACATTTTATGGCAGTATTATTGGATTCGGTACCTCCGGAAGTAAAAAATATTTCCCCGGGATGTGCATGAATCAATTTAGCAACATTTTTCCGGGCTTCCTCTATGGCTGACCGTGTTTGTCTACCCAGAGAGTATTGCGAAGAAGGGTTGCCGAATTGCTCCGTCATATACGGTAACATAGTTTCTAACACTTCCGGTAAGAGTGGTGTAGTCGCTGCGTTATCTAGATATATGGTTTTCATTACTGCTTCAATAACTCAATAATATCAGATTTTATCTTTTGCGCAATTTTTCCGGCAGTTTGTTCAGAATTGCTTTCTGCATAAATTCGAATGATTGGCTCCGTATTGGATCTTCTGAGGTGCACCCAGTCGCCACTATCGAAAATGATTTTAAGCCCATCAATCGTATTTTGCTCTTCCTTTTGATACTTTTTGCTGATTGCCGACATCACCATTGACAAGTCGATGGTAGGATCTAATTCTATTTTATTTTTGGAAATATAGTAGTTTGGATATGAAGCACGAAGTGAACTAACCGTCTTATTACTTTTTGCCAGATATGTTAAAAACAAGGCAATCCCTACTAAAGCATCTCTGCCATAGTGCAGTTCAGGGAATATGATACCACCATTTCCTTCTCCGCCAATTACTGCATTTACACGCTTCATTACTTCTACAACATTTACTTCACCTACTGCTGCATAATAATATTGACAATCAAATTTTTCTGTAATGTCTTTTAAAGCTTTAGTTGATGATAAATTTGAAACGGTAGCTCCTTTTTTATGTTGTAAAATATAATCGCTCACCGCAACCAATGTATATTCTTCTCCAAACGGATTGCCGTTTTCGTCGATAAAAACTAATCTATCTACATCAGGATCGACGGCAATACCGATATGGGCTTTTTTTCTTCGCACTTCTGCGCAAAGTTCTTGCAAATTTTCTGTCAGCGGCTCAGGGTTATGCGGAAATTTGCCGTTCAGTTCACAATAAATTTCTACAACTTCATCGACACCTAAAGCATTAAGTAATTGTGGGACGGCAATTCCTCCAACGGAATTAACGGCATCAACTACCACCTTAAATTTCTTCTCCTTAATAAGTGCCTTATCCACCAATGAAATTTTAAGGATTTCATTAATATGTCGCTGTATATAATCTTGAATGATGATTCTATTGCCTAATTGAT
The DNA here is from genome assembly GCA_019694955.1 of Chitinophagales bacterium. Taxonomy (GTDB): domain Bacteria; phylum Bacteroidota; class Bacteroidia; order Chitinophagales; family JADIYW01; genus JADIYW01. The sequence goes on along the minus strand of JAIBAX010000027.1, from coordinate 27,426 downwards.
CTACGGAAGGGAATTCACGATTTTCCTTTTCCGCTAATGCTAACACTTTTTCACCATCTTTTGCAGAGATGAACTCACCTTTTTCATTGAGTAATTTCAGTGCATTCCATTGCTTGGGATTATGGCTGGCCGTGATGATAATGCCTGCATCCGCTTTTTCCATGGTGACGGCCATTTCTACTGTCGGCGTAGTGGATAAACCAAGATCTATTACATCTAATCCATTGCCGAGCAAATTGCCTATGACGATACTTTGTACCATCTCGCCTGAAATTCTGGCATCTCTACCTACTACTACTTTCTTGCCACCTTTTTCCTTCACCATATCACCGAATGCCAAGGTATACTTAGCAATGTCAATCGGTGTAAGGGCATCTCCGGTGCTTCCACCAATAGTACCACGAATACCTGAAATGGATTTAATTAAAGTCAAATCTTAAGATTTATGTATTATAAAAACAATTACGCACGCTGTAACGCAGGAAGGTTTGATTTCGCCAGTTCATAAAGGCTAAAAAGTACGCCTGAGTATATAATGTTTCCCAATAGTGTGTTCTTAAAGAATGGCAATGCCATCGTAAAACACTGTACCAACCCGGAAAAATCACGCGTGTACATGCCATCAATAGCCCATACGCCTAAGTTAGACACGATGAAAAATATGATTGAAGCCATTAATGCACCTAAGCCAACCATTGATATAGAACGTTTATTGGAAACTTTTTGACCGATCATCACCGTAAGTATGTAAGCCAAATAAGTGAATCCAATAGATGGATATAACCCTAAATACATGTCTGTGAAAAATAATGCCGCTAAAGGAAGGATATAAGCATACCATTTTTTTCCTAAATATGCTCCTGAAAACAAAAAGGCAGCGGCAAATGGGCTAAAATTATCCGGATGGGGCAAAAATCTGGTTAAAATCAATAAAGGAACTATTCCAAATACCAACCAAAAATCTAATCTCTTTTGCATTTTCGTTTATTTATTGCAAATATATTGATTCATGATGATACGACAAGTAAAAAAATCATAATTCTTTCCACGCTCGGGTCATCTCGCGTTTTCCGGGAGGTCCCGGCAATGCTTCCACCTTAAATCCTGCGGCTTTAAGATTGCGTTTTACCTGCCCTTTTGCACAATAGGTAACCAATGCACCACCCCATTCCATGCAATTAAAAATACGGTCAAAAACGCCCTGTTCCCAAAGTTTTGGTTGCACATCAGGAGCAAAAGCATCAAAATATACAAGATGATAGCTTTTCTGTGGTACAAAATCTCTAAAATCAACCCTATCCTTTCGTAAAACCACCTGTTCGTTCAGGCGAATGTCTTCTTCCCATGGGGTATGATGAATTACATCATAAAAAGGATAATGCGAAAATGATGCTTTTAATGAATGAATTTCTTCCGTTGATAAAGGATATTTCTCCAAGCTATGATAATAAATGGGAACTTCGCCAGCATATTCAAGTGTCAATAATAAATTTAAACCAGTACCTAAACCAAATTCTAATATATTATTGATTTTATTGTTATTATTTAATATTAATTCAAGTCCATATTTAATAAAAATATGTTTGGATTCAGTCAAAGACCCATGGATGGAATGGTAGTGTTCCTTTAACTCCGGCACAAACAGCGTGGGACTTCCGTCTGAAGTTTGTACGATATATCTTTGCTTATCTTCCATTGATAACGGTGCCAATTTGGGCGGCAAGTGCTCGTTTTTGTATTTGGATATCCTTCTTTTTCTTTAAAAACTTCAATGCCTTATCTAAGTCTTGTTGTTCTTGCGCTTCTTTTATTTTTTCGTCCAATTGTTTGAGTATATCATTCACTTTTGAAAAAAGATACCTCTTTACAGCGGAATGAACATCATTTTTATAGATGATATCTTTTTCCTTAACGATGATATTGTGTTTTTTATACCAGTTTTGCGACAATTCATAGGGCGATGTAAGCAAATCAATCGCCAAGCCTTTTAGTTCTTGCTCATCTAATGTCAAATAATCCATCAACTGCTCTCTAGGCAAACCTTCTTCAATACCCTTTCTGAAATATTCTACGCCCTTTTGATACAGTACATTATTAAAAGGTGTAAGACCAATTTCGTTTAGCACAAAATCTGCCACAAACATACCTTCGTCCATGTCCTTATTGCCAAATTGGAACAAGATTCTAAGAATATCCCGTTCTTGAAACTCTAATGGTGGTACTTGCTTGATTTCCGACTCCGAAGGCGTTTCTTCTTCTGGCAGGAGCTCTTCCGGTTTTTCTTTACTATCTTTTTGTTTGCTTTTGAGCCAAGCTCTTCTGTTTTGATTATACTCTCTAACCAACACATTTTCTGGCATATCCAAAAGGCGGCTACACTCCTGAATATATACAGATATCTTGATTTGATCGGGAATCAGTGAGATGGTATGGATGATGTCTTTGATAAGAGCAGCCTTTTTAATGGGATCATTCTTGGCTTCTTCCGCCATCAATTGTGTTTTGAACAGCACAAAATCCTTTTGGTTGTCACGGATATAATTTTCCATGACTTCTGCGCCCATCTTCCTGACATAAGAATCCGGGTCGTTGCCATCGGGTAGCAATACAACTTTCACATTCAACCCTTCTTCCAAGACAATATCCAACCCACGAATGGCGGCTTTTATTCCCGCAGCATCACCATCGTAGATGATGGTGACATTTTCAGTAAAACGCTTGATAAGTTTCACTTGCTCCACTGTGAGGCTTGTCCCGGAGGAGGCAACGGCATTTTTAATACCTGCTTGATGGAAAGAAATCACATCGGTATAGCCTTCTACCAGTAAGGCATTATCCAAACGCCTGATTTCATTCTTTGCCTGAAAAATACCGTAGAGTGATTTACTTTTATTATAAACTTCTGTTTCAGGTGTATTGACATATTTGCCGACTTTAGGGTTCGACACCATAATACGTCCACCAAAACCGATGACTTTCCCCATGACATTGTGGATAGGAAACATCACGCGTTCTCGGAAAAAATCATACCAACGCCCATCTTTTTCGCCCACCAATCCCGCCGCTTTGAGGACTTCTCGGCTAAATGCTTGTTTTTCAGCATCTTTTAAAAATCCATCAGAAGTTGTAGCACTATAGCCTAACCCAAACTGGCGAATGGTTTCGTCAATGAACCCTCTTTCTTTAAAATAGCTATAAGCAATGGCCTTACCATCTTCGGTTTCCCACATTTGCTTTGCAAACCATTCCTGTGCAAACTGTAGCGCTATATATAAACTTTCGCGTAAGCTTTGCTCTTGTTTTTGCTCTTCGCTGACCTTAATTTCTTCAATTTCAATATTATAGCGATTGGCAAGAAAACGAATTGCCTCGGGATAGGTGAGTTTTTCATGGTCAATGACGAAGTTGATGGCATCACCACTTTTGCCACAGCCAAAGCATTTATAAATACCTTTTGCCGGAGAAACTACGAAAGAAGGTGTTTTCTCATTATGAAAAGGACATAATCCCATCATATTGACACCCCGACGTTTTAGGCGCACAACATCTCCAACTACCTCTTCTACACGAGCGACATCCCTAACTTTTTCTATGGTATCTTTTGTAATCATAAAGAACGGATAAAATTAGGATTTTTACCGAACATACCGTTCATTTGGAAGGAAGTATTTAGATGTTTGTTCTTTTATTAAAATTTCTAGCTCCGTGATGAACGAATAAAATAATAATTTCGCTGTTGCTCTTTATCTTATAAATTATCCTATAATGCCCTTCAACAATTTCTCTTACAGAAGGGTCATCTAATTCTGGAACCATCTTCCCTAAATTAGGGTGCGATTTCAATTGTTCGGTTCTTTGTTGGATTTTAAGCACCTGAAACCGGCCATATTTAGGGGAATCCAACGCAATATATTCATAAATAGATTTTAAATCTTCCTTTGCAGACGCCAACCATTTTATTTGAACCATGTGTTCATCTCAACTTTAAGATTTTCTTCGCTAATTAATTGTTCCTCGATATTTGATTCTTCTATTCTATATTCTAATTTTTCGATAAAAATTAAACGTTCAATCAAATCTTCCAAGGAAATAAGATCCGGCATTGCATCGATATGCGCTTTCAATTTTTCTTTTGTCAGCATAAAACCATTTACCTACAAATATACTAATTATCGTTCGTATTTGCGATATTAATTACGTTCTTAATGCAGTATAATATTCATAAAAGTATGGAATTGTTTCAATGCCTTTCAGGTAATTGAAAATACCGTAGTGCTCGTTTGGAGAATGGATATCATCAGAATCCAGTCCGAAGCCCATCAATACTGTTTTCACGCCTAAAACTTGTTCAAACAATGCTACAATAGGAATGCTGCCGCCGCCTCTTTGCGGAATTGGGGCTTTGCCATAGGTTTTCTCCATAGCCATAGCAGCCGCTTTGTATTCGATGCTATCGGTTGGAACGACTACGGGTTCGCCGCCGTGATGAGGTGTAACTTTGACATGTACAGATTTGGGTGCGATTTTTCTGAAATGTGCTTCAAATAATTCGGCAATCTTATCAGATTGTTGATTCGGCACTAAACGCATGGATATTTTGGCAAAAGCCTTGGAGGGAAGTACCGTTTTTGCACCTTCTCCGGTATAGCCACCCCAAATGCCATTTACATCTACCGTTGGTCGAATGGAAGTATGTTCTAGAGGTGTATATCCTTTTTCGCCTCTAACATCTGCCAATGCTAAATCCTTTTTATAAGCATCCACATCAAAGGGTGCTTCGTTCATGGCTTTTCTTTCTTCGAGGCTTACTTCCAACACATCGTCATAAAAACCATCAATGGTTATGTGGTCATTTTCATCTTTAAGATTGGCGATGATTTCACAGAGGGCATTGATAGGATTGGGGACGGCACCACCATACACGCCGGAATGTAAGTCGCGGTTCGGTCCGGTGACTTCCACTTCCATGTAGCAAAGTCCCCGTAATCCAACAGTTACGGATGGGAGATCATTGGCGATTATGGAGGTATCAGAAACCAAGACGACATCGCACTTTAATTTCTCCTTATATTCGTTGATAAAATCGCCCAAATGATTAGAGCCGACTTCCTCCTCTCCTTCCACAATCATTTTTACGTTACAAGGCAGGGCATTGTGTTTCAACATTAACTCAATCGCCTTCACATGCATATACATCTGACCTTTATCATCACAGGCACCACGTGCGTATATTTTTCCGTCTTTTATTACAGGCTCAAAAGGTGGTGAGTGCCAAAGTTCATAAGGATCAGCAGGTTGTACATCATAATGTCCATAAACGAGTACCGTTGGCAAAGTGTTGTCGATAATTTTTTCACCAAACACCACAGGAAACCCGGGTGTGGGTAGTACTTCTACCTTATCCAATCCTGCCGCTTTCATGCTTGCGGCTACGGCATCTGCGGTACGGAAAACATCTTCTCTAAAGGCAGGATCTGCACTCACGGAAGGAATGCGCAATAAATCCATTAGTTCTGCAATAAATCTATCTTTTTCTATGTCGATATCGTGTCTCAGGAAATCCATATGCTTTTTTTTGTAAAAATACGGTTATAATTGAAAAAAAGTAAAGGTTAATTTGACCTGTTAGGTTTTTGAAACCTGACAGGTCTAAGAAGCGAAAAAAACCTTATTTTCGCCTTATGACAAATGCAGAAATAGCCGGACATTTCAATCTTTTGGCACAGTTGATGGAGTTGCATGATGAGAATACCTTTAAAATCCGTTCTTATCAATTTGCCTATCGAACGCTCAAGAATTTTGGCACGCCACTCACAGAGATGAGTGAGGCAGACATAAAAAATATTCAAGGCATCGGCGACGCCATTTCTAAAAAAATCATCGATCTCATTCAAACCGGAAAATTGGATTTATTAGAAAAATATCTCGCCATTACACCGCCCGGTGTCGTAGAGATGTTGGCAATAAAAGGTATCGGTCCGAAGAAAATACAGCAACTTTGGAAGGAATTAGACATTGAAACGTTAGGCGAACTATATTACGCCTGTATAGAAAACAGGATTACTTTATTGAAAGGTTTCGGCGAAAAAACACAAGAAAGCCTGATACAAAGCATCGAATTTATGCTGCAAAACGCCCGTAAATTCCTATGGGCTCGCTTAGAACCTGCAGCCGAGAAAATGATGGAAATATTTAAAACTAAATTTTCGGGCGATGAATGGCAATTTGTTGGCGAATACAACCGAAAAGCTGCTGTTGTAGAAAGTTTAGATTTTATTACAACTTCCAATAAAACATCTGTAACAAGTCTTTTAAATGAAGGGGCATTTAAAACGGAATCCCAAACGGAATATTTGACATTTAGCTCACCCACTGGGTTGAATGGGAAAATCTATTTTACTACGACGGAACAAATGGGTCATCTGGCCTTCACGTTAAATTGTTCGGAAGCTTTCTACAAAACTTTCTCTGAACGCTACAAAATTGAAGCATCAGCCAATGAGCAGCAGATTTTTACATCTGCCCATCTCCCCTATCTTGCTCCGGAAATCAGGGATTCGCCGCTGGCAATTAAGTTGGCAGCAGACAATAAATTAAATGAACTAGTTACTGAGGCAGATATTTTGGGTGTTGTTCATACCCATACCAAGTGGAGTGATGGTGGCAATACCATTGAAGAAATGGCAGCATATGCTAAAACATTGGGGTATCAGTACCTTGTCATCACCGACCATAGCAAATCAGCATTTTATGCGAATGGTCTCTCAGAAGCACGCATTCAGCAACAGCATGAGGAAATAGATAGGATAAATGATAAAATGACTTCCTTTAAGATTTTCAAAGGGATTGAAGCAGATATTTTAAACGACGGTCAGTTGGACTATAGTGATGATATTTTAAGAACTTTTGATTGTGTGATTGCCTCTGTACATTCTAACTTAAAAATGAATGAGGAAAAATCGATGCAGCGATTAATGAAAGCTATTGAAAATCCTTATACCCATATTCTTGGACACATGACCGGAAGGTTGTTATTATCCAGAAAAGGCTATCCGGTGGATCATAAGAAAATTATCGATGCATGTGCCCAAAATGGCGTTTCCATCGAGTTGAATGCCAACCCGCACCGTTTAGACATTGATGCCGCATGGTTGGAATATTGTATGGAGAAAGGTGTGCTGATATCCATTAATCCGGATGCGCATAATTTGAAGGGCATGCATGATATCCGATATGGTGTGATGCAGGCAAGAAAAGGGTTGCTGACCAAATCGTTTCTATTGAATGGAAAAGATGCTGAAGCATTTGGGAAGTGGTTAAAAAAATAACTAAGGGTTTCTTTCTACCTGATAAAAAGCATTATAAAAATACATAGAAATGGCTGTCAGGCCGCAGATGATAATCCATAGTGCCTCATAACTTAGGTGATCGATGACCAATGACCCTAAGAACGGTCCGGCACTTTGTGCTAATGCCCAAGTCATTGTCCAAATTCCGGCATATTGTCCACGATTGTCGTCATTGGTACGGCTCATCCAAAAATTTACCATCACGGAAAATGTCAATATTTCGCTGACTGTAATAAACGTCATCATTATAAAGGCGCCCCAAAGTCCAATTTTGAAGAAAATAAGTATGAGGTATGCAATAATAAAAAGGCTCAATCCAATTATGACGGATTTCCTTTTCGACCAATGTCTTTCCAACCAATAGATTACGGTCATTTCTGTTAGAACAATTAAAAGTCCGTTCCATGATGACACAAAACCGATCATTCGTTCATTCAATCCGGCAACATTTTTAAAATATATGGGTAAATTGGTAAATAATTGTACAAAACAACTTAGAAATAGCACCGATACGAGCGCAAATTTGATGTATGTACGGTCGTCGAAAATAGAAAATTGACTATTCGCATTTTTCTTATCTTCCTGCGTTTTGCTTTGCGGTGGTGGAATGAATAAAAAAATCCCTATGGCTGCCAAAATATTGGTGATGCCATCTACCCAAAAAAGTAGTGTATAAGAATAATGTGCAATAAACCCGGCAATACCGACACCCACTGCCCAACCTAAATTAAAGGATAAACGCATGAGGGTAAAGGAACGTGTTCTTGTTTCTGGTGTGCTTAAGGCGCCCATCGCCGCCGTGTTTGCAGGTCGAAATGCCTCATTAATACATCCTAAAAAGAAGGTGCAACCACAAATCAATATATAATTGGTAAGATGTCCGAGAATAACAAAGAGGATTCCACCTATTGTCAATGCAAGTAGCTGCACTTTAAAGTAGCCATGTTTATCTGTTAATTTCCCACCCAAGAATCCACCTATCATAGCACCAATACCAAAAAGCCCCATGATAATTCCGGCATTTGTAACGCTAAAGCCACGTTGACTCGTCATATAAACCGACAAAAATGGGATAACCATGGTACCAGCCCTATTGATAAGGTTTACCATAGCCAATAGCCATATACCCCGAGATAAACCTCGGTAAGAGTTTAAGTAATATGTAATGGCTTTGCTGATCATGGAAATGCCTTTAGAGGTGTCAAAGCTAAAAAAATTATATGGATGGATGGGTAATTAGAATAAGGCATATTATATTTGGAAACACAATGGTAACACGTAAAATGCAACTATATATACATAAAAATGCCAGAATATCAATTATGAAGTTTGTCTTAATTGTAATTTTACTTTTCGCCTATCTTAAAAGTACGTCACAAACGTATGATACAATAGCTTCAAATTATTTCTCCAAAGGTAAAATAATCAATAAAATTGACTCGCTCGGACAAAAGCAAGGAGAATGGATTTGTTACCAAATGTACACCTATCCAAAAATTACTGAACATTATAATAACTCAACGGAAACCGACACATCATTTAAAAAATCAAGCCAAGGATCTTACCTCAATGATAAGAAAATAGGCATTTGGGCGTATTTTCACGATGGTGGTTGTTCTTCATGGACAATAAAGAAAGAAGAATATTTTCCGAACGGTGCAGTTCAAGAAACAAACTATGACTTATTTGCAATTACGGACTTCGCACCAGATTCATCTTTTGTTCATTCATCAATGATTGTAAATAAAGATACCATCCATATTGAATGCCAAAACAAAAGAAACTGTATCGTGAAATTTAAAGAAAACGAACTCTATACTTTCGACTTAAAACACCTTGAATTTGAACAATTTAGAATTTCAATGGGCGCATTTGCAAGTGAAATAATTGATATTAAAAATAGTGATGAATGAAGTTAATAAAACCAATATCTTTAGCAAATTAAAATAATAAAGGCTAGTTTAAAATGTATTGCAGAAAGCCACTATATTTACCAAACACCATCCATCTATGAAAGAAATACTAAATGACAAGAGTTTTAGACGCTCCATTATATTAACGCTGCTATTCTTTGGAACAGGCATTGCCTTTTATTTTAATGGTCTTGCAGACCTGAGTTGGGTGTTGTTTATGCTACTACCCATCGTTTTAGGCGTTGCGATAGGTGCACTTCCCAACAGAAAATGGGCATTGGCAGGAGCAACACTTTCAGGAATATCCTTCCTTTTGGGCTTGTTTAGTGCAGGTCTCGCCGGGTTTCTTTGCATTCTATATACCTTACCCATCATTATTCCATTAGTATTTTTGGGAAGTGTCATTACGCATCTTGTAAATAGGTATAAAACCTTAAAAACCAATAAAATGCAAATTCTCATATTGCCTCTACTACCCTTTTTAATCATCTCTCCTATCGAGCATACCTTAACTGAAAATAAAAAAGATATCGTAGCGGTAAAGACAGAAAAAGTATTTAATTACACGCCGGAGCAAGTCTATGATGCCATTAAATCGGTGGATACCTTAGATGCTGAAAAGCCCTTTCTTATGTATCTAGACCTGCCCGTTCCCACAAAATGTGTGTTGGAGAAAGAAGAAGTTGGCGGTATTAGAACTTGCTACTTCAAGGGTGGTTTTTTTAGTCGCAACAACTATGGTGGTGGTACTATCACCGAAAAAATAACAGCGCTCGAAAGAGGCAAAATACTGAAAATGGATGTCATTGATTATACTCTGGTAGGGCGAGATTGGCTTGGCTTTAAGGAAGCTATTTACTATTTTGATAAAATAGACAGCAATAAATGTAAACTGACAAGAATTACGACTTATACCTCCGTAACCACGCCAAGGTTTTATTGGGAACCATTAGAAAAGCATGGCATCAGACAAGAACATGATTATGTTTTCAATAATTTGGAGAAAGATTTAGAAAGACTATATGGTAAGCAATAGCAATAAAATAAACCATTAATGAATACGGAAGATATAATAAATGAGCTTTATATAACCAAAGACCTTGCTCCTGAAACTATTGAAGAAGTAGAAAACAATAGCGACCTACGCCTGAATATAGTACAATACTTTGACAATTATAAAAATAGAAACTTTGCATTAGAATTTCTACTGATTTTGACAAATTGGAGGCTGGATGAACAAAAAGGTATTTCTGGAAACAGTTTGATGCTGGCTTGTTATATACTTGGTAAACATAACCAAATTGAAGATTGCATAAAAGTTTGGAAAACTAAATGTTTGGACTTTGATACTTTCAACTATATAGATGTTCAATTAATACCCTATTGTGGCTTTGAGAAAACTATTGAATATCTAAAAACACAAAAGAGTACAGAAGCACAAAATGCTTTATCTTATCTCATTGAATGTAATGAAACTGGCGACTTCGACGATTTAGAAGAATATTATAATGAAATACCTTGGTTTATATAAAAACTAATCTATAATTGACTTACTTACTATTAATCAAAAAATACGAATAGATGAACAAAAGCTTTCTTTTCTTCTTAATCATTACAATATTCTTTTCAGGATGTTTCAGTGATACAAAAACTTTCAATGAAGAAAACGCCATTTCTCAATTAGGAACACCACAAAAAATTACGTTTTTTAAACATATTAACGGACAAGCCTTTCAATTCGAAGATGTTCCAACATTTACTATAAAAAATAAAAATGAAATTAAAACAGCTCTAGTTGAGATAGCAAATGCGAATAAACCAGAACCTTATAAAGGATCAGGGTGGGATAAAATAGTTCTTACTTACCACGACACGATTATTAGTCTAAGAACCGATAAACATTTAATTGGACTACATGCGAGCGGTACATTTTATCAGCTATCAAAAAATAATTTTATAAAAAGAAAACTAAACATGATTAAATAAAATATGATGAATCTTCTTTAAAAAATCAATTACCAACTAAAACAACCAAGAAAGCAACTATCACCTCCATCGAATTAAAAGAGCCGAAGCCAAAGAACTCCTCAAGAATGCAAAACCACTAAATTGGTAAAACTATTGACTAATGTCCAATGACCATTAACCAATAACTACAACTCCCTATCTACTTCAAACGCCTCCAAATAATCTTTCACCCTTTTCACGAACATACCTCCTAACATTCCATCTACTACACGATGATCGTAAGTATGTGATAGGTACATCATATGTCTAATAGCAATAACATCACCTTCTGGTGTTTCTAAGACTACCGGTTTTTTGGTAACCGAACCCAATACCATTATGGCCACTTGCGGTTGATTAATGATTCCTGTACCCATAATATTGCCGAACGTCCCCATGTTAGACACCGTATAAGTACCACCCTGAATGTCTTCCGGCGACAAGCTATTCTTTCTGGCTTTCTCTGCCAATGACTGAATCTCCGCAGCCAAGCCTACTAAACTCTTGCGGTCTGCATTTTTAATCACCGGAACAATGAGGTTGCCGTTGGGCAATGCCGTTGCCATGCCCAAATTGATATCTTTCTTTTTGATAATCTTTTCGCCATCGGAAGAAACCGAAATATTTATCATCGGAAAATCCTTGATTGTTTTTACAATAGCTTCCATAAATACTGGCATAAAGGTCAACTTTATCCCTTCTTTCTTGAGGAATGCGTCCTTATGCTTATCGCGCCATTTTACAATATTGGTAACATCTACTTCTACAAATGATGAAACATGCGGGGAAATTCTTCTGGATTCTAGCATGTGCTTGCCAATCAGCTTACGCATGCGATCCATTTCAATGATTTCATCGCCCAAACTACTTGTTCCTAAAGACGGAATGGGTTCTTGTACTGCCTTTTTCTCTTGGACAGGCGTTTGTATTTTTTCGGCAGCAGAAACAGGTGCTTTTCCTGATTTTTTATCAGCAACATAAGCCAAGATATCCTCCTTGGTTACACGCCCGCCTGCACCGGAACCTGTCAACTGATCTAATTCCGCAAGAGACACGCCTTCCGTTTTGGCTATATTCAAGACCAAAGGAGAAAAATATTTGTCATTTACTACCGTCGTAGCAATAGTTTCTTTAGCCACTTCAACCGTTTTTTCCACTACAGCAACCGATTCTACAACAGGTTCTTCTTCAATTTTTTCTACAGTCACAACAACAGGCGTTGCTATCTTTTCTTCCACCATAACTTCATTTTCTACCGGAATATCCGCTTGCTCAACGGTCATTTCCGTTTCAATGATAGCCATTACTTTTCCTATGGCAACTACATCATTTTCTTTAAAAAGGATTTCTTTCAACACACCCGAAACAGGACAAGGCACCTCACTATCAACTTTATCAGTAGCCACTTCGAGGATGATTTCATTTTCGGCAATGGCATCGCCAACATTTTTTTTCCAACTTAATATCGTTGCCTCAATAACGCTCTCACCCATTTTCGGCATTACCAATCTATACTCAGCCATAACCTTTTTTTTGCGAAGTTAAGGATATCACCAGAAATTACAAGATAGTTAACAAGAATTTTCGCAACATCACCAAAGCTACTGTTCCACTAATCTGAATATTTTTAGTGCGGTCTGAAGTAAACGTTAAGGTTTTAATGTGTTTTTTGTCCTTATTGCCTACCCCAATAACAACCGTTCCTACAGGTTTCTCTTTTGTTCCACCACCAGGACCGGCAATTCCGGATATTGCTACGGCAACATCCACCTCCAAAACCTGTAAAGCACCCTCAAGCATCTCTTCGACACAGGCTTCACTCACGGCACCCTTTTGCGATAATGTCTCTTCGTTCACACCCAATACCTTGCGCTTTATCTCATTAGAATAAGCTATAATACCGCCCTTGAAGTAATTAGACGCGCCCGGAATAGCAGTAATGGCATGACTGATAAAACCTCCTGTACAGCTTTCCGCAAGCCCCAATTGCAACTTTTTCTCCAATAAAATTTTACCGATATTCCCTTCTAACGTATCTTGATTAAAACCGTAAATATAGGGTTCAATAAGTGTTGCTAATTCTTCCGTTTTTTCTTCGACTAATTTTTGTAGTGTTGGATAATCGTCTCCCTTCCCCGTTAACCGAAGCCTGACCTTTCCTAATGAGGGCAGATATGCTAATTTTAGATGCTCAGGAAGTGCCTTTTCAAAATCCACTAAGTGTCCGGCAATTTGCGTTTCGCCAACACCAGCCGTTAAAATATGGCTATGAACAATAAATGGGAGTTGAAAATTTTCCTGTATAAAAGGTAAAACCGTTTCTGTCATCATAGCTTTCATCTCATAAGGAACTCCCGGCATGGACGCAGTCATTTTTCCATTTTTATAAAATATTGTTCCTGGTGCTGTACCTTGGGAATTATAAATAGGGATTGCATCGTTTGGAACAAAGGCAAGGTTGCGTGTTTCCTCAGTAATCATGCGCTTCCGTAACGCAAAAATCTGGTCAATATTATCCATTACTTGTTGATTCCAAACCAATTCTGATTGGAAATACTTACACAATGTTGCTAGCGTTATATCGTCAGATGTAGGTCCTAATCCTCCTGTAATCAATACAATATCCGACTCCGACAGTGCAATATCCAACTGTTTTAAAATATCGTTTTCAACATCTGCTAAGGTTATCATGTGCAAAACATTCACCCCGATATCATTCAGTTTTTCCGCCATCCAACTCACATTTGTATTAATCGTTTGTCCGATTAAAAGTTCATCACCAATAGAAAGAAGTGTTGCATTCAGCATAATTTTATATTTTAGCACGATAATTGCGTTCAAAATAGAAAAAAGTTTGCTTATGTTATTCCAAAAAATCAAGAGATTCAGAATTTTTATTGCCATTGGTTTTACTTCGCTGATGTTAACAGCATGTACTACCCAACAAATCCAACAAACCGTTGGCACCATATTAGGAGGTGTAAGTGCAGATCCAACAGAAGGTGAAACAGCACAGGGCTTAAAAGAAGCCTTAATAATGGGCATCATCAACGGCACTGGACTATTGTCGAAAGAAGATGGCTTTTTTAAAAATGATTTGGTAAAAATTCCTTGGCCACAAGAAGCAGATTTTGTAGCAAATGCCTTACAAAAAGTCGGTGCCGGAGGATTGGTGGACAAAGTAACCATGTCGCTGAACCGTGCAGCAGAAAAAGCTTCGGGAGAAGCAAAAGAGGTGTTCGTAACTGCCATCAAACAAATGACCATTCAAGATGCCATGAATATCTTATTTGGCGGAGAAGGACAAGCAACGGCTTACCTTAAAAAAACAACCACACCACTACTGACTGAGAAATTCAGACCGATCATTGACAACGCATTAAGCACCACCAACGCTACTAAATTTTGGGGTGATGCAACTACAACCTATAATAAAATACCTTTCGTAAAACCTGTAAATACAGATTTATCGGGATTCGTCACACAAAAAGCATTGGATGGCGTTTTCTTAATGGTGGAGAAAGAAGAGAATAAAATTCGTCAAGATCCATTTGCCAGAACCACGGATTTATTAAAGAAAGTATTCGGCTTCGCCGACAAGAAAAAAAGTACACAAGGACAGTAAGTTCGATTATTAATTTTAAATTAAAAATTTTAAATTTATAATTTTGAATTTATAATTTAAAATTAATTCTATTTGATTGCTGAGGTTGACAAATATTTGGTGGATGGTTGTGGTCGCTGTAAGTATGGCGGCACGCCTGACTGCAAAGTCAATACTTGGCAAGAGGTTTTAAAACAACTTAGAGCTATAGTCCTGAGTTGTGGGTTAGAGGAAACACTCAAATGGGGAATGCCATGTTATATATATAAAAAGAGTAATATACTGATGATAGCCGCATTCAAGGAATATTGCTCACTTACCTTCTTCAAAGGAGTTTTGCTGCACGATGCCCACAATATCTTAGAAAAACCAGGAGAAAACTCACAAACGGCAAGAGTTGTTCGCTTTACCAACACACGTTCTATTCAAGAACTGGAAGCTATTCTAAAAACATATATCTACGAAGCCATAGAAGTTGAAAAAGCGGGGTTGAAGGTCTCTTTAAAAAAAGTGGATGACTACGAAGTTCCGGAGGAATTAACGCAAAAATTTAATGAGTATCCTGCACTGCAAACTGCCTTCGAAGCACTCACTCCGGGACGTAGAAGGTCTTACCTATTACATTTTTCGGCTGCCAAACAGTCACAAACCAGAACCGCGAGAATAGAAAAATGTATGCAACAGATTTTTGAAGGAAAAGGATTTAATGAGTATTGACAATGCTTTGAACTTCAAATTATCACGAAAGTAATTATAAAATAGTCCATTATCCAATTCCCTGTTCACGTGTTGACTCTAGAACACGAGTGGACTAATTTATAAATCAACCTGTTATAATAATTTGCAATTCCCCACATTTTTCCATTTCTTTGGCACAAAATATGGCTATGGAAAACATTTCTCGCAAACCCAACGCTGGACCACTTCAAGGCATTAAAATTTTAGACTTAACACGCCTGCTTCCCGGCCCACTTGGAAGTCAGCTTTTAGCAGACTTAGGTGCCGAAGTCATAAAAATTGAGGATCCCAAGGTACCGGATTACACGCGAAATTTCCCGCCCATGAAAGGCAATCAATCCTATTTTTATCTTGCTGTAAATCGTTCTAAAAAGAGCTTGTGTATCAACCTCAAAAGTGAAGAAGGGAAGGCCATCTTCTATGATCTTGCTAAAGAAGCAGACATCGTTTTAGACTCTTTCCGTCCGGGTGTCTTGGAGAAAATGGGACTTGATTATACTACCGTTTCAGCAATCAATCCACGCATCATATATGTAGCCGTTACAGGCTACGGATATACGGGCAAATATAAAGATAAGGCAGGACACGACTTAAATTACATTGGCTATGCAGGACTGCTGGGACTTATGGGTACGAAAGAAAAACCCGTTATGCCTGCACCACAGATTGCTGATATTGCAGGAGGCTCCTACCCTATGGTGATTGCTTGCCTCAGTGCCATCATTGCAAGAGGAAATACCGGAAAAGGACAGTTTGTGGACGTTGCTATGACAGATGCATCCATGCCACTCATTTCATTTTTACTAACGGAACATTTAAATACCGGAAAAACCTATGAGCGAGAAGAACCGATGTTATCCGGTGGTATGGCCAATTACGGAATATATACCTGCAAAGATGGGAAATTCGTTGCCTTAGGTGCCTTAGAGCCTAAATTTTGGCAAGAGTTCTGCATTGCCATACAAAAACCGGAATGGATCATGCGCATGCTACCGGAACCATCTATGGTAGTAGCATTAAAACAAGATTTGGAGCAGCTTTTTTTAACAAAAACTAGAGATGAATGGGCTGCTTTTGCTGAAGCATATGATTTTTGCCTTACACCGATTTTGGCACTTGAAGAATTAGACAGCAATGAACACCTGATAGAGCGAGAAATGTTTGTAGAAACAGAACACCCTAATTACGGTAAACTTAGAAGCATCAACCAGCCGTTTAAGTTCAGCGGTACGCCTGCTGTACCTTCTTGGGCACCACCACTCATGGGAGAAGATACGATAAGCATCTTAAGGGATGTAGGATACGATGCTGCTAAAATTGACCAATTAAAAGCCAATAAGATTATCTATTAAACCTTATCATGTATACAAAATCGAAAGATGTTATAGAGTACGCCTTGTATCTCATTCCCGAAAATGTACGCCATTATACCGACTTATTCTACCTCTACAAAATTATAGAAAAACCAAATGGAGTGAAGGATTTTCAGCTTCATCAGTTAGATGAATTATATGGTTACTTCGCAAAAAAAAAGGAAAAAGGTCAAATATACTACACTATAAAAAATTTCGACATCAATATCCTTCAGGAAATTGCAGAATCACAAAGGAAAGTTTTAAAACAACAAAAATCTGGACAGGATATTGAGAAAATATTAGACAAAATTCTTTTACGCACCATCTATGATAAATTCATCACTTTTTTTGATTTCGAGAATGAAATAAAAATATATCACGAAGTATTTCACAAAGCCATAAACAAACATGTAAAAGCCACTTGTAAAACAAATCCAGCAAAGGTAACGATGCAATTGTCAATAGTAAAAGACAAAAATGACTTTTTTGACATAGATGTTAGCTTTCTTATCAATAATACCGAGCATCAGCGTTCGGCTTTTGAACGTTTTGAGTTTTTGCTAAGAAAAGAGAGTGAGTATTTCTTACTTCAATATGATGATTATCAAACCCTTAATTGGTTAAAAGCACGCCAACCATCTAAATTTGGAAAAGACTTAGCAGAATTCAAGTACCAGGTACTGAGGTTTTTAGAGGATAAATATACCTTACAGGACAATGACCTTCTTCAAACAAAAAGTGTAGATGTCATACCGACCCGTTGTCTTCAACTAAGTGAACTCAGCAATGGTGAGTTTTTAGTCATCACACCCGTTTGGGATTATGAAGGCAGTAAGATCAGTGGTGCTTTTCAAGAAATTCATGAAACATATGCCGACGGAAAAGTGGTCGCAATCAAAAGGAATAAGGAGGAAGAAAAGGCATTTTTAAACTTTTTAAAAGCAACGCACCCCGATTTTTCCAAGCAAAATGGTGGATATTTTTACCTCACTTATGAGAAAGCGAAGAAAAAAAACTGGTTTTTACAATTTTACCACAACATCCTCTCTGAAGATATTCAGTTTTTAGGACTTGAACTACTAAAACACTTCAGGTATTCAGAACATCCCGTAAAAACAGTGGTGGAAAACCTAAAAACGGAGGAAAGGATATTAAGTTTCGATATGTATGTTTCCTTTGGAAGTGAGCAAATTGCATTGAAAGAACTCCAAAAAATCTTCAAGAATGACAATCGCTCTATCTTGTTAAAAGACAATTCCATTGGCGTTTTTCCGGATGAATGGATACAAGAGTATGCTCCCATTCTAAAATATGCCAAAATTGAAAGTCACCATGTTGAAGTGCCTAAATGGGTGCTATTAAGCAGTGATGAATTGGAGCAAAGCAAGCATTTTAAGTTTGTTTTCGATAATAAATGGTGGCAAAAATGGCAAAAATGGCAAACCACCGAAGCATCTATCTATCCCTTGCCACAGCGTTTACAGGCAACGCTCAGACCTTATCAGCAAAAAGGGTATGAATGGATACGGCTACTTTCAGAAATTAATGCAGGGGCTTGTTTGGCAGATGATATGGGGCTAGGAAAAACAGTTCAAACGATCAGCGCAATGGCTGCCGAATTAGAACAAAAACCTTCATCCAAAATCCTCATTGTATGCCCCGGTTCTTTGATTTACAACTGGAAATCAGAGTTAGAAAAATTTCTACCCGACACTACAGTTTTGGTGCATCATGGAACACAAAGAAATTTCAAGGATTTCTTTGCAAATTATACCGTTTGCATCACCTCGTATGCCACCGCAAGAATCGATATCGACGATATCAAGAACATATATTGGGATATAGCCATTTTGGATGAAAGCCAAAATGTAAAAAACCTACATGCACAAGTCACAAAGGCCGTAATGCAGTTAAATGCCAGGAATAGGATTGCCCTGAGTGGTACGCCAATTTTAAACAATCTAATGGATATTTATGCGCCATTAAACTTCTTATTGCCCGGATATTTGGGTGGTACGGAACAGTTTAGAGAAGAATTTGCAAATCCAATTGAGAAACAACGCAATGCAGAAAAAACAACAGCATTTAAAAGGAAGATACAACCTTTCGTATTGCGAAGAACCAAACAACAAGTAGCCCAAGACTTACCACCAAAAGTGGAGTCAATATTATACTGTGAGATGCGTGACGAGCAGTTTGCAGTTTATGAAGAAATTAAGAATGGCATCAAAAATAGCCTATTCTTAGAAATCAAGAATGAGGGACTTGCAAAGTCGAAGCTGTCCGTTCTTCAGGCAATCATACGGTTGAGACAAGTATGTTGCTCTCCGGTTTTATTGAAAAACAGGGATGAAATAGTAGAACAATCTATCAAATTAGAAATAATTTTAGACGAAGTCAAACAGCGCTCTGGCAGCAATAAAATGCTCATATTTTCACAGTTTAAAGAAATGTTGAAAGTCATTGGCGATGCATTTCAGTCAGAAAATATCCCCTATTTCCAAATCGATGGTGATACTCCAATGAGTAAACGCATGGAATTGGTAGATGCTTTCCAGTCAGAAGCATGTACAACAGATGTTTTTCTTCTGAGCTTAAAAACAGGAAATGCCGGAATTACATTGACGGCGGCAGATTATGTGTACCTCATCGACCCATGGTGGAACAGTGCCATCGAACAACAAGCCATCGATAGAACCCATAGAATCGGACAAAATAAGAGCGTCTTTGCGTATAAGTTGATTTGTAAAGACACCATAGAAGAAAAAATCATGAAGATACAGGAAAGGAAAAAGGGGCTTTCTGATGAATTGATTACAGAAGAAGAGAATTTTGTTAAGAACCTGAGTTTTGAAGACATAGAATTTTTATTTGAATAATTTCAACCCTCGAGGTTGATTCGCTTAATTTTTAAATTATTTGCTTCAACCTCGAGGGTTGAAGTAAAATACTTATCTTTAACCATGCTCTTAAGGATTTCGCTGATATTAAACATAGCTTTCTTTTGCGTTGGGGTATTCCTTCTATACAATTATCGCGATAGGGTAATGCTGTATCTACGACCTTTAGACAAAGAAAATGTACATGTTATCCTGGTTGGAGATTCAAAAACTGCCTATGGCGATTGGTCGAGAAGATTGAATCGTTTCGATGTAAAAAATATGGGTGTTCCATCCTATACTTCTTTCAATATCAATTGGCATGTCCGTGGTTTATTGGAAGAATATCATCCCAAAATAGTTTTTATTGAAGGCGGCGTTAATGATTTTTATTTCGGCTATCCTGTACAAGACACCTACCTTCATTTAACCAATATATACGATACTTTAAAGAAGCATCAGATAAAAGTTGTCGTACAAGCGACCTTACTCACAAGGATAGATGAGGGCATGAACGACAGTATCGTTTCCCTGAACAAAAAACTGCGTGAATACTGCCAAATACACCAACTTGAATTTCTTGATGTAAACCCATATCTAACAGAAAACGGGAAATTAAAGGAAGAATACACCAAAGATGGCATTCATCTCACCAATGCAGCTTACAAAGTTTGGGCAAAAGCTATTCATTCTTCCCTAACAAAAAACGGAATATAATACGCAGGAATTGACTACTCTAAAACCACCTGAATATTTGCCAAAGCCCTTTTTCCCTGAAAGGCCTCTCTACCGTGTAACGTTTTTCTATTGTCAAATAATAAAATGTCACCTTTATCCCAATTGTGGTAGTAGCAATATTTTGGATCCATCACTATGTTATCCAAGGTTTCAAAGATTTCATAAAACCTATCCTCATCCACACCCGGAATTCTGGCTTCCCAACTTTGCTTATCGCCTCTTTTGTAGGGGAAACCGATATTTAAATATTCTTTGCCTTCAAATTCAGCAAAACCAGCCATATGGTACCATTTATCGGCGGCCTTGATATAATACTGGTCTTTAGGTTTTACTTCCAAGCCCCTATTTCTCAATAATTCCTGAATTTCTGTAGGAATCTCATTTACTGCATTTTCAATGTCAACAATAAAGGTTCTACCATCACTAACATCGCTATACTCAAGGCAAAAAATTGATACTATACCGACATTATTTCCCATAAGAAGTCCATCTTTGTGCAACGGCAAGAAGCCACTTCCCAAAAATACCTCCTCATTCTTAGTGCCATCGATTTTCAGTACTGCACCTTCTCTCCTGTCGTTGCTCACCGTTCTGCCAAACTGACTTAAATAAGTAGTGAGTTCTTCCAGTTCTATAGCTTGCTTTTTAAAGGCAATCCAGTGATATTTCCTCAGCAAAGCCCAAATTTCATCCTTAGAGAAATCCTTCAATGGCTTGTCTTCAATTAAAATTCCTTTCCCAGAAGGTGTTAATGTTGGATAATTTGTCATTGTCTCCATATTTTTTTGTAAAGATGCTACGAAATGTCGAAATAAAAAATTACATTTTTTAGTGAAAATCGAAAAAAAATAGATAGTTTAGAGGTCGGCTTAAGTTAGATAATATCGCATCATTGGTCGACTTGGTGAATCTTCTTTCACTATTTTAAATCCACATCTTTCAAAAACATTCGCAACGCCGTAATACATAAATGTATCAGGTTGTCTTTTATCCGTTCTCGTTGGATACGCTTCTAAGATGTGTATATCATTTTCTTTGGCCCATTGAATTGCCCCATTTATTAAAAATCTAGATATTCCCTTACCTCTGTAATCTTTATGAATAAAAAAACAAGGAATTGACCATACTTCTTGATCGTCAATTGGTTGGAGCGTTCTGGCAGTTGCTAGTTTGACATATTCTTTTCTCGGCGATATAGCACACCACCCGATTGCTTGCTCTCCATCAAAAACCAGTAAACCAGTGGTTTGATTATTACGAACCAGCGTTTGCATATTTTTGTAATTCGTATCCGCATTAGAAGCCTTCCAATCAGCAGACTTCATCCTGAAATACATACACCAGCAACCGCTACAAGCCCCCTTCTTACCAAAAAGTTGCTCAAACGCCGCCCAGTTTTTTGTGGATAAGGATTCTATTCGCAGTGATTCCATTTCAATACCTTTGTACAAATTTAATGAATTTTGCTTTCAAAAGGAGTCGGTTGGATGTTTATTGCTACGCTTAGTTTCTCTTTACTAAGCATTCTGGTGAAGTATCTTTCGCATATTCCCGCACATGAATTAGTCTTTTTCAGGGCCATTATTTCGATATTCATAACCTATACGCAACTCCGATACTTAGGCATTTCACCATGGAAAGGTGACCTTAAAATATTGATTTCAAGAGGTGTTTTTGGCACTATAGCCTTGATTACCTTCTTTATTTCTATCCAAAAAATACCATTAGGAACTTCGGCAGTACTAGCATATTCCACCCCTATTTTCACTTCTATTATCGGCATATTTTATTTAAAGGAAGCCGTTAATAAAAATCAATGGCTCGCATTTTCTATCAGCTTCCTAGGCGTAATCATCGTTAAAGGATTAGATAAAGACATCCCTTTGCTATATTTTGTTTTAGGCATTATTTCAGCACTAAGTTCTGCGATAGTTTACAACCTCATCAGAAAAATTAAACAAACTGCCCATCCATTGGTCATAGTATTTTATTTCCCGTTGGTAGCACTTCCATTTATGGGAATATGGACATTTTTTGATGGTGTCATGCCGCGAGGTTGGGATTGGTTATGGATAATATGCATTGGATTGCTAACGCAATTAGGACAAGTCTGTATGACGATGGCACTTCAAACCACCTCGGTAGCGAAAAGCACCACCGTACAATTCTTAGGTGTCATCAACGGATTATTATTTAGCATTTTTTTCTTCAGAGAAAAGTATGATGTTTGGGCGATAGGAGGAATTTTATTAATAGGCATCGGCGTTATCGCTGGATTATATGCCGCAAAAAACGAGCAACATGCAGCTACCTAAAGATTTTTTGAGCAATATGAGCACCTGCTTAGGGGATGATTACAACCATTTCATCGAATCATTTGATGTTAAGCAATATCCTTCTATTAGATTACACCCACAAAAGGGAAAATTGTTACAACCGGAAGGGAATAAAATTGCATGGGAACCCAATGGATATCAGTTACTTGATACAAAGCAGTTTATCACAGATCCCTTTTGGCATGCCGGGGCATATTATGTTCAGGAGTCGTCTTCTATGTTTTTAGGGCATGTTTTCCGGCAAATATTCAAGAACAATTACCCGAAATTAGTGCTGGATGTATGTGCCGCTCCGGGTGGAAAATCGACACATTTACTCGATTTAATGGAAAATAACGGCATATTAATTTCCAATGAAATACTTCCAAAGCGCAATATTATACTAAAAGAAAACCTTTGTCGTTGGGGATATGAGCATGCCATCATTACACAAAACGACCCGAAAGATTTTTCTGGTATTTTTGAAAAAATCGACCTAATAGTCGTAGATGCTCCTTGTTCCGGAGAGGGTTTGTTCCGTAAAGAACCTTTGGCAACAAAAGAATGGTCGCTTAAGCATGTGGCAGCCTGTAGCGTGCGTCAAAAAGACATTCTAAAGCACGTAGTACCCGCCTTGAAAATCGGTGGATACCTCCTATACAGCACCTGTACGTTTGAACCTTCCGAAAATGAGCATCAGATGCAACATCTGCTACAATCAGGATGTTTTGAGGTAATAGAAATAGATATAAATGGACTTGCCGGAATAACAGAAAACAAAGAAATACCTTCCTATCATTTTTATCCACATAAAACATTCGGTAGCGGCTTCTACATGGCAGTATTGCGAAAAACGAAAGAAATACACCCATTAAATGAGCAGAAGAGGTATTTCCCAAATATCAAAAAAGTACCAACCCAGGTTTTTCCTTGGTATTCTGAAGGATATTCCCAACAATATAATATTCGGGAAGGTATTTTTGAAGTCAGAGCAGATATCGCAGATCTTATAACATCTTTTGGCAACACCTTAAATATTACCTACGCTGGAAAACAAATTGCGGATATTGATCAGCAACAATACACGCCTTCGGCGGCACTCGCACTATGTACTTCCTATAATAATGATACAAGCATAGCATTAAATAATCAGGAAGCATTGGCTTATTTGCAAGGATTGAGCTTACCAATAGACGCCACTAATAAAGGTTGGAATGTGGTAACATATTCCGGATTGGCATTGGGTTGGGTGAAAGCAGTGCCAGGAAGGCTAAACAATAGTTACCCGAAACCCTGGCGCATTAAAAAAAGGATTTAGATGATGTTTGAAAGATTTACCATTAGTTTCACAACAGGCGAAGAAAATAATAACTATCTTTGTATATTATTAATAAAAATAAATTTTAAAAGCAAATGGACATTTTTGTTGGGAGTCTTCCCTTTAAATTAGAAGAATCAGAATTAAGAGATCTTTTTGAGCAACACGGGGAAGTTACTTCGGTAAAAATCGTTGTAGATCACGTAACGAGACAAAATAAAGGTTTTGGTTTCGTTGAAATGCCCAATAATGAAGAAGCCACTAAAGCCATAGATGCTTTGAACGGCTTTGAAATTGGCGGTCGTGCGATTGTTGTGAACAAATCAGAACCTAAGAAAGATAAAGACAAAAGAAGTGGCTTTGGCGGCGGCGGCTTTAACAAAGGCGGTGGCGGTAGCAGCTTCGGAAAAGGCGGTTTTGGAAAAGGTGGCTTCAACAAAGGCGGTGGCGGTTTTAACAAAGGCGGCTTTAAAAGTGGTGGCGGTAGCCGTAAAGGTGGTGCCTCAAGAGGTAACTAAACAACCCTTTCTTTAAATTAACCGGATAATGCCGGAATGAATATCGAAGACATCTGTAATAAAGTTTGAAATTATTTCTTCTTCATTACATGTCTTCGTTTTTTTTAACATACTTGCAGTACATGAAAATTAATATTCTATTTGTCCTTTTCGTTCTTTTACTGGCATCTTGTTCTAAGAAAGATGACTTGACGAATGATTTTATACTACAGGAAGCGTGTGGTACGGAAGCAGCCCTTTCTACTTGCCTAACACCTAAATTCTCGCCAGAATATTATGTTGAACAGGGGATAAAGTACTTCCTGACCATGCAATCCGACATTCCGGACAGTGTACAGCCTTTTTATTCAGACAGGGTCATTCGCTGGGAATGGAAGCCTTGGCTTCTACTCACCGGATTTACAAGAAAGGGACTCATTGAAACAGACATTCTCTTAAAACTCAACCCAACCGCTTATGACACGATAGATTGCAAGTATTTCGACCAACAGCCCTTTTGTCGTTGTCATGTAGTGTTTAATTATGGAGGAGAAACCTGTCCTATTTATGAAGAATTTACCTATAACGATCAGGGCGAAATTACCTTTATTGAAGCATGGTCAGATTTTGAGAGCCTCCTGCCCATGGGGCCGGGTACTGACGGTATTTGGGATGAGTCGGACTACTGGGGTTTGGGGGAAGTAAACAGACTATCAACACGTGTACCGGGTTTAGGCAACGAAACAGGAAAAATAGACTTGAATGGCGAAGCCATGACAGCGGCGGCACAGCACGATGAAGTTTTACAAGATATGGTAAAAAGAGCCAAAAACCCCATCAATACATGGATAGATCAATTAGTGAACAATTTTGAAGAATTGAATGCAGGTTGTGAGCCTCCCGAAGGAGATGAATTTCCCTACTATACACCGTAATTGCGAATAACCTCGGAGGTTGAATTAATGCAATATTTTACATAATCTATTGATTATAAATACATTTCTTATAAATAAATTTTAAAAACTCCTTCAACCCTCGAGGTTGAAATTTCCTATGGGGATAATTTTTATCCATTGTAAGTAAAATACCTTGTAATTTAGCGACAAAAAACATGGCCGCAACAGAGACAACACGTATTCCTTTAGGCTTTCAAGCACCTTATTTTGAACTTCCAGACACTGTTTCAGGTGCGATTTTGAGCCTATCTCAGCTTAAAGGCAAGCATGCCACCATAATCATGTTTATCTGCAATCACTGTCCGTACGTTAAACATATCAATCGGCAATTAGTAGAACTTGCTACAGATTATATGCCTAAAGGCATTGCTTTTATTGCAATTAGCAGCAATGACGTAGTGAAATATCCGGATGATGCACCTGAGTTGATGAAAGAAACCGCATTAAACGAAGGCTACCCATTTCCATATCTTTACGATGAAACGCAAGAAATTGCCAAAGCATACCACGCAGCATGTACACCAGATTTTAGCATATTTGATAAGGACTTAAAATGTGTTTACAGAGGTCAACTGGATGATAGCCGCCCTAAATCAGATATTCCTGTAACAGGCAAAGACATTCGCATGGTTTTGGAGGCTATTTTAAGTGGAACGCCCATTCCGGAGAAGCAATTTCCAAGTTTAGGTTGTAACATTAAATGGAAATAAGATGGACTGGCTAAAAAATTTAAGTGAAAAGTGGAATATCGACAAATTGGTAGCTCCGGTTGCCAATGCCAAGAAATATTACCAGATGTTAGACAATCTCCTTAGTCTTGTCAATGACAGCAAAGTTTCAACATCTGTAAAAGAAATGGCGAAAGGTCTTTCAATTTTATTGAAAAGCCAACCCAATATCGTCTCTATCAATCATTTCATCAATCACTGGCTGTTAAGAATTGATCCTGAAGACCAACCTATTGTTATCAAAGAACTTTTAGAAGTCTTTCATGAAAGATGGAAAAATGTGGATAGGAAGACGGCAGATATGCTGTATAATGTTTCTGCTCCCAATGAAAAAAAGGTGCTGATTCATGGTAGTGATAAAGCCATAGAATCTTATATAGAACAAATTGCGGTAGAACAGCAAAAAATAGATATCTTTCATACCATCGGCAAACCTGCCATCGACAGCAGGCAACAGATGGAACGGCTGTTAAAGAACAATTTTAATATGAGTGCTTTTTTAACAGAGCAAAGTGGTCAATATTTATCAGCGGTAGATTTCCTTGTTATACCTTCCTCTATTTTGATGCACGATGTATTTATCGCTCCGGTGGGCGCTTATCTTTTATGTGCAACTATGAAAGCTTTAGGCAAACCCACCTTTATCGTTGCTGACTCAAGAAAAATACTCAACAAAAAGTATTTTCCTAAATCAATCTTAGATACACTTATCAGCGAGAGTAAGAAACCCCATTCAGAAGTATGGAAAAATGCACCAACTGAAATAACACTCTCCAATACCTATTTAGAAACTGTCCCCTACCACCTGATAGACAGTATCGTATTAGAAAATGAGGTCGTTCAGGGTGAATATTTTAATGAGAAGGTGGACAAGGTGCTAATTTCTAAGTTTTTTTAATGGGGAACTGGTTTAAACTTTAAGAAGTATTAAAGCGAATGCTAAATAATGCCAATTTAACCAAGAATCATCAAGGGTGTCAAAACGAATAAGTAATGTTCTAAAAGAATCTATCCAGGCAAAACATCTTT
>JAIBAX010000099.1 GCA_019694955.1 Chitinophagales bacterium | reverse complement strand
TGGTTACCGGTAGTTCCACGGAGCCAATCCCCATGGAGATTCGCACATCCGTATGCACTTCGGGACGGTCCTTTTCAAACAATATGGCCTCTGTGCGCAAGAGCAAGGCCAGCCGGTAAGCGGAGTATGGATCGGGCAGGTAAGCCTGAAAGCTATCGCCCCGGTAAAAGAACACTTTGGCGGCAGCTTGTGTGGCATAAATGCTTTGTTCCAACCTTTTACCCAACTCTTTTGCCCAGCTGGGTTCGGAGTTTACAATATCTGCGGTGAGCACCGTACTGAGATTTGCCATGCTCAAGTTTACGACCATTTTAGCCGATTTCCAAATTTTATCGTCTATTTAGTAGATATTTTTATATTATCGCCTTTATGGACGAATTATGTTTATTATGACATAAAAAGGCGAATTTTGAAGAAATATACCTGTATTCGACCCGTCATTGGCCAACTTTCTGCATTTCCTCCCTCACCCAGGCAAACTCCTCATACAACTGCAAAATGGTTTCCTTGGTGCGGTAGCTGCCGTATTTGGCTATGTCTTTGCGCTTTACAATGGGAAAGGTTTCCAGGATATAATCCATCTCTTCCTTCTCCAAACCATAGAGGTGGGCATAAATGGCATCTAACTCACATTGGAGTTGGAAACGTTCTTTTTCGTTCCAAACAAAGGGCGTACCGTAATAACCTAAATCGATTGCAAATGGACCTAAGATGTTTGAAGTATACGTAAGTTGTAAAACAGTTTCAGAAATCTTATCTAACAACTTTGCAGAGTAAAATAAAGGTGGAACGACTGGAATTTGGTCAAACACATAAACAGATAAATGTGAGCCACCAATCTTTCTTCTTGAAATAAAATCAAAGACAAAAGAATTAATATTCGCTAAAAAGCATGTTTGTTCTTTGAATGAGTGTTTTTCATCAAATTTCAAAATGTATGCACTTAAAACAACTGGTAGCTTTGGAATAATAGTGGCTACTGTCGTCCGATTATTCACCGCACCTGTTACATTCCTATAAATGATGAACCAATTGTGACTATAGTTGTCCGAATATTTTTCTTGAAATACCTCTCTTTGTATGTAATCCTTAGTAAGGATCTCGAAATCAGCATTTAGTTTTTCATTCGATAAAACATACCTTGGCTTACTATTTGAAACATCCTCGCTTGGTACATCTTGATATGTTGCAAATCGATGATCATAATGCCACATCAACTTCGACTCGTAAACCGGCAAATATTCTGTGCCCCCTTCAATAATACTCAGATTATTTATTTTATGTTCATCCCCAAAATCTGATAACAATTTTAGAAACTTAGAATCATCAGATCCATTTAACATCCTATGATTAAGAATTTTCCAAGGATTATCTGTAGACTGATTAAATACTATTGGTAACGAGTACAGTTTTTTTATCAGGACTAAATCCTCTGTGTTACGCAGAACAGGTGCGTTTTTGGTGTTAGGATTAATAAGTGCAATATCCGTTTTCGACAAATTAATCTTTCGATTTATGTCATTTACCTCATCATATGAAACTATATTAAACATGAACTCAGTAACAACTGAATTCTGTCTAATTGTTAATAAAGCAAATTTGGTGTCTCTATGAATATCAAAAAATTTACCTCTGTTATGGAAGTGATGAAAGTTTGACAATAGTTCTTTTTGTATCAGATAATCGAACAATCGTTTGGTATCAAATCCAGTTGCTATGTCCCCTTGGACAATTATCCCAGAAGCCTTTGATAGATACAATATTTTTTCAGTAAATTTTGAATACAAATTGATCTTGCCATCACTTGTAAGTGGATAAGAATTAGAGAATTTATAGAATCTTTTATAGGATTCGTATTTATATGCTTCTTTTAAATATTCAGCATATAAAATGGGATTTGATTGTTGCAATTTTTCAATTTCCTTTTCACGTTTGTTGGTAGCAGTAATCTTAGCGATATATGGAGCTGAAGTTTTGAAATACTCCTGTGTTTTAAATTCAACAGTTTCCCAAGGCGGATTCCCCAACAAGCAATCGAAGCCGCCTTTTTCAAATACTTCCGGAAACTCCAAATGATAATGGAAGAAGTTGTATTGCTCAGCCGTTTTTAGCACCCGTTCAATCAGCTCTTCGTTTACTTTTTCATTTTCCCGCAGTTGTTCCAGTGTAACATTGGTGGGATACAAATTGAAGTCGGTTTCTGTTTTTTCTATGAAAAAGGCAGCGGTCCAAACATCGGCCATCAGCCAGTCTTTAAACTGCCGTTCCATTTTTTCCAGCTTGCGGTATTCCTCTTCGGCAAGTTCCACATCGCTGTTGTCTTCCTGCTTGCGGTTGTTCAGGGCTTCCCTCAGCCGGAGCAATTCATCGGTTTGGTTGCGGCCAAACTGCAAACCATATTGAGATGAGGGTTCGTTTACCCTGTTCAGGCTCTCTAACTGCTTGCGTATTTTCTTTTTCAGCTCGGTGCAAATGGCAGGATTATCATTACCCACGGGCTTGTAAGCCTCTTCGGGTATTCCTTTCTTAATCAAATCCGGTGTGGCGCCTATGAGGGAGTTTCCGCATTTCAGTTTATGATCTAAAAAGGTCAGAGGCATATCGGGTAAAGAAGCCGTAATCCAGAGGGAGAACTTGGCCAATTCAATGGCCATGGGGTTCAGGTCCACTCCATAAATACAATGCAGCAATACATCCCGTTTGGCTTCCCGCAATTGGTCTTCGGTGGGGCGTTCTTCTTCGCCCATGCGTATCAGGGCAAGCTCTTCTCCCAATTTTT
>JAIBAX010000098.1 GCA_019694955.1 Chitinophagales bacterium | reverse complement strand
AAATAGGTTAAAAACAATTATCTTTAAATCAGCGCTAATGCCCTTAGATTGTACCGAAGAAAAACTGCCATATTACCCACTAAATCGTACAGGAAAAGTTGATGCTGATTTTGTATTTATGAATGGTACAATTAGTAAAAGAGTGTACATAAGTTCTTTAAATTGCATGAATATTTTCGAGAAATCGATTTCAGACATTAATGTATGTGAATATAATTCTGATAGAAAACAAAACCATTACACAACAAATCATAAAGGCACTTATACCCCTAAAAAATCATACACCTTCTTGGCAGATCGAAAATCTAGTGCTTCAAATACAGCACAACCCAATCTGAAATCAGATGGATTCTTTGTGAATCAGACTACGGGTCTTCCTTTTTTTACTCCTTTCTGGAGAAATACAGGTAATATTTGGGATAAGTTTACCAACAACTGGACATGGACTGCCGAAGTCACCAAGATCCACCCCAACGGCAATGAACTGGAAAGCAAAGATCCTTTAGATAGGTACTCTTCAGAACTATTGGGTTACAACGATCACATGGTAACGGCAGTGGCTGGAAACGCCAGATATGGAGACTGTATGTTTGATGGATTTGAAGATTATAGATACGAAAATGGCATTGCTGGTGGACAAAGTTGTCCTTACAAGTATTTTAAATTTCCTGAAGCAGAACCTGTAAAGGATCTTGCTGAAAGTCATTCAGGTAAGTATTATCAACCACTACAGCCAGGACATATATCCTGGGCCGAATATGATTTGTATAAATGTAAAGAAAATCTTCCCGTTCCTGAAGGTAGAATTACCCAACCAGATACCACAGACAATTCCAAACCATGCGACTGTCTCAATGAATTTAATCCACAACCTGGTAAATATGTCTTCAGTGGGTGGATCAAAGAAGAAAACGATCCACTACAACATGACTATCTGGACGGAAAGTATATCATAAGAGTAGATGGAAATGTATATGAATTTAAGGCCAAAGGGCCCATCATAGAAGGTTGGCAGAGAGTGCATGGTGAGTTTGTCATTCCAGAAGGAAGTCGTAAGATATATATTGGACTGAGTGCGTCTCCATCAGAAATCACAGGCTTTGATGACATTCGTATTCACCCTTTTAATGCCAGCTTCAAGTCTTTTGTCTATGATGACATAACGCTTAGATTTACCTACGAGTTGGACGAAAATAATTATTTCACTAAGTATGAGTATGATGCTTCTGGCAAATTGGAAAGGGTAAAAAAGGAGACAGAAAGAGGGGTAATGACGGTGCAAGAAAGTAGATTTAGTAATAAAAAGTCTAAAAATTAAAACACTTGATAATAAATATATTTTCAATATTTAGAAGAACAGATCAAATAACAATTAGAATGAAATATTTATCTTCTTTTCTCATCCAGTTAATTATCGTTCTTTCTGCATTCAGTCAGCCAACCTTTACATTTGGAGACAATAATACCAACTATCCAGTCCTGATAAAGCAAGATGGCAGCCATAGCTATATATTGGCACAATCAGATATCAATGGTACATCTTATGGAACTGTAACAAAAATTGTGACCAATACTGGGATGCTCGTTTGGCAAAGGAGACTTGATTTTCCTTCTCAGATTAATGATATGGTTTTCATTCCGCCACAGGGTCCTTTGGGAAGAACATCTCTGTATATTGTTGGCCATACCTTGCCATTTGATGCCAATAACGCTTCTTTTTTAATCCAGATTAATAGCGAATCAGCGGCATTGGAATGTTCAAATATATTTAATCAAACAGGTAGAGAGACATTCAGGAAGATCGTAAGGAATTCAAATGCATCAAACCCCAATTTTCCGTACTTCATTTTGGGCACCCGAGGCTATGCAGGTGGGGCCACTACACAAGAGAAAACAACTTTAATCAATATAAAGAGTGGTTGCTCAGGGGGCAACAATATAAACTTTGTCAAAGAATATAATTTTCAAAATTCGCCGGACATAGAATTTTCAAGAGGACTCGGCGTGTTGAATGACGGATCGATGCTACTGCTGGGAAATGAAACCACCAATGGACATGGCATGGTGGTAAAAGTAAATGGTGCTGGGAATTTTGTAAGCAGCGTAGTCTATACCCAAAATATCGAAGTACTGGATGCAATTGAATTGTCCAATGGTAATATCTTGTTTTCTGGTAAACGAACAGACAATAATGTAGATGCAGGTCTGCTTTTTGTCACTGACGGTAAACTGGCACTTCTTGGCCAGGCGTTTGAAAATAGAAATGTCCTGAACTATCCCAAAATAGCTACAAATTTTTTGGGTGATGTTTATCTGCCATGTTTTTATAAGCCTGCCCAAAACAGCAATACGACTACCTTCCCATTGGTACAAAGACTGAATATCGGTGGCAGTAATTCCAATCCGTTGCTTTCATACACATGGCAAAAAAGTTTGGAAAGTACTAATAACAGCCTTTTGTATAAAGGTATATCTCTTTCCGCAGATTTTGGCACTGAACTTATTTATACAGATGGCCGTAGTCTTACGAGCAATAACCTGAATATCAGTTTTGCAAAAACAAATCCTTCATTCAATACCATTTGTTCAGACAGTATTACAACATTTTTACGCCCTGTAAACCTTGGGTTCAATAGTGTAGAAGTGACCAATGTTACAAGTAGTCTTCCTGTGCCTACTCAAGGAAATGTAGTAGGACAAGAGTGGGTAAAATCTGAGTTTTGTGCAGAACCTTGTAAGTTGGATTTCGCTGTAAGTACTACTGAACGTGAATGCAACGA
>JAIBAX010000026.1 GCA_019694955.1 Chitinophagales bacterium | reverse complement strand
AGGTCCTTTGGACAATAAGAGTGCATAGTTCCAACCATAGCGAACACTCTCTTCACTTGTTCCGGCAGTACCTTGAACGACGAGACCTGAGTTGCCGGTAATGGCAGCGGTAATATGTTCTGAAACCCAAGATTTTGCAGTACCTGGTAAACCATACAATAACAAGGCTCTGTCAGTCGTCAAAGTGGCTACAGCGATTTCCATCAACCGTTGGTTGCCGATATATTTTGGAGAGACAACAAAACCATTGGGTAATTTTCCGCCTATCAAATATTTCACTACTGCTTGAGGTGACATTTGCCAATTAACCGGAATTTGATGTTTATCCTGTTTTTTAATTTCTTCAATTTCTTCTGCAAACTGCATTTCAGCGGTTTGTCTTAAAATATTATTTTCCATAATTCTTTATTTAATATTTAGTTCTTTCTTGATATCTAATAAGTTAATCATCTCCGTAATTTGGTTCTTAAAATACCTGTTTTGATAGTCATCTGTTTCATCGTTTAGATATTTCAATAAATCAGGTATTATTTCTGTTGAAAAATGAAATGATAGCCTTAAATACTCTGGACTATTTAGGGCATGTGGGTGTTTTCTCAAGTATTGAAGGATATTCATTGCTAGTTTGGAAGGGATGGGCGTGTAGTCCTCATCAAAAATCATGTAACACAATTCATAGACGTTGGTTTCAATAAATATCTGGCAATAATCGGTTCTTTCTGACTTAGGAAAGGCAGTAATGAGTTGAATATTTGGCTTGTCCAGTTGATTGAGCAGGATTTTTGCCCAATCCTTATGTTGAAAACGGATGGCTGCGGATTGAAGGTATGGTGTTAATTCAGTAGTCTGCTCATATTCCAAGAGTAGGTGCAAGGTCTCGGTGGCAGATAACCCATATAATGCGCTCAAATCATCCGGATGTACAAATGATAGTATTTGTCCCAGCCAAAATATATGGTCTTTGATGCCTTTTTCAGATGAAATTTTAGCTATTCCGGTCTTTTCGAGTGCTTCATCAAGTGCTTTTGGAACGAGTAACTCAAACTGCTTCTTCTTTGTGATGATAAATTTTCTTTCCTCTTTCAGTATAAGGTTGGATTTAATATAATCAAGATAAAGTTGGTTGATTTGTGAACCTCTGATCGTTTTTAGAAGCGCATAGGCTTTGTCTTTAACTTTTTGACTTTTATCTTTTGTACAAGATGCTAAGAAAGATTCATCTGATAAAGAGATATTTTCTTCGAGCAATGACAAGAATTCTTCTCTATTGGCAGCATTTTCTTTGTTAAAGACTTCTTCGAGTAATGCCAAAGCTTTTTGAGGGTCTTGTTTTCTAGATGCTTGCAGAAAGGCTTTTCTTTGACCAAAAGTACCCGTTTCCCAAATATTTTCTTCCGCTTCTTCAAATAAAATCTTCTCCCATTCGGGATTCAACTTGCACAACCATTTGCCGGTTTCACCACAACAAATTACTAAAGACTCAGCCCTTTTTTTGTTTGCTAGTGCCTTGTTTAGAATGGTTGGAACCAATGAACGACTCACCACCCAGTTGTTTTTAATGCAAAGATGTATGAGGTACTGAAACAATATATCGTTGCCGGCTTGTAAGGAAGTTTTAAGGTGATTACAGATTCTTTCGTCAGCAGATGCTTTGGTTTCCGGAAGGCAACTTTCGAGATGGATATCTGTTGTTGGCGCAATTAACCCGGCTTCATGAAATACAAATGCAGTATAAGCGGATTTTAAGAACTTGTCTTCTTTCTCAGTGTTCTGTTGTAGTATTTTTTCAACTAAATCTATTTCAAAAGGATTTTCTTGATACATATATTTTTCTGTACCTAATAAGGATGCTTTTATGATTTCCGAAAGCTGTCTCATACCAAAGGATAGAATTTTTGCTCGTACCAAATAGCGTATATTTCTATTTTTCCGGCTTCATAAGTTATAAAAGAGGTAAATGAATTACCCAACGTAATAGATAAAATATTCCAACAACTCATTTCGTTTTTTTGAATAATTAAATATTGACCTGCCATATCAACAAGATACCATTTTGATGCTGAATAGACCAACTTGAAATTAGTAAGGATGGCTGGGATAGGTTGTAAAAAAGGATGGATGCTGATGTGATGGGCTGCTGTTTCCAACAATTCTTCTGTCGTTTGGAAGCCGTTCACCGATGAGTTCGGTGTTGTATGAATAATGTTTCCGGGCAGTACCCGAAGTTTTGCGACAGAAGGATAATAATGCAAATCTGCGGTAATGGTCGTTCCAACTGCAAACACATGCTCCGGGAGTTGGTTTTTGGGATAAAAATTTAAAAACAAACCAAATTGCTGTGTATTTGTTCCAAAAAACCATATCCTTTCCGTTATCAGATAATTTTCCTCTTCTAGTATTTTAGCACAAACAACCCATTGGTCTCGAACGGGAATTTCCTGTAAAATATCCTCTTTTGATTTTGCCCAACCGATAATACTTTCTAATTCTACCTTCCATTCAGGGGTTAATTGCTCTTTGTTTTGATAGGCTTCAGTGATTGCATACAATTTAGAAAGTTGTTTGGAAAGTTCATATTGCCAGCCTTCCTCGTAGAAATTGATATTACTCATTTTTCTTAATAACATGGCTAAACCGGAAGCTTGCGCATCTACCATTCTTGCAGTAATATTCTCTGAAAAGGTATATTGTTGTTGTGGGATATTTATGATGCCGGTTCTGATGAGGTCTTTTAACCATATTCTGAGTGCCTCAATCCCATTATTTACTTTCTTGGTTCTAGCTTCTATTCTTTTAGCTTTGGCAGCTTCATCAACAGGCTTAGCGGATTTTTCTTCTTTTTGCTCCAATTTTTCTGAGCGCTTATCCAACCATTCTGACAGTGTATTAGGTAAGTCATCTGTACGTTGAAAGCCTTCAGGTTTTTTTACGTATAATAATAATAACCCAATGCCATGTTTGCAAGGGAATTTCCGACTTGGACATGAGCATTTGAAGGCGATGTTTGTTGTGTCAATGAAGGTGCTGTATGGATCTTTTCCGCTACCCTGACAGGCGCCCCAAATGGCACGCTCATTTATATGCAATGCTACCCATTTGGCTGGATTGGATAATTGAACACCTGATTTAGCAGAGCTATCATCCGGGGCCATTTGTAAAACCTGCTCTTGAGAGAAAGCCATCCATTTTTTATTTATGAGGGTGAAGATATTTATTTTCTTGAAAAAGAAAAAAATCCCATCCCTTAATTTTCATTCCTTATTTTTGCCACAAGACATTAACCATGAATATCCTACATTTTTCAGATACCCATTTAGGCTTTTATGACTTTGACAAAGTCAATGATAGCGGTATAAATGTCCGAGAGCAGGATGTTTATGATGCATTCACATATGTGATAGACCAGATTATTGCTACAAAACCTGATTTGGTATTACATACGGGCGATTTCTTTCACCGTCCATGGCCGACAAATAGAGCGCTTACGTTTGCGTTGGAGCAATTGAAAAGATTGGAATCATTAAATATTGCGTTTGTTGTTATTGCCGGAAACCATTCCACTCCTAAAAATGTAGCTACCAGCCCAATCCTGAAAGTGTTGAAAACGTTCGATTTTATTAAACCTATCTTTGAGGAACGTTACGAACAAATTGTTTTTGATGAAGTGGTCATACACGGAATACCGCACATTAATGATACAGAACGCCAAAAGGCAGAAATGGAACGCATCGTACCTATTGTAGGGAAATTGAATATTCTAATGGCACATACTTCTATCGGAATAGGTTACAAAATGGATGAATATG
This sequence comes from Chitinophagales bacterium, assembly GCA_019694955.1. Classification (GTDB taxonomy): domain Bacteria; phylum Bacteroidota; class Bacteroidia; order Chitinophagales; family JADIYW01; genus JADIYW01. The sequence goes on along the minus strand of JAIBAX010000026.1, from coordinate 57,646 downwards.
GAGAGCATGTTTTTCCAGAAGAGAAATATCCATTGCTGAATCAGTTTGACTATGTGGCTCTGGGACATTGGCACAATTTTCAAAAAGTCAAAAATCTGAAAACCTCTTGGTATTGTGGTTCTACCGAACGCATGAGTAAAAGTGAGGCATTGAGTGAGAAAGGTTACTGTACACTTACCATACAAGCTGGCAAAATTTCAGATCCCGAGTTTCACCCTATTCCGGCAAGATCATGGTTGGTATTAGAAATCGAAGAATGCCATAAAAAAACGCCATTAGAATTAATGGCTGAAATACAAGCATTTACCCAAGATAATGTATTAGACGGTGCTATTGTATCTGTGTTTTTAGAGGAATTGACAGATGTACAATTGTATGAATTTTCGGTAATTAACCTCAAAACAATCTTTAGAGAAGCCTTTCACGTTATTGTAAAAAGGACACCATTTGCTGAAACAAAGTTTGTATCGGCACTGTCACGGGAGAATTTGCATGAGATAGATAAAGAATTTGCAGGATTTATTCAATCGAAACAGGATGAGAAAGATGCCGTTAGGCTAATAGAGAAGGCAAATTATTATTTTAATATGGTAGAGGAAAGATGATACTCAGACAGCTAAAACTTAAAAACTATAAGCAATATACTGAGTTGAATCTCGAGTTCAAAACAGGTCTTGTCGGAATAATAGGTAGAAATGGTGCGGGAAAATCCACCATCTTCGATGCCATTTTATATTGTTTATTTGGCAAAGATGAAGATAAAAAGGAAACCATTCGTTCAACATATGCCGTTGGTGATAAAGAAAATATAGCGCTGGAGTTAAGCTTTGAAATTGGCGATGCGTTGTTTCTAGTTCGCAGGGAGTTTAAAGGAAAGGCAATGACGGCTAAAGCAAACCTTTATAAAAACGATCAACACATTGCCACAGATAGTGATGTAAATATTGAAATTGTAAGACTATTGAAACTGGATAAGGACGCCTTTAAACGCTCTGTTTTTTCTGGACAAAAGGAAATTGGAGAACTCTCCGGTGCAACGGGAGAAGAGCGAAAGAAGATGGTACGCAAGATTTTAGGTTTAGATAAATTGGAGAAGATACACCAGGCAATTAAAGATGATGTAAATGGACTTAAGCGAGAAATAAAAGGACAAAGAGAAAACCTATTGTCTGAAGAAAGGAAAATACAAATAGCCACAGAAATTTCAGCGCATTCCGCACAAATTGATACCATACAGACACAAAGAACCGTTCTTGAGAAACGATTAAATCAGTCGCAATCGGAAGAAACCGCTACAAAAGCAGTTTTTGAAATTGAAGAGCAAAAGCGGAAAGAGAAAAATGCCCTAGATATAGAACTGACAAAGTATGTTGAACTTAGTAAGAACCTGCAAGAACAAATCTTAGGTGTAGAAAAGACACTTAATGAACTGGAAAAACTCGAAGAGATATGTAAACAAAGGCTTCCCCAAATTGAGCAATTACTGCAACAAAAGACACAACTAGACGAAGCAAGAGAAACGGCATTGAAATTTGAGGCGCAGAAAAAATATACTGCGCTAATCTTACAACAAGAAGAACAAATTAAAACCAATGAGGCGGTACAACATGAACTTAAACTAGCACTCTCGGAAAAGAGTGCCTTAGATGAAGCTATCTTAGCACTTACAGCCATTGCAAACGAAAAGGAACAGGTGCTGGATGGTATCGCCGCAGAAATACGAATGGTTGATAAAAAAATCAGTGAAATTGAAGGGCAGATCCAAGATAGGAAAAGGAAAATTGAACAATTGCAAGTGTTGGGAAAAGATGCCGATTGCCCCACCTGCTTTCAACCGTTGAAAGAGCGCTACGAAACAACTATCCTACATTTTAATGATGAAATTCATCAATTTCAACAGGAAAACCTCCTCAAATGGACGTCCGCAAGGGATATGGAGGTAAAAAAGCATTTAGAAGTGTCAGAAGAAATTGCCACAAATTCTTCCTTACTACAAGAAAAGAAAAATGCACAAATACGTTTGCAGGAAATGGAAAAGACACTCTTGATGAAGCAAGCTGAGTGCCAACAAATAAAGCAACGCAAACAGGAGCATGAAGTGGCAATGGAAAAATTGGGTGTCGTTGAGTTTGATGAATTAGCCTACCAACAGTTGGAACGATCCGTAAAAGATGCCGAACCGATTATCCGTCAGCATCAGATTGAACAAAATAATGTAGAGCAAGGTATACCAAAACTAAAATCAGAATTGGCATTATTGCAGCAAAGAATTGAGAAGGGAAAAGTTCTTATCGGTGAGAAAATGGCTGCTCTAGAAACGCTCAATTTTTCCGAAGCGGGCTATCAAGTGTTGAAGGAAAAGATAGAAGCACTTAATCAGGATATTCGTGCTTTATCCACCCAAGTGAATGACCTAAGCATGCAAATCAAGGATGAGGAGAATAAAATAAATTATCTACACACACAATTAGAAATAGATATTCGTACACAATCACAAATTGCCGGAAAAGAAGAAGAAATAACGCTTTTGGAGAAGCTCTCCAATTATTTTGGCGAATTTAAAACCAATATCCTAGAACGAATTACGCCAACTATTTCTTATGAAGCCAGCAAGTTGTTTAGCCAAATCACCAAAGGACGATATGATAAAATTACCGTCGATGAAAAGTACGAATTTCAGGTGGAGGATGCCGGACATATATATCCCTTAAGTCGCTTTTCCGGTGGCGAAATTGATTTGGCAAATTTATGCTTGCGTATCGCACTTACAAAGGCAATTGGCGAGTTGAGTGGAAGTGTGCCACTCAATTTTCTAGCATTTGATGAGGTTTTTGGTAGTCAGGATGAAGAGCGCAGGCAAGGAATCATGTATGCGTTAGAGTTATTGCAAGAACAGTTTAAGCAAATATATATCATCTCACATATCGACTCTATCAATGACTTTTTCCCTCATATGCTCAAAGTGAGCTTGGAGGAAAAAGGAAGCGTGGTGCATTGGGTGGACGGGTAGCGTTTGTTTTGTCTAAGAAACATTTGGTATAAATCGCCAAAACCCTTATTTTCGTTACCACCTTAAAATGATAATATGGCAAAAACCGTTCATTTCTTCAGCGATGACTTTGACTTCGAAGCAGAGCTCATTAAACTGGATAGAGATAAAGTGTATGGATATGTTACCGAAAAAATATATGATCCGGATAACGAACCCTGCCAAACTGCCTATCTCCTTGAAGATGGTGTAACCATTATTCCGTCAGGCGGGTTTGCATTAAAAACGGTCGTTAATGGGCAGGAAGTGAGTAAGAAGGATCTCGTTGCTGTAGATGAAAACATGAATCCCTTAGTGCCAATCTCATCCATCTTTGATAAGGATGTAGTGCTTAAAACGGATGCTACTTTGGAAGATTACCTTTCTTTGAACGTCACTTCTGTATATCAACTGGAGATTACCCAAGGGAAAGGTGCGTTACTTGATTTCTTGCAAAAAGGTCATTTCTTAACCTTCGATTTTAATTATCGCACAGGGTATGATTCTACAACGGCATTCTTGATAGCAAATGGTGAAGATGTTTTTGCTGTAAATGGCGTCATCAGCGAATTTGAGTACCTGAACATTGACCAACAGCCGATGCCTGAAATGATGGACGAAGGTTCAGATGAAGAAGAAATAGATTTTGGTATGCTTTAATCCCTAAAAAATGAGACTGATAGATATCGCAAACGAAAAAGGTAGAAACGCAGAAGTACTCTTCAATAACCCCGCCCCTAAAAGGAAGATATTATATGTGACAGCAAACAAAGAAAAGCCCCAAACATTGCGCTTGGTAAAAAATACAAGTGCAATCAATGTGTTGCAAGAAAAGTATGGCGACGAGCTCACAGAAAAGCTCATAAACGAAGATGTCGATTTGGATATAGAAATAACGGGAAAATTCGTCGGCAAGGCAACCAAGATACTGCTGGATCATAATGGTAAGTTAGTATATAAAGTAAAAATAGAAGAAGAAGTATACGATGCTCAGGGTAATCTAAAGGAAAAACGTACCCCAAAATCTTTAGAAGGCAATATTGTAGGTGAATTTCCTTTGCGTGGTGGCAAATTGTTTCCCAAAATGGATATATACAATAAATTCATCTTTGCCAGAAAATACCAGTTGCGACATGTAAATGGGCTGACATATGATTTCTTATATGATATTGCCAAAGACCTTTTTGAGAAGAATGCTATGATGATGTTGGGCGGCGGACCAAAAGGAAATGCACCACTTGTTTTTCAAGATGGCGGTAAGCCATATAGAGCATTTTTGGAAGGACGTATTAAAGAAGAATCTTATTGCTTGATTTTACATATCACGAATTTAGAATTAAAACCACTGCCAAAGCATGATACAAATAGTTAATTATAAGAATAGGGTGGCTTCTAGATACTTGGCACTTACCAAGGAAATGATTGCTTACCGAGTAGTTGAAACCGATGCTTATTGGATATCACTAAAGTTGGATGGTCACTTTTCAGGGCTACATGTTCTTAATGGGAAGGCTACTTTTTATAATCGCTCAGGGAAGTCGCTTGCTTTACCCGCTTTGGAGAAAGAAGCAGAAAGGCTATTCCCGGAAGGGGAATACCTCTTTGTAGGTGAATTGTTTGTACATGATGATGCCAAACGAATGCGGAGTTTTCATGTAGCTGAGGCCGTAGCTTCTCCCGATAAGTATGACCTCCGATTTACTGCTTTTGATATTATTTCTACCCAGCAAGCGCCTTCGTTAACAATAGTGCAATTAGAAGAACAGCTAAAAAAGTTATTTGCAAATGGCAAGCAGCTAAATGCGATGACGTATCAAAAGGTAAGTTCCAGAAAAGAAATTGTGGAATGGTTTGAGAAGTGGGTTGAACAGGATGGTCATGAAGGATTAATCATAAGAACAGAAGAAGGACATACCTATAAGGTAAAGCAAAGGCATTCTTTTGACGGTGTCATTGTAGGTTTTTCAGAAGGTAGCGAGGATCAGGCAGGGAAGATTAGAAATATTCTTGTAGGCATGAAATACCCTGATGATGTTATTCAAATAGTGGGGAAGGTTGGAACGGGTTTTTCAGACGAACAGCGTACCGAATTACTGCAAACATTTAGAGGGATGCTGGTGGAAGCTGAGTATATAGAGGTAACAGAGAGGCAAACTGCATTTGAATTTATTCGCCCTGAATTAGTGGTAGAATTTTCTTGTATAGATTTGCTCTTAGAAGAAAGCGGGCATCCTATTACAAAGATGTCTTTATCCTATGAAGAAGGAAAGGGATATGCCGTAAACGGACAAAGACCTTGTGTAAATATGATTAATCCCATATTTAATGGTCTTAGAAAAGACAAAACTGTAGATGTTCAAGATGTACGTTTCACTCAAATAACAGATATGGTCGAGCTAACCACTAATAGTAGTGATGTTGCGTCTGTAATGAATACCAGTAAAATTATCAGAAAAGAAGTGTATGTAAAGGAAACCAAAGGAGAGAAGATGGTTCGCAAATTTCTTTCTTGGAAAACCAATAAAGAGCAAACCGGAAAATACCCTGCCTATGTTCTTGCCTATACCGATTACAGCCCTAACAGAGCCGATAAACTGCAACAGGAGTTATCGATAGCCGATACGCAAGAAAGAATAGATGAGTTGTTCCAACAATACATCGACGAGAATATTAAGAAAGGGTGGGAGAAAATAATATGAATCTTTTTAGTTGATGCGTTCTATAGCAAAAATACTTATTGCTCGCCAAAAGTGTATTTTTTTAATTGATTTGGCGAACAATAATTTATATAAATCAATGTATTTCAATGTATTATATAATCTATATATTAAATAAACTCGCCTATGTGATTTTTTTGACGGCAAAGATTGGTATCTGAAATTCAGAACTTATTATTTTTTTTCATAATTTTCAGAAAATATTGAAAGTTTAAAATATATTAGTTATATTTGCATAAATAATTTGTATCATGACGTTATTTGAAGCGAAAAATTTATTTATAGAAGCATGGGGGTCGATTAGTTCGCAATGGGGAATTAATAAGACGATGGCACAAGTTCATGCGCTTTTGATGATATCGATGGAAGAAATGAGTACCGAGGATATCATGGAAAAATTGTCTGTCTCTAGAGGTAATGCAAACATGAACCTGCGTGATTTAATTAATTGGGGCTTGGTAAGGAAGGTCTTTAAACCAGGAGAAAGAAGAGAGTTTTTTGTTGCGGAGAAAGATGTATGGAAAATTGCCAAACAAATTGCCAAAATCAGAAAAGCCAAAGAATTAGACCCTGTTATCAAGCTTCTGGAACAACTAAAGGATATAGATGTTACACAAGAAGGCGAAGATGGAAAGCAGTTTTATAAACTTATTGTAGATGTACATCGACTAACACTTAACCTTGATAAATTGATGGAGGCAATCCTTAAAGCAGATGAAAGTTGGTTTTGGGATAGGGTACTCAAGCTATTGGTGAGGTAATTTTTTTAAAATATTGTTTCAATTATTTCTGAAAATACTGTAAATACAAACAAATGGCATTGTTAATATTCATACTGATTAGTTACTGCATCATAATTCCGGTGGGATGGAGCTTATATATGAATGGAAGGCATTTCTTAATGCAAATATTTAAGGATGCAAGTACCACTCAAAGCGTTAATAAGATATTGTTGATTGGATACTATTTAGTAAATATTGGTCTTTCCATGTTGTTATTATCAGGTGTAGCATCAAATGAAATATTGGTGATACAGTTTGCATATTATGTCGGGAGATTGGGTGTTATATTTCTCTTGTTAGGCATTTTACATTATAGTAATATCATTCTTTTGAATCATTTTAAATCTCAAATACAATCATTTTTTCATCCTAAAAAATTAATATCATGAACAACAATCTTATTGTAATTGCTTATGCGGTGTATTTACCGGTAGTAATTTTGCTAACCTTATATGTTGCACACACCTTATTCAAGAATAGCAAGGTGTTTATGCTTCAGATTTTTCGTGGGAATGCTGAAATTGCCCTTAGCACAAACAAGCTGTTTGAAGTGGGGTTTTATCTTTTAAATGTAGGTTTTGCCCTTATGATTATGCAGATATATGCTAAGCTAACTAGCAAACAGGAAATCTTTGAGGTGCTTTCGGTTAAAATTGGAGGCTATTCTATATATCTTGGCGTGATGTTGTTTCTCAATTTATTTCTATTCTTTAGAGGTAAAAAGGCTGCAAAAGCCAATCAATCGTCTATGGGATAAATATAGGTCATTGTTAAGAACTTGAGGTTGTCTATTCTTTTAGACAACCTCAAATAATTGCTCAATGTCTATTACATTCTGAATGAACCCACGGCTATAAATATTTTCATTTAATCCATAAGGTGCTATAATGGTTGGAAACAATGTGTTCTTTACTTTAGTAAAATGCCGAAACGAAGCCATCTTCATTCTAATTTCATTTGCATAATTTTTGGTAATTGTAAAGGGCGTTTCAGAATATTTGATCTCACAGATATTGATGATGCCATCGGCTCTGTGTATAAGCATATCTATCTGTGCGCCTTGCATTTCCTCATTTCCCTTATGATGCCATGTGGCTGCTTCTGTTTTTATGCCGTCAATTCTTAAGGCTTTCTTAACTTGTTGAATATGTCGCATGCATAAATTTTCAAATGCAAGTCCACTCCAACTGTACCAACTGGCAGATTGTGCAATCTTTTCCCAGTTTTTGTTAGAACCGATTTTACTTCCTGCTACATACTTATGATAAAAGGCTGTATAATTATCTGTAAGTTTAAAGATACTGTCTTTCAGCGTTTTTCCAAATGGAATGCTTCTGCTGATAAATCCCGATTCCATAAGTTCTTCTAAAATCTTAGAGATACCACCACCGGAAAAAATACCTATTTTTTCTATCAGTTCCTCTCTACTCATCCCCTGCTTTTTTTGTGATAATAACTCAATTACTTTGCGGTGTTTTTCTGAATCATCAAAAAGGGAAGCAAATAATTGATGGTATTCTTGTCGCAAAAAGCCTTGCTCGCTAAAGAACAACCTATCTATCGCTTGTACGGCACTCTCTCCATTCCTTACCTGATCTAGATAATGTGGTATCCCATCCATTACCATATATAACTGGGTAATCTTGTATCTATCTAAGATAATCTTTTTCTTCTTAAAGAAAAGTTCTGTTTCGTGTAGGTTAAAAGGCTCTAATCGGATGGTTTTTGTAATTCTATTGTGCAACCCTCCTTTGTCTTTCACTACTTTATTAATCATCCAGGAAGCAGCAGAACCGCAGATGATAATCATAATGTCCTTTCTAGCGGAAGCAAACTGATTCCAAAAATGGGTAAAAGCGGTCAAAAACCGAGACTTATGTGTGGCCATCCATGGCAATTCGTCCAGAAAGATCACCTTCTTTTTCTTGGTACGCAATTGTTTAAGTACCATCTCCAACTGTCGGAATGCTTCAAACCAGTTCTTTGGCACAGGTAAATCCCACATACCATTGCGCAGATGACTTAGCGTTTGTGCAAAAATGTTCATGTGCTCTTCCAATGTACCCATATATAAACCTGAATACTGAAAAACTAATTCTTTCTTTAATGCCTCTCTAATTAAGAACGTTTTCCCCACACGTCTTCTACCATAAACTGCCACCAACTCTGATTTATCAGATGTTAGTGCCTCTTGCAATAATTCAATCTCAATTGCCCGACCTATTAGTTCCATAATTATTTATTACTCGCCAAAAGTATTATTTTTTATTGCTTTTGGCAACTAATAATTATTTATTACTCGCCAAAAGTATTGTTTTTTATTATTTTTGGCGAGTAATAAATTTTATAAACATATGATTTACAAAATATTGTGAAAAAATAAAGGCTGATAAATTTATCAGCCTTTATTGAAAATTGCAAGATGTTTTTTTTGCAAATATATTAAGCGTGCTGTTGCTTCTTAATGATATTTAGTGCAGCACCTTCTTTGAACCATTCGATTTGAGCGGCATTATATGAATGAGCTGCTTCGATGGTGTCGGTACTTCCATCCTTATGATTTAATACAATTTGTAAGTTTTTGCCCGGTGTAAAACTTGTAAGACCCAAAATATCGATAGAATCGTCTTCTTGGATTTTATCATAGTCTTCTTTGTTGGCAAACGTTAATGCAAGCATACCTTGTTTTTTAAGGTTGGTTTCGTGAATACGTGCAAAAGATTTTACCAAAACAGCCCTAACGCCTAAATGTCTTGGCTCCATGGCCGCATGCTCACGAGAAGAGCCTTCACCATAATTCTCATCTCCAACTACAATAGAACCTATCCCGGCAGCCTTATAAGCACGTTGCGTCGCAGGTACAGAGCCATACTCACCTGTTAATTGATTTTTAACGTTGTCCGTTTTTTCATTGAAAGCATTTACGGCACCAATTAGCATATTGTTGGAGATATTATCTAAATGACCACGGAAACGCAACCAAGGACCCGCCATAGAGATATGGTCGGTGGTACATTTTCCTTTTGCTTTAATCAACAATTTTAAACCCTTAATATCACTGCCTTCCCATGCCGGAAAGCTATCCAATAATTGTAATCTGTCGGAAGTAGGGCTTACAATTACTTCAACATTGCTGCCGTCTTCCGCTGGAGCTTGATAGCCGGCATCTTCTACTGAAAAGCCATTAGGGGGCAATTCATATCCTGTTGGCGGGTCTAATTTTACTGCGACACCTTCCTCATTTACCAAGGTATCTGTTAAAGGATTAAAAGTAAGGTCTCCGGCGATGGCCAGTGCTGTCACCAACTCGGGAGAAGCTACAAAGGCGTAAGTATTTGGATTACCATCAGCACGCTTGGCAAAATTTCTGTTGAAGGAATGGACAATGGTATTTTTCTCGCCTTTTTCAGCACCTTCTCTACTCCATTGTCCAATGCAAGGACCACAGGCGTTTGCAAAAACATTTGCACCTATTTGATCAAAGATGGCAATTAATCCGTCTTTTTCAATGGTAAAGCGCACTTGCTCGGAACCTGGTGTAATAGTAAACTGTGCTTTAGTCTTCAATTTTTTATCTACGGCTTGTTTTGCTAAAGAAGCAGCGCGGCTGATATCTTCATAAGAAGAGTTGGTACAAGAGCCAATCAAACCTACTTCTACCTTTGTTGGCCAGCCATTCTGTGCAGCCATTTCTTTCATCTTCGAAACAGGTGTTGCCAAATCTGGTGTGAATGGACCATTTAAATGTGGTTCTAAAGTGTTCAAGTCGATTTCTATCAACTGATCGAAATATTGTTCAGGGTTAGCATATACTTCTGGATCGGCAGTAAGATGTTCCTTGATGCCATTAGCTAAGTCTGCTACATCCGCACGACCAGTAGCACGAAGGTATTTTTCCATGCTTTCGTCATAACCGAATGTAGAAGTGGTAGCGCCAATTTCAGCACCCATATTACAGATGGTACCCTTTCCGGTGCAAGACATGCTGATAGCACCTTCTCCGAAATACTCAACGATGGCACCTGTACCGCCTTTTACCGTTAAAATACCTGCTACTTTTAAGATGACATCCTTAGCAGATGTCCAACCATTTAATTTGCCTGTTAACTTAACCCCGATTAATTTAGGCATTTTCAATTCCCAAGCAAAACCAGCCATTACGTCCACTGCATCTGCACCTCCAACACCTATTGCCAACATACCCAAACCACCAGCATTTACAGTGTGTGAGTCTGTGCCTATCATCATGCCGCCTGGAAAGGCATAGTTTTCCAGAACTACTTGGTGAATGATACCTGCACCGGGCTTCCAAAAACCTAAGCCGTATTTATTAGATACCGAGGCGAGGAAATTATATACTTCATTATTTTTATTAATAGCTTCTTGTAAGTCCTTATCAGCGCCAACCTTTGCCTGAATTAAGTGGTCGGCATGTACTGTTGAGGGAACGGCCACCTTTTTTCTTCCGGCTTGCATAAACTGCAATAGAGCCATCTGTGCAGTAGCATCCTGCATAGCTACGCGATCCGGCGCAAAGTCAACATAATCCTTGCCTCTGCCATATGCCTTTAGTGGTGTATCAGCATGTAAATGCGCATAAAGGATTTTTTCGCTAAGGGTTAAAGGTTTTCCCAAGGTTTGGCGTGCCGCATTTATTTTATCGGGAAATGCTGCATAAGCCTTCTTAATCATATCTAAGTCAAACGTCATGATAAAAAGTTTAAAAGAACAAGAATGAAATTTCGGCGCAAAGGTACGCTTTTTTGAGATTTTTTAGGGAAATATTGTGTTACCTAAATAATATTTCACTACTTTCTATTCGTCAAAATTGTCCCAATTGTTATTATCTTGCAGATATGCCAACAATAACTATCATTACCGAAATAAAAGCGCCCATACAGCGGTGTTTTAACCTCTCTAGAAGTATAGATTTGCATCAGCTTTCAACATGCCAAACCAAAGAAAAGGCCATTACCGGGAGAACAAGTGGATTGATTGAATTAGATGAAATAGTCACTTGGGAGGCAACGCATTTAGGTGTTAGGCAGAAATTAACCTCAAAGATTACCGCTTTCCAATATCCATTTCATTTTAGAGATGAGCAGATAAAAGGCGCTTTTAGAAAGTTTGTTCACGACCACTTCTTTGAACAGAAAGCACACACAACTATAATGAAGGATGTATTTTATTTTGAAACACCTTTGGGTATATTCGGTAAATTATTTAACTGTTTGGTGCTCAGGCGATACATGGAAAATTTTCTTAAGAAACGCAATGACTTTGTTAAAGACGTTGCTGAAGGAAATGATTGGAAGCAAATACTTGAGTGAAATTTATAGCATTTACATATCTAAATAGGATCTATTTTTTAATTTTGTCACATGGCTAAATTGGAACAACAAGAAAACCAATAACAGTAGCACCTAAAATAGGCAGAAATGATTCATGCCCATGTGGTAGTGGGAAGAAGTATAAGAAGTGCTGTATGGAATTATAACCTAAAGTGAACCACGTAAAATAAAAAACCCGGAAAATGGAGGGGTTTTTCCGGGCAGAAGGAAGGTCTTTTATCTTGGGGAACTATAGTAGTTTCGACCAAATATCTTTTTGTTCTAACAGCCTCATTTTTGTCTTATAATCATTGTAGTTCCATGATTTCCAGTTTTGTTTCTTTTTGACAATATGTTTGGCATCTCTGGCAAATGCTGAGAAACTAAAGTTCTGATAACGGTTCTTTAGTTTTAGTTCTTTGGCTCTTTGTTCTATGATTTCTCTATTCTCAAATACAAGAGGTAGTGTGTTTGCGGGAAGTTCGTAAAGAAGTCCTAAGTCTAGTGGCGTTTCTGATGCGTGCCGGAAATTATACTTTGCAATATAAATATCCCAGTTGATAAAGGAAGAAATAATTAATACACCGAAGGCATTCCAAGCGTTTACCTTGAGTAAATAGAAAAATGATTTCTTTTGGTAGATTTTTAAAAGCAATGTTATCAACCCGAAGCAAGTAAGATATAAGTAAAAGTAAACGCCAACTCTTTTATAACCCAATGCATAATATGCAATATATTGATAGTTGCGCAAAAATACCGAAATCAATAAAATGCCATTCTGAAAAATCCAGAGATAGGCGAGTACTTTGATCCATTTGTTTTTAGGGTAAAAATTGATGTTTTTACGAAAAAGTAGCAATAAAACAAGTTTTGACAAAAGAATACTGACAATTAACATACCTGTGCCTTCATAAACCATCAGCCTCAATTCCTTTCTGGTATTAAATTCAATACCTGTCCAAATCGTTGTAAAATCTGTGATATTCAAAAATAGGATGATAATATTCAAGGAAATAAGTGTGATAACGCCACTCAAATACTCATTTTTCAAACCCAATATCTGTGGTTTTTTCTGTAGATTATTAAAGGGGTGTTGCTTTTTTCTGACCCTTTGTAATGTATCATCTTGCTTTTGCTCTTCCCGATAAATATCTGGAGCATTTCCCTTTAGCATCAGTGCAGATATTAGCCAAATACAGAATATACAAGAAATTAACCACAAGAAGTTGATTTCACCAAAAAGCTCGTATAAAAACTTATTGATGTGGTAGAAGAATTTATTCAGGTAGTTTGAAAAGATGGGATTTGCATTGTTGTAGATGGTCAGGAAGATTAGGATAATAAGCATGGGTAACACAAAGAGTTTTAACACCCTTATAAGCCCTTTAATCCTAATACTATCTTTTCTAACATATGCCAGTTCCTCTTTGGTATAAATGAATGCCAGACAAAAATTAATCAAATACCAGAAAAGGGCATTTAAAATATTCCTGAACCTGGGTTCATGAACAAAAAGGGCATAGACGAGCGTCGTAACGGCACATGTGATGATGCTTAGATTAGAATTCACCATGACAACATTAATAGCAGATACCAATTGCAATACTGCCAGAAAAAGAACTTTTTTGGACTTAAAGGAGGAAGTATTGAAAAACAAAAACCCACCTTGTATCACTAAGGAAATGAGGAGTATGTTCAGTCCCAAATATTGTTGCCAAACGAGGAAGTTGAGGAGCGTACCTGTGGCAACAATAAAAGGGAGTATTTTTGATCGCTTTTTCATATGATTGATTTTGTTTGATAGTCTAGATTAGAGAGGGAAAGGTTGTTTTATCTTGGGGAACTATTTCGCTTGATGCCAATTGATTCTTCTGGAGAAGTACATAACGATGGCAAGGATGACAAATAATCCTACACTTCCCATCAGCAATGCATAGTCCTCTTGTTGAATCAGGATGTAAATAAAGGTGTAGAGTGCCGACAATGTTCCAAATACGGCGACACCTAGCTTGCCCTCATGTAAAATGCCTTTTACATATAGTGAAATCAATGAACATGTCATGAATGCTGCAATGAGGTAAGACCATTGGAAGGAGAGATGTTCAGATATGGACACCAATAAACTGTAGAATATAACCAAAGCAAAACCCACCAAAGCGTATTGTATAAAATGGATGTTTCTTCCGCCAAGGCGCTCTAGAAAGAAAAAGAGGAGGAAAGTCAGCCCGATAATGAGCAATGCATATTTTACCGATCTTTGTGCAGTCGTATAATTATTTATCGGTTGCATGATTTTAACATAGAAGGCTTGTTGCACAAAATTGCTTTCATCTTTTGACACCTGTGGAATATGGGTAGATGCTTGATTGATTTTCCAAGTGGCAATGAATCCGGAGTCTGAAATACTTTGTTCGTCCGGGAGGTATTGTCCATTGAAGCCCGGGTGCTGCCATTTGGAACTTATCCGGCAGTTGTTGTTCTTTGCTATCGGAACCATACCCAGATTTTCTGAACCCTTTAGCGAGAAATTACAAGAGAAGTTTATGGCTTGCTTTCGCAAACCAATGTAATCCATCTTTGCAGATAGTTCAGGGTTTCCTTTGGTGTTGGTTTCCATTTGTAAAACGAGGGATTGCTCATTCAGTTTTAACGGAATTTCTAACGGAATTCCCTTGTAATCTGAAACGGTGATACATATACTCGCTTTTGAGAAATCAAGTTCTTCTTCCTGCAGCTGAAATTTCTGGAGATCAATCGGCGAAAAATTCCCATCTATTTTTATCTCCGTAGTATATACCGGGACATCAAAAATGCCTAAATGTTTTACATTTATCACCGGTTCTGCGCGAAAATGCATATTGTCGGGTGAAATGGTAATTTGTTTCTCCTCAAATTTGTAAGGAATATGTATTCTGGGACCAATTATTATCTGTTGTCCCGACCATTTACGTTGTATTTCGGTAACAGCTTCTTCATTTCTGGAGAACCGCTCATCAATGAGTGAACCAATGAGGAAGGTTGGAATCATTAACACCAATACTAAGAAGCAAATGAAGCCAACTTTAAAACCAAGCTGTGCTTTAGACCATAAATTACCAATGGCATTTGTTGCGGAGGATGAAGGGGTGTTTTGTTCAAAATTGTTTTCCATAATATTTGTTTTTAAATGATATTAATTAGATGAAGATGGAGATAGTGTTATGAAGGGGAATAAGAAAAAATCAGTAAGTGCAAAGAAGGTGCTGAATATTAATCCGACTTGGAATTCATAGCTATCTTTTAGTCCCAAAGCATATCCAATCCATGTGACAGCAAATGGAGCCATGCTGATAAGGGTTCCTGCAAATAACCAATACGTAATGGGGGTTAGCTTGTATCGTCTTGAGAAGTACAAGACCATTAAATTCCAAAAGATGAGTGGTGAAATTAATGTGGCGCAACGCAAGGAAAAAATAAGGATATCGGGAAGCTGTTTCGGATATTGTGATAGTGCTATAAATGATAATAATAAGGATAGCAGAACAATGGGGACAAAGGTAAGGGTGATAGCTGTTCTCATAATATTGTTGAGTTTTCGGATGAGTGAATACTATTTTTCTTGAAAATGTTTGGGGTGATACGTAATATTGAAAGGATTAATGCGATGGAACTACCACCCATAGTGAATATGGTAAAATAGATGTCGTCAAATATTTCTGTTATAAATGATAACCCAATAATGGCAAGAACATTGGAAATGAGAAGTGAACTAAAAAGGACACACTTCATTTTAGACAAATAGGACATCTCTCTTTTATCAATATACTGCAACATAAATGCCCCCGGAATAATGCCGATAATTGTTGTTGCTCCAGAAAGGAAAGTGCCAACCAATGCAAATTTGGGAGGTGTGAAAATAAAAAGACCAATGGAGAAAAGCACTAGGGACAACAACCAAACCAAGAATGCGTAAGCTAAGTAATTAAAATATGTCATCTTAAAAATTATTTAGTAGTAAATGAAGGTGATGTAGATTTGAATGAGATAGACTTTATCCATATTTTGATGAATCGGAAAGAAAATACTGCGGTTATGGCCAGTCCATAACTCAACGCAATAGAAAAATGCAGAAAAACGGTATGATGGAAATTGAATGGTTCAAAAAATGCACAACAGAATAAGGCGAATGCATGAATCAAGACTTGACCTGATGTGAATATGAACAGTATGCTTTGTTTCCTGCTTTTGGCGAGAATCTCCGCTAAATAAATGATTAGGAAGAAAGGAATAATAAGATTTATAGATAGCAAACATGCAGCTAAGAATCCTGTTGCCGGGATTATGTGAATATTGTCTCCGCTTCCTATCCACGCCCAAAAGAAAAGCGTAAGCAGCCAAATTTTAATAGCCTTCTTGGCTATGCTTAGTCCGTTGTAGTCAAATTGTTTTTTCATTTTTGATATTTTAAAAGTACTTTGTATTTCAAAGTTTATGATTAAATTTTTTTAACTCTTTTTTACTGCATTTTTAAAAGTTTCTCTAAATTATCGAGGTGGTCTTTAAAGGCTTTTTCTCCTAGTTTAGTTGCCGCATAGGAAGTATTCGGTTTTTTTCCAACAAAAGACTTCCTGATTTGTATGTATTCTAATTTCTCTAAGGCAATCAGGTGGCTGGCAAGATTTCCGTCGGTAAGGTCGAATGTTTCTTTGAAAGTTACAAAATCTACCCAGTCGTTCACCATCAACAGCGACATGATGCCGAGTCGTATCCTATTTTCAAAGGCCTTGTTTAGCTGGCTGGCTGGATGCATCATTCTTTTCTTTCGTATTTATTCCACATGATTAAGCCGTACAAAATATGTAAAATTCCGAAACCAATAGCCCAATAGATCACACTATTTATGGTATTAAGGGAGGCAATTAGCCCCAATACTATCTCACATATACCTAAATACCTGATTTCATCCAGCGTGAATTTACTCCCATTTACCAGTGCCAATCCATAAAATATAAGCGTTGCCGACGGAACAATGAATACCAAACCATACTTTAATAATACAAGGCAAAACAATCCTCCGGTAATTAAGGGGATAAAAAGATTGATAACAAGTTTAAGTCCGGCTTTGTCAAATATTTTCTGCCCTTTCTTTTTTGCCCGCCTTCCGGTGAAGTACCAAGCCGTAAGTAAGGAGAGCAGTAATACAATGCAGGCGTCTGCTAACAGAAATGGTATAATGCTCTCTTGCGTAGTCACAATCTCATAGCGCGTTCTATACAAATCAACACTGTCTTTATATTCCAGTTTCCACCATGCCAAAAATGCACCGATTAACGCATAGATACCAGCAAAAACGCCAGAAAGACCGCTCAGGGAAATAAACCGCGAAGACCGCTCCATGAGTTGTCTTATCTCGGCTAAGTTGGCTAATTGTTTGTCTTTTTCCTCCATAAAAGAACTTTGTAATTCAAAGTTAATGCTAATTTTTAATTCCGCAAGTTTTTTTTGATTTTTTTTTGAAAATAAATTTTTGATAAGATTGGAGGATTACAAGCATATCGGTGAATGTGTAGCAATAATATCTATAATCGCCCGTAGCGTATATAAGGACGGCTTCTTTTTCCTTGATATTTATGTAAATACTTCATTGCCGGAAGGAACATCCCATAATTTTGCATATGCGTATATTTATTCATATCTAAAGTCATTATATCAAAAGGCAGTAAGGCATTCTCTTCTAATATCTTAATAAATTCAGTAATCACATGCTTAATATCGATGGTTTTTGTCCAAGGATAATAATTTATATTAAGGAACACGCGCTCATTGAAGAAGAAATAGTGTATCCTGTTTGAGAAAGAAAACTTTCTATGCACATTAAGGTGTTCAACCTTGTCTAGGACATATTCTGAATATAATTCTGACCTAATAACAGACATATTACTTACGATGGGTTGGTAAAAAATTTCGATAACAATATCACCCAAACTCAGCATACCTTTAACATTTTTCTCCCAATCAAAGAAGACACGAACAGTTCTATCCTTTACACATCCAATCATTCCATAATATTTATCTATATGTTCAATTTGAAATTTATCATATTTCAAATGATTGAAAATTTCTTTGGAGACCATGGTTTCATGTAGATGCTTTCCAAAGACTAGCCGGATGATATTCATCAAAGAACCTAGGGTTACAATACCCATTGAGATTATTAGTGATAATAAACAACTTACACCATTTGTTGCTAAATATGTGGCAATAATACAGACAATGATTATCCAAAAAATAAAAAAATCAACCATGATAATAATAGCAGATGTATTATACAAAAAGTTCCAACAGGTAATGAATTCTACCGGAGGTTGACCATTCTATCGCCTTCTTTCTTACCTTTGACACAAAATTATTTCATGGGAAAAATAGCCATAGCCATTCATGGTGGAGCGGGAACGATTCTTTCGGCAGAAATGACTCCTGAGAAGGAAATCGCCTATAAAAATGCTTTAAAAGAAGCATTGAGTGCCGGATATATTGTTTTAGAAAATGGAGGTTCTGCTTTAGACGCCGTTGAGCAGGCTGTCATTATATTAGAAGATTGCCCTTTGTTTAATGCAGCACGGGGTGCTGTTTTTAATGCGAATGGTGCACATGAAATGGATGCTTCTATCATGGACGGTAGCAATAGGGATGCCGGAGCCGTTTCTGGTGTAGATGGAATTAAAAATCCGGTGGCACTCGCCAGGAAAGTAATGGAGAAGACAGAACATGTATTGCTAATGGGCGAAGGTGCAATGGAATTTGCAAAGACTATTGGTTTTCCAATCCTTGAAAAAGATTATTTTTTTGATGAATTTAGGTATCAACAGTGGTTGAGTATTCGCGATTCTGACAATTTCCAGTTAGATCATAGTATCAAAAAGGACCAGAAATATGGTACCGTAGGTGCAGTAGCTACGGATGGTGAAGGAAATGTTGCCGCCGCAACTTCTACGGGTGGCATGACGAATAAGAAGTTTGGCAGGGTTGGCGATAGTCCCATTATTGGCGCCGGCACATATGCCTCCAATCATACCTGTGCGGTGTCATGTACCGGAAGTGGAGAGTTCTTTATTAAAAGTGTTGTAGCATATGATGTCTCCTGTTTGATGGAATACAAGGGGTTGTCATTGTCTGAGGCGTGCATGGAAGCAGTTCAAAAGCGATTGAAGGCGTTGGGTGGCGATGGCGGTTTGGTTGCCGTTGATCCCCAAGGCAATATTTGCATGGAATTCAATACCCCGGGCATGTATCGGGCGTGTAAAGATAGCGAAGGCAAGGAGGAAATATTGATATATCGGTAGTGTCGAGTCGCGACTCGACAGTATCGTGGGGGCAGTGTCGAGTCGTGACTCGACAAGAAGAAATAAAAATCGAAGTATATGCGTCAAAGAAAGCGCTTACGTATGTTGGGATATGATTATTCAAAAGATAATTTGTATTTTGTAACATCGTGTATCAAAAATATGAAGTGTTATTTTGGCACAGTGAAGATGGGAGAGATGAAGTTGAATGAATATGGTAAAATTGCAGAAACGCAGTGGTATTGGTTGGAAACACAATATCCATATGTGGTGTTACATGCCTTTGTTGTGATGCCCAATCATATTCATGGAATCATAGAAATAAATAGAAATTTGGCTCCCGAATCTCCGAAGATAAAATCCTTATCAGAATTGATGGGTGCATATAAGACTACTGTATCAAAACAAATACACTTATTGGGTTTTTATGATTTTGTTTGGCATAGATCTTTTCATGAAAGCATCGTAAGGGATGATAAAGCCTACAAAAAGATTATTGCTTATATTGAAAACAACCCTATGAAATGGAGTGAAGACGAGTTCTTTTTGTAAACAAATTATTTGTCATAACAATTTTTAGGTCGGTATTGCAGATATCACAAAAATGTACTTATCTTTGCATCGCATGATTTGTTCACGAATAAATCTATGGATAACAAAATGACTACACAGACGCACATAGGGTAATAGGCATACAACAAGGTTGTATTTTCTTTCAATTATTTGTTTTTTAAGTACGGTTCTATCCGTAATTTTTCGTTGTGCCTATTCAACAATTTTAATTTTTATTTTAATAATTAAAAGAATTGTCATGGGCAATTATCTTTCTGATGAAGCTTATTATCTTCATTACAGACATATTACAAAGAGACAAAAAAGACGAAAGGTTATAAATGGGCGGAATCGGTCATTATTAAGAAAAGACGATGTTTTACAAGAACTGTACGTTAAACAAAAAAATCTTGGTTTTGAAGATCTGACATCTCCAATCTTTAGAGGTTATAAAAGGATATTTGTATTGCGTGAGGATGTTGCTAGAAGCCACCAAGCAGAATTTTTTGAACAGATTCTCAAGAAAATCAACACTACCCAATACAGCCAAACTAGAGATTTTGTGAAACGAAAGAAGAAAAAGAAAATAGGTAAAGTATATATTGCAAGAGAGCAGCAACTATTGCAGCCGGATGCACAGCATTTTGCAAAACTGAAATTCAATCCTAAAGAAAGGGCATTCTTCTACAAGAAAAGAAAGCGTATCAAGGGAACTAATTTCTATAACATCTTTTATGTATTCAGAGAGCCTTGGCGTTTTGTGTTAAAAACGAAGAAACATTATCAAACGCAGCAAAGAATCTTTGATGCAGATCTCGAAGGACAGATTGGGGAGTTGGAATCATTTTTTGAGCATATTGGAAGCCATGTGATAAGCCACTTAAAAGGGTATTCACAATATAAAAGTAATTTTTGGAGAGCAGATGAAGAAAAATATAAGCATGTCTTTTGGGATAAAAACCTTCCTCTATATCGATTGATTAATAAATATTTAAGCGAAGGTGAAAACTAAAATCATACAAATTACTTCAGGTAGAGGCCCGGTAGAATGCTGTAGGGTGGTGAAAGAAGTTCTAGATATTATGCTCGAATCGTGTCAGCAATTAAAATTTGATATCAAAATGATTAATGAAATACAGGGGCCACGGAAAGGGACTTTATTTTCGGCAGCATTTATGATATCTGGAGCGACAATCGATGCTTTCATTGCGGAATGGAAAGGAACCATACAATGGATATCATATAGTCCTTATAGGAAAAACCACCAACGCAAGAATTGGTTTATTGGAATAGAAGTCTATGATTTAGAGCATTTTCCTGAATGGAAGGAACAAGACATTCAGTTTCAAACGCAAAGGGCTTCTGGTGCTGGTGGACAGCATATAAATACCACAGAATCTTCTGTAAGAGCCATACATATACCAAGCGGATTGAGTGTCGTTTGTGCTGACCAAAGGTCGCAACACCAAAATAAAAAACAGGCAGTCGAACGACTAAAACAACGATACCTTGAATGTCAATTAGAGCAAGCTATGAAGGCACAGCAACAGCAGTGGAATCAACACAATGCTTTGGAGAGAGGCAATCCTATAAAAGTCTTTGAACGGAAATTGCTTTAGGAATGGTCATTTCTTAGATAATTCCTTTAGCCTTTCACGTTCTTTGTCCGATAAACTATTTATTCCTTTCTTGCTAATTTTTTCTAATAATTTATCTAATTCATCTGCTTGAAGCTTTTTCTCATAGTGGTATTTTTCTTCTATATCCCAGAATTTATCCTTTTGCTTCTTCGCACCATCAATAATAAGTGCGGCAGGTCGATAAATAATATAAATAATGAAAGCAAAACTGGGTAGGACTATGAGGAGTATGGGGATATAGTTTTCAAGTATGGCGGCTGGAAAGAATGCTAAAGACAATAAAAGCCCCACAATTCCGCCACCCAAGTGCGCCTCATGCCCTATGTTCGATGCATTAGTCCTAATGCCAGAGATGGTGAGCAAGACATAAATAATACCAAATAACCATCCCGGCAATTCCAAACCAAAGATATGTATGTTGTTCTCAGGATATAGTGCAATGCAACCAAATATTAAACCACATACGGCTCCGGATGCGCCAATAGCACTATAATCACCATGGTTTCTATGGACATATAATGCCAACAAATTCCCCCCAATTAAGCTGCTAAAGTAAATGATAAAAAATGGTACAATACCTAAAGAGACTATGATAATCTCTGAAAAAAAATACAAACTAGCCATATTCATGAGGAAATGTAGCCAGTTGACATGTAGAAAACCTGAACTTACTAATCTTTTATAGTCCTTATGGATTAGTATCTCGTCAATTTTAAAGCTATACTTGTTGAGAAAGTTTACATCCCTAAATCCATTAAAAGTAAATAGGGCATTGACAAATATCAACAAGTATCCTGGAAGACTAATCTCATTCATTGGGTAGTGCTAAAATGCTACTTATTCGGAATATCTCTCTTTTTATTGAATTTATACAACGACTCGGACTCCTCTTCTTTATACTTCATCACTTGCGCTAAAGCATCCGGAACTACATCGCTACACAATACCAGTAAAGACCCTTTTTCTGCGTTTTTGACGGCAAATTCTATGGCTTCTTCTTCCTTTGGTATAACCGTGATTTTCTTCTTAGGGTCATGTTGCAAGATGCCCTTCTGCAACATCGCTATCAATTCTTCGGCAGTTTTCCCCCTCAAATTGCGGTCCTGACGGATGATGATTTCATCAAACATTTCTGAAGCAATTCTACCAATCTCCATATTGTCTTCTTCACGTCTATCGCCGATACCGGCAATTACGCCCACTTTCACGGTAGCTTCTATATTATCTGTAAACTTCTGCAAAGCACGTAAACCTGCCGGGTTATGTGCATAATCGAGTAGTAAATCAAAATTCTTGAAGTTGAACAGATTCAACCTTCCCGGTGTTTGTGCCGGAGATGGAATGAATGTCTCCAAAGATAATTTAATGTCTTGTAAGGAAAATCCTTTTAGATAGCCCGTTAATACTGCCGGAAGGATGTTCTGTATCATAAATGTTGCCCTACCACCATAGGTTAATGGGATGTTCACGGCTTTAGTTACCCGCATCTTCCATTCACCTTTCGCTATGGTGATATATCCATCCTCATAAATGGCAGAAATACCACCCCGTTTCATATTGGCTTTGATATGCTTATTGTTTTCATCCATGGAAAAATAAGCTACATGGCATTTTAGGTCCTTATGCATTTTATACACCAACTCGTCATCGGCATTTAAAATGGCATAACCCTCCGGCTTTACAGCTTCCGGAATAACACCTTTCACCTTCGCCAATTGGTCTAGTGTATGGATGCCTTTAAGTCCTAAATGGTCTGCTGCAATATTTGTGACAATGCCAATATCACACTGGTCAAAGGCAAGTCCGGCACGCAATAAGCCGCCTCTGGCAGTCTCCAATACTGCAAAATCAACCGTAGGGTCACGTAAAACATATTCTGCACTGGCAGGTCCGGTACAATCGCCCTTCAATACCATCATATTTTGAATGTACACACCATCACTGGTGGTATAGCCTACGCTGTGTCCTTTCATTTTTGCCATGTGGGCAATCAATCTTGTGGTGGTAGTTTTTCCATTTGTACCTGTAACGGCAACTATCGGTATTCTCGCATTAGCACCTGGAGGGAAAAGCATATCAATCACATTTGCTGCGACATTCCTTGGCAATCCATCGGAAGGGGCTATGTGCATCCTGAATCCCGGGGCTGCATTTACTTCTAAAACTGCACCGCCGGACTCATTTACAGGAATGGAAACATCCGAACACATGAGGTCAATACCGCAAATATCCAGTCCTACAATCCTTGCGATGCGCTCTGCCATCAGAACATTATAGGGATGAACCATGTCTGTTACATCTGTTGCAGTGCCACCAGTACTTAAATTGGCGGTGTCTTTTAATTTCAACATTTCACCCTTCGGTATCACACTCTCCAGTGTTAGGTTTTTTGATTCCAGAATCTCTTCCGTCATCTTATCGATGTGTATTTGTGTAAGTACTTTCTCATGACCGTATCCTCTTCTCGGATCCTTATTTACCTCGTCAATTAGTTGCTTTATAGAAGATTTTCCATCGCCGATAACATGTGCCGGTGTACGCTTTGCCGCAGCCACTAATTTATAGTTAATCACTAATAGTCTATAATCATCTCCGGTAATAAACTTCTCTACAATTACTGATCGGGAGACGTCTTTCGCAGCCTTGAAGGCAATGAGTGCTTCTTCCCAATTTCGTATATTGGTAGTGATTCCCCTGCCATGGTTGCCATTGATGGGTTTTATGACAAGTGGATATTTAAGATAATCTATGGCATCTTTTAGACCTTCTTCCGTTTTGATAACCTCGCCTTTCGGGATTGGAATCTCGGCTTTGTCGAGCATGTATTTCGTGTCTTCCTTGTCGCAGGCAATTTCTACAGCGATAGAGCTTGTTTCACTGGTAACAGTGGCTTGGATGCGTTTTTGGTTGGCGCCATAACCAATCTGACAAAGTGAATATTTATTCAATCGAAACCAAGGCATACCTCTGGAGGCGGCTTCTTCTACAATAGATCCTGTGCTGGGTCCAAGGCGTTCGTCCTCGCGCATTTCACGCATGGTTTTGATATCGCTTTCTAAATCGTAGTCTTTACCGTCTGCAATGGCTTCAGCAATTTTTACAGAAGCTTTAGCAGCAAAAATGCCTACTTTTTCTTCCATATAGGCAAAAACTACTGAGTAAACGCCTTCTTCACCATAAGATCTCGTACGACCAAAACCAACATCCATGCCTGCTAAGGTTTGAATTTCTAAGGCAATATGTTCAATAACGTGTCCCATCCATGTTCCTTCTTCTACGCGCTGAAAGAAACCTCCTTCACATCCTACAGAACAACGGTGTGAGACCATCGTCGGGAACATCTTTTTCAATCTGTCTAAAAACCCGGGTATCTTATCTGTAGGCTTTTGTTCATAATCTTCTAGGTCTAAGGTCATAACGATTAACTTATGTCTTCGGATTGACCAATAGTTGGGTCCACGCATGGCTCTGATTTCACGTATTTTCACTGTCTTTTGATTTTTGGCATTAAAAATGATGTTCTTACTCCTGAAAAATAGAAATTACTTTTGAAATGTAGCTATTTTTTGTAAAATAAGAATAAATTAGCTGAATAAAATGTTCGTTTTTGTTTGAACGGACGTCAACCGGGGGGATTATTGATCAATAAATGAATGTATGCGTGGAATTTTAATACCTATTGGCGGTAACGAAGATAAAGGGCTAGGCAAGAACGAGATGTACACTCTTGAGTTCATTGATAAGGGCATTTTGGCAAATGTGGTGAAAGAAAGTGGCGGTAAAGATGCCAAAATTGTTGTGGTAACGACCGCTTCCAGTATTCCACAGGAAGTAGGACAAAATTACCTAGATGCTTTCAATAAACTAGGATGCGACAAAGTGTCTATTATTGATTTGAGGACTAAAGTAGCTTGTGTTGACGATAGCACAGTCAAGTTGTTTAACGAAGCCAATTGTGTCATGTTTTCAGGTGGTGACCAATCAAAAATAGTAGATATCATCGGCGGTACAGTACTTCATGATATAATTTTAAATAAGTTGGCATTGGAGCGGTTTGTCTTGGCAGGAACGAGTGCCGGAGCAATGTGTATGAGTAAGGAGATGATCAGTGGAGGCAGTAGTACGGAAGCGCTATTTAAAGGGGGCGTACATTTACGTGATGGGATGGGTTTTTTAGAGGAGGTTATCATCGATACACACTTTATTCAAAGAGGAAGATTTGGCAGATTATCGGAAGCGGTAGCTGTATTTCCCAATTTATTGGGTATAGGACTGGCAGAAGACACTGGACTCATCATCAGAAATGGTACAGAATGTGAAGTAATCGGCTCCGGTATGGTCATCTTTTTTGATCCCAGTAAATTAACCCATAATAATATTCAGCATTTAGCAGAAGGACTCCCAGTTTCTATCACCCACCTCATCGTCAATATTTTGGCACACGGTGATAAGTTTTCGCTGAAGGATAGAAAAACAAAAATCATGACTTTAGAAGAATATGAACAATTGCATGAATAGAAATACTCTGTTTGCTTGTCATTTTCTTTGGCAAGCGAAACCCAGATAAAAATGAATCTTATAATAAAAGAATATAGTTCATTTGCTTGTTTACACAAAATCCATCCCATACATAATTGGGCTAAAATACCCTGAGCTTTTGTCTGGATTTAATAAGTAACGTGAATTCGGGAGTGTAGAACACTTGCTTTAAATCCAGAATCAGCATTAGAAATTTACTGCAAGAAAATTCTACTTCATATCTATTTCTGTACTCATTTTTCTGTCCTCAACGTAGTTTTTACTACGTCTACGGGAGAAAAGTTCCTTACCTCATAGCTATTTTGTATAATTTCCTTTCGTCACGATGTCCAACGCTTTTACTAGGATTAATTATTAACATGAATTTATGATTTGTTTGTTCTAGAAATCACGTTAAATAAAAAAAGGCCATTGATATAAATCAATAGCCTACATAAACGGTATTTCGGTTGGCGTTTAATTGCCTCTAATATGGTATTTAGTATCGTATGAATTGATTAAGTCATCAACTTGTGAAATAGAACCACTATAGATATTTGTTTTGACATTGGTTAAATAACTGCCTATTGAATCATTATTGGCAGATAATTGTTGGTAGAGTTGACCAAAGCTTGTAATGCCTACATTGTCAGTAATGCCAATTTCTGTTTCTCCATTATCAGTAAGGTCAAAGTGTACGCCATAAGGAATCCAATTGGATTGATAAGAAGTATTGGTGTTAAGTCTTATTAAATCTTGAACGGCACTAAAAGAATTATATGTGTTGTAATAAGGGAAATATACCGTTAGGTCTCCATATAATGACTTCATAATTTCCCAAGACAAATCTTCCGCCCAAGATTCTGAAAGTGCTGTGTAAGCAGCATTTGGTTCAGTTCCATATCCATATCTGGGCGATAACGGGTCAAAATTATTTGCTATTGCTGCCGTAGCAATCTGTTCTACAATCTTATTCCACATGCTTGGACCTGCGATAGCAAAATGACTGACATGTCCATATTCGTGTATAACAGTTTGCATATAATTATAATCAGGCCAATTAGTGCCGATGGGATTATAGCTAAAGAATACATCCGGACCGACGGAAACGGTGCCACCAATCCAATTTGCTAATGTGGGTGTTATGATATCGACCAAAATAGGATCCCAGTTAGAAGCCAGCAAAGCTTGTTTTATAATGGCTTCTGCCGATGTTTGATTGACACCATTTGAAGCCCTTAGCATCGGAACGGCATAAAAACGATCTGCTTCTGCAGTGGGGTTTTTTGCCAACCAAATATTCAGCTTGGTTGTAGGCGTCTGAATATTGTTTGTGTTTGCATAAGATTTGAATTGATTCCACCCATGTAAGAATGAAAAGGCGTAGAAAAATTCTCTGGATCTTCCGTCATTCGGCATGATATTATCTGTCCTATTGGTGTTCGTATATTGATAGTTTACCCAATAAGTAATTGGAACAAAGATAGAAAGAATGGCGTTGCCATCTAACAGACGCATCTCTAATTGATTATTGTCCAATCGGTAATAAATATTAGCGCCTCCAAAGTAAGGATTTGGCAGTTGGTAATTGCCATTTGCATCGGTGATAGATTCCGCATAATAGAACCAATCGGAGCCAATTACCTTTACTCCGGAAAGCGGTTTTTGGGTTTGAGTAACCGGATCTTTGATGGTTAGCTTGCCCGTTAAGCCGGTGGAAGCAACCCTGGCATGTGCTTTAATTTTTTCTTGTTCTTCTTCGGGAATAAACATCTCTTCTAAAATCGTCTTAGAGATGGAAATATTGTCGTATTCTTCCTTTTCCAGAACAATATAATAAGAAGGCGTTTCTTCATTACCCCAAGTATTTGTAGATTGTATGATTTCACGATCCAAGGGATAGGGTGAGAGTTGCAAGTTCAATGATAGTAATCTTTCCAATTCCTTTTCATCTTTAGGCGTAAACCTACAATATACATAATTGGCTGTCACATCGTTGGCATCGATTCCTTGTGCCATCAGTTTTTTCTTGTAATCGCTCAGTTTGAAGGGTACAGGTTTTTGCTTGCCGAAGGGCAATGAAAGGTTAGTGTTCGTTAGATTTGAAGAAGGTTGCTCCTTTTTGCAGGCAGTATTAAACAATAAGCCCATTAGCACCAAAAGAAATAAATGTTTCATAGTGTTTAAATTTTGTTGAAATCAAAGTTATTTATTTTAATACCCCCATTTGTCACAGGAATATGTGATTTTCATCACTTGAATCGGGTATTTCTTGAGTAAAGTATTTCGTTTAGCTTTGTTTAAATGCATAAAAATTCTTACCGGGTAGTATAAATATTATTATCGCTTTTAAACCTAAAATAATACTGTACTCTAAATTAACAGCAATTTTTATCCAGTAAGATTCAGATATCAATTGCTATCTGAATTTTACAAACTTCCCTTTACATCATCCATTGACAATTTCTTCCTATATTTATCCAACCAATGAAAAACAATTCAGAACAGGCGTGGATAGAAGCGGGATATGAAATCTTTGCGAAAGAAGGTCCTAACGGACTAAAAGTCGAGCATATTGCCAAGAAAGTAGGCATTAGCAAATCCTCCTTTTATCATCTGTTCATCGACATGGAATTGTTTCAGGAGAAGCTCCTACAGTATCACCTCAAAAATGCCGCAGAAATGCAGCAACTCGCAATGGACGCAAAAAACATCGACCCGGAAATGATTCAAATACTGGTTGGAAAAAAGAAGGAACTACTTTTTCATAGACAATTATGTATCCACCGAGATAATAAAACATATCAAACTTATTTCGACAAAGCCCAATCCGTTGTAGTGGAGGCATTCTTTCAACAATGGGTCACATTATTAGGACTTGAATCGCAAAAGCATATCGCCAAAACAATCCTGAAGGTTTATACAGATAATTTCTTCCTTAGAATTACCGAAGAAAATCTTAATATAGCTTGGGTGAGATCGCTGATTCAGGAAATTAAACTCTTGGTAAATGATGTCAGAAAATGACCTTATGCGTAACCTAAAAATATAATATTTGTTGCATGGAATGGTGGAAAAAGACAACCGTTTATCAGATTTATCCGCGTTCTTTCTTCGATAGCAATGGAGATGGAATAGGTGATTTGGAAGGGATCATTCAAAAATTGGATTATATCCAAGAAACTGGATTTGAGACCATTTGGATATCTCCGTTTTATGCAAGTCCCCAAGAAGATTTTGGTTATGATATCTCCGATTACCTCGATATCGCTCCAGAATACGGTACTATGGAAACGACCCATCGGCTTATTCAGGAAGTGCATAAAAGAGGAATGCGCATTGTATTTGATATGGTGATGAACCACACCTCGCACCGCCATCCTTGGTTTTTAGCATCTAAATCTTCACCTACCAATGAAAAAAAGGACTGGTATATTTGGAGAAAGGGCAAAGGTAAAAATCCACCCAATAATTGGAAATCTATGACAGGTGGTTCCGGTTGGCACTATGTGAAAGACAGAGATGAATGGTATTTTGCCACTTTCCTTCCCTTTCAGCCGGATTTGAATTACCGTCATCCAGCGGTGAAAAAGGCGATGTTTGATATTGTAAGATTTTGGTTGCAACAAGGCGTTGACGGTTTTAGGTTGGATATTTTTAATGTCATTTATAAAGATGCTGCCTTTCGAGACAATCCCTTTTCCTTTCGTCCTTTTCCAAGTGAATCTAACCCCGATGGTTTTTTTCAAAAGAATGTAGGTACTGTTAATCATCCCGATAATTTCCACTTCGCTAAAGAACTCCGACAAGTCATGGACGAATTTCCCGAGCGGTTTTTAGTAGGTGAGGTGTTTGGACAATTACCAGTAATTCGCCAGTATATTGGAGCGCAGGATGGTTTGCACTTGGTTTTTATCTTTGAGATGTTGCGGTTTAAGTTTTTTGCAACCTATTTTAAAGAGATAATCGAGCGACTTTCGACACGCTTTGCAGCGCCAGCAATGCCCGTTTGGGTGTTTTCCAACCATGATAAAAGAAGAAATCTTTCCTACTTAAAGGGCGATGTACACAAGGCTGCAATCATTTATTTCCTTCAACTTACCGTTAGAGCGGTTCCTTTTTTCTATTATGGTGAAGAAATAGGCATGGAAAATGTTACAATACCTTTGAAAGTAGGGAAAGATCCTATTGCCAAAAAATACAATTATTTACCGCAGTGGTTGGTTAATTACTCCGGTGAAACACTGAATAGAGACGAGGTGAGAACGCCTATGCAATGGGACGATTCTACAAATGCCGGATTTTCTAATGGCAGTACAACTTGGCTTCCGGTTGAAAAAAACTATCCTAACTGCAACGTAGCACAACAACAACGAAATGAAAAAAGCCTTTATAACCTTATCAAAAAATTACTTCACCTGCGAAAAGCACATATCGCCCTTCATGCAGGGGAGATGTCGGAAGTTAAGGCAGCGTCAAATGTGTTAAGTTTTAAAAGAACATATGAGCAAGAAGAACTATTGGTAGTATTGAATTTTGGCGTTCTGCAACAGCAAGTTTTCGCTGGAAATAGTCATGTATTATGCCATTTTGGACATGTTGAAATGAAAGGAAATAGTATTCAACTTTCAGGATACAGCGCTTGTATATTAAGGTTTTCTAAAGAATAGTTCAGGATGTCTCTTTTTTATAGACATTTGCCTAAAAATAATAGGATGCGAAGAATTCTTGTTTTAACCATATGCCTCATAATGTCTTTTTCTTGCAAAAAAGAAAAAGGCAAAGACTTGCCAACATACGAGCCTCAGTCAGGAAATTGGAAGATGGGATGGATAGATGTTCAGCAACGTGAATTTATAGACGAATCAGGACGCTTTGTAAATATTCGCGGTATCAATGCACGGGTAAATGGATTGTTCGATGTAGCACATAGCGATGGCAGAACACCCAATGAAGTGGTGCCGGAATTTACTAAAGATGATGTTCAAATGATGGCAGCGTGGGGGTTTAATACACTACGACTTCCCATAAATTGGTCAGGGTATGAACCGGAAAGAGGTGTCTTTGACGAAACATATCTCAACAGAATAAAAGAAGTGGTGGCATGGTGTAAAGAAGTCGGTATCTATGTTCAGCTGGATTGGCATTTTGATGCATGGTCTAAAGAAATTGGAGAAGATGGCGCACCTTATTGGGCCATTATTCCCGGACAATCTAATTATACTGTGGAGGGCATCTTGAATTTTAATACACTCAGCCTTTTAAGAGCCAATCCATTGGTATTCAAATCGTATTATAGTTTCTTCAAGAACAAGGAAGGCATCTTAGATGAGTATTTCAAGTGTTGGACGCAAATCATCGAAGCTTTTAAAGATGAATCGGCAGTGATAGGATTTGAACCCTTGAATGAGCCATTGGCCTTTGGTGGTGGCATCTCACCGCAAGAATTTATGGATTTCTATATAACATGTTCTAAGAAAATGCGCACTATCGATCAGCGACATTCACTTTGGTTAGAACCTGATGCTTTGCGCAATATAACGGACAATTCACCCTTATTGGATGAGCCATTTCCAGATAAAAAGATTGTTTACTGTCCACATTATTACCCCAATCTCACGCAAAATCTTACAGCTTTTGAAGTGCCCGTTTGGAAGAGATTGATACAAAAAGGATTGAATAGGATTCAGGTAGAAGGAAAATCTTGGGATGCACCTGTATGTATCAATGAATGGGGCATCAACCCAAAAATCATTCAAGGGAAAACAAATATACAAGCCATGCGCGAGATGATGGAAGACAGGTACTTGCACAGTGAATATTGGTTGTGGAAAGAACCTCGCCCGGGAACTTCCGGTGGCGACGGCACTTGGGGATTTTTTAACCACCTTGGCGGAAACAACCAATGGGAAGTGAATGAAGATGCTAAGAAAAATGCCATCGTTCCGTATGTAATGGCAATGAGTGGCAAGTACAGCTACCATAGATTCGATACCGATACACGGATATTGACATGTAAATTTGCCGAAAACGGACAATTGGGAAATCCTATCGTATATATTAATCCGGACTGGTATCCAGAAGGATTTAATATCTTCTTAAATGGCGAACTTGCCACATTTGAATCAGATAATTATAATAGATATGGTGTAGTGTGGACCCCAGGTAAAGGTGAATATACGCTCGAAGTGAAACCAAAGGGATAATAGTCAGTAGAGACAGAGAAATAAATAGGAGTGGAGTAAACGCCATTACATATGAAACACATTAAAAGTATGTCCATCAGGATCTGAAAAAACAAAACCGTAGTATCCTTTGCCAAATTTTTCCGGCTTGGAAATCAATGTCCCTCCGGCTTCTTCCACTTTTTTCGCCCAATTATCGACTTGTTCTTGGCTGTCAGCGGAGAGTGTAAACATTATTTCGATGCCATTTTTAGCATCAGCAATTTTGACATTCATATTTTTTTCAAGTACATCCTTTAGGAAAAAGTGTAATACGAAATGGTCATCTCCCACCAAAAAACTCGTCAACTCATTGGTGACCGAAAATTGACCGTTAGGCTTAAATCCTAAAGTATTATAAAATGCTGTCGTTCTTTTTAAATCGCTAACGCCTAAATTAGCCCATATTTTTTTTGGTTGCATAGTGATTTATAAGCTTATATAATCATATTACTTCAGGTTGTTTTTTATTACTTATCCATTTCACAATATCATCGAATCGATACACACCCGTAGCAATAGAAATAACAAAATCATATTTTTCATCTTCAGTGGCGTGAATATCAAAACCATATTCCATCAATAATAATCGCATAAGCACATATCCAATCCGTTTATTGCCGTCAATGAATGGGTGATTAATCAATATGCTTTCCATTAGTGCCGCTGCCTTATCAATTGGATGCGGATATAAATCTTTTGTGTCAAAAGTTTGAAATGACCTTGAAAGAGCAGATTCCAGTAGGTTAATATCACGAACTCCTTTGGAACCACCAAATTTATCGATTAGTATCTCTTGTATCCGTATAGCATTATTAGAATCCATCATAATGCCAATCTTTGCAATAAACCATTATCTTCCATTAAAATCTGATCCAGCTGCTTGGTCAAATCAACCTTTTTTTCTGGCGTTGCTTTAATCTTATTTAAATAGTCTAAAATATCTTCTAAAACAGACTCAGGAGCATTATCAATCGCTTTTTTAATCTCTTCTTTCAAATCAGTAATATTCATCGCTATCTATTTCATGCAAATCTAAATATTTTTTTGATTCATTAGGATTCTCAGTCCTATTTGCAATCTGCTTCACCACCAAAATTAACCAATAGACTCGGTGGTCTCCCGATGAGATGATGAATCGGGACGACCGTAGTCTGTCAGCCTTCTCTAAAACTGCATCCTGATGAAATGTAATCAATTTGAATTCCAACTAAAAATCACCCTATCAGGTGAAAATAACCTAATTATTCCATCTTAATTTTACACTAAATCTTATGCCATGAAAAGAAGCATTTTTACAATACTATTTTTTTGTATTATCGGAACCTCTTTTGGGTTAGACATTACGACTAATACAACGTTTAATTCTATCGGTTATTATGTGAATAATATCCAGACTGTTTTCAGCGACCATATTTCTGTAAACGTTAGTTTCCGAATACAAAATGGTACTTGGCGACAAGGTCTGATGCCTTCGGTGATAACTTTCAACAACCAAAAAACTATTGCCGGTAGTGTCGTGCAGTTGTCAGAAAATACCACCTACGAAATAAAAATTACCATTATTGATTCTGCTGCCGGGAATACGCCAACTACCTTCACTACTTTTGCTACCACCAGAGCAGATGTTCAGGTAAGCCCCATCTCTGATGATACATTGTGGGTGAGTACAAATGGGAGCGGGCATTTGTACACAAAAGATTTTCCGGGCAATATAGAAACATTGTTTAATACAAATGACAACTTATTGCTGAACTGCGGCACCACACTTTTTTGTAAAGGAGGTACCTACTATGTCGGCAATTTTGAGTATAGGATAAATTATGCAACAAGACCCTGTAATGACGAAAGCAAACCCATCGTAATAACCTCAGATTGGGAAGACCCCGCCGTATTTGACGGTAGCGATACAGTGAGAAGTACTTGGTCTGCATGGACACTGAATGATGCCGCTAATGGAATCTATACGGCAACACTCAACCCGCAAGATGGTTTTTCTACTTTGCTGAAATTCGACGGTCAACGCTTGTTTCCGTATGCTACAAGGTATACTGCACAAATTCCAGGGTATTACAGAGAATGTCTTGCTAACTTATGGTTCGGATCCGGTTTTTATAGAGATAAGAATCAATTTTATATTAAAATGAAAAATGGTGAAAATCCTAATGGTCATACAATTACCGTCTCCAAACAGAATCGGTTTCTATTTGTCAATAAATATGGTACGCCGAATGCTAATCCCCGTTTCATCTTTAAAAATTTAAAATTTAGAAACTATGGCAAGGCAGAGGTGGAATACTATTATCTCTTTTCAATACTAAATTTTACCAGAATAGATCCCGCATTGGTTTTGCATATTAAATCAATATCAGGAACAATTGTCGACAACTGTGATTTTGAGTTTTGTTCCTCTCCTTTGTATTTCAATGGTGTATGTGATACGACTACCATCCAAAATTGCCATTTCTACGACCAAACGGGTGCGTGGGCGCATGGTCAATTTAAAAATACTTCGTTGTTCCCTATCCATGGTGATATAAATTTGCTCAATGACCCCGGAAAAGCCGGGAGAGATTTGGAGAAATCCTTTCTTATGTTTGATAGTGAAGCAGGTGCAAAAAACATCATTGTCAGAAACAATACTTTCGATGGTTATGTAAATGCTATGGGTGGCATTTCTATAGATCCTATTTATGATGTGGATGTATATAATAACCTAGTGAAAAATAATTATGATGCGGTAGATGGATTCGGCAATGCAGTAAATACAAGAGTTTGGGGAAATAGAATTACTAATAACCCCGTAAATTTCTCTTTAATTACCTATCCTCTAGGGCCTATTTACATTTTTAGAAACCAAATAGATAATTTGGCTACTCGTTGGAATCTGAAAAACCTTCCCGATTCTTTTAACCCTGAAATATATGTGAATTATAATGACTGTGATGGCGTTCAGCAAAAAACTTGGGGTTCCTTGTTAAAGATGAATACCGGAGAAACTATATACAATAAAATAACTGACATCCATTTTTATCACAACACAGTCGTTTCTAAAGACACATTGGCTTTTAATTTTTATTTGGGACCTCAAAATTGGAGATCCATTCATTCTGCCAATAATATTTTTTATTCAGCATTTAGAAATGTCTTCTTTGATGGCGTTGACAACGAACCAAAATATGCCTTTAAATCTGTTTCTGATAATTACTTTTCAGCACATGGACTTTTAGGATTAGTGAATCCTATACATGGTCCTTCTCATCGCTGTGTATATAGTGACAACTTGGATTCATTGAGTGCACATATAAGACAAATCAGTGGAAATCAGGATAGTAGTAATCTAGATATTTCAGGTTTTATGTTTGAACCACAGTTTATCAATTACGCTAACGATGATTATCATTTAGCAAATCCAAGTCCCTGTATAAATATCGGAATGAATATTCCAAATATCAGCGATTTACCCAATGTAAACTATTTTGGTAATGCTCCAGATGTAGGCGCTTATGAAACGCAGGTGGTAAATGGTGTTTTTCAAAATAAAAATCATACTTTATCATTATTCCCAAATCCTAATAATGGTGTATTTCTGTTGAAAACAACTCAACCTATTACCAGCTATACGATTTATGATAATAATGGTCGCTTATTGCAATCCACGTCATTGGACAATCAAATGGAATTATTGGAAATCTCTTGCAAACAACTTTCCAACGGAATATATTTCTTGAAGACCATCTTTTCCGACCAATCGTTTGGTACAATTGCTTTTTCAATACACCAGTAAAATACTTTTTCAGTAAAATATATGTTAATAATAACTT
This sequence comes from Chitinophagales bacterium, assembly GCA_019694955.1. Classification (GTDB taxonomy): domain Bacteria; phylum Bacteroidota; class Bacteroidia; order Chitinophagales; family JADIYW01; genus JADIYW01. Next base: position 21,709 of record JAIBAX010000026.1, on the reverse strand, counting down.
TATGGCTTAATTTAGCACCATAATTGCATATTATTGCCAAAAGACATATATATGAAAAAAATCACATTTATTAGGTTGTTTATCGCCTTGATAGTATCATCAGTAATGTTTGTTTCATGTGAAGCCTTGTTAAAAGCATCACAACCGAAACCCCAAAAGCCTAAACCTGTAACACAAAACCCATCCAACACCAATGCAGGTACTCCGGAAGTGGTAGGCGTGTTAGGCAATGGCGGTACAGTCTCCATGACAGCAAATCTGCAAGAGCTTAAAGCGGTAAATGATAAGATCTTAGGTATTAATGCAGCATTTAGCTTCAATCAAAATATCTCCGCACATCCGGAAGTTGTACGCCTTACCAATGAAATGGCGCCACGCATCCTTCGTTTTCCCGGAGGAACCATTGCCAACTACTACCATCCCGGCGGGAAAGGCTATGGGTTTAAAGAGGCGGAAATGCGCACAAAAGTAATCTTAGATCAATATACGGCAGAGCAATATGAAACGCAAGATTTTGTTGTGCCTTATATAAAACTGGCAAAATCTTCCGGAGCAAAATGCCTTTATGTTGCCAACCTTTTAACTGGTACTGTAGAAGAAGCGATTACTACTATAGATAAAATTCAAGCAGGTGGTGTGGAAGTAATTGGTGTAGAGCTCGGTAATGAGTTGTACTTCGGAGAATACAGAAATGATTTTCCAGATGCCAATTCGTACGTTACTAAAGCAAAATCTTATGCTGCTGCGCTGAGAAAGAAATATCCTACAATGAAAATCGCCGTCATTGCTGCAAAGGTTGCCGGAGAAGCAGGCGGTACCGCCCCAACACAAGGCTATGCTACCGAATGGAACGAAGCCTTGGCAAAGGAAACTTTTTATGACGCCTTCGTCGTACACTCATACGTAAAAGATGAAGGTTGCACCGCTTTCGTAGGCGAAGGTTTTGATAAAGTATTTCTATGCGAATACGAACTATTGAGTGCGGTAAACCTAAATTACGCCGATAAATTGTATAGCACTTTCAAGAAATGGTATAATGGCAAGAAAATGTGGTATACCGAGTGGAACATCAAGTCACCTCAAACCATGGCAGGAAATACCTTCGTACATGCCGCTTATGTTACAGAGTTCTTTATGAATATGATGGATTATAATTTGGCTAATAACAACGCCTTAGAAATTTCTACTTATCATAATTTTTGCACTTCAAATTACGGATATACCACTATCGCGCCCAATAGGAAAAACCTGCCTAACCTTAATGGCAACAAAGAAGTTTCTGCAACGGGATCGTATTATGCATTCAAGTTTTTAGGTGATATCTTAAAAGGGGGTACTCAAAGTGCTGGACTTGTATCCGTGAGTACAACAGGCTTGGATAATAAGCAATTCAATGCGCGATTGTTCTATAATGTAAACACTAAAAAGGCATATTTGTACTTCTTAAACAGGTCAGGTGGCAATATTACCATCGATAAGTTGGATGGTATTGCCTATAAGACTGCAAAGATAAAATATATCAAAGCGAATAAATTGTATTCAGCTTTTGGTGAGACAGGTTTTGTAAACAAATATCCCGATAAGCAAAATTATGTTGAGATGTTTGAGAAGGATTTTACCACCAAAGTGATTGAAGGGCCGTTTTCATATGGTTTTATTGAGTTTAGCCTATAATGCACAATGACTGAACATCCTAAAAGACTAAATATAGTATTCTTTGCGCTATTCTTCGGACAGGTGATGATTATGTTTGTTTTACAAACTTTGTCAACGAACAGCAGATTTATTCAGAAACCAATTATTTTTGGAATAGGCGCAGGACTTATGATTCTTCAGGTATTCTTATCTACTTATTTGTTTAAAAAGCGACTTTCAGAGATCGATGAAGACGATACTATCGAACAAAAATTAGAAGATTATAGGGCAGCCTGCATCATTCGCTGGGCTTTGTTAGAAGGTGCTGTTATAGTGAACGCCATCCTATTTTTTCTGTTTGAAAATCAAATAAATCTGTTGGTTTCGGTAGTTGGGTTGGGGATATTTTTTCTCTCGAGACCAACAAAAATTACTGTATTCAACGATTTAAACTTACATAGCATCGACGAAGATGTTTAAGGCATAAAATAAGTAGAATCTTATAATCCGTACATCATCCTGATCTCCTCAGGTAGTTGTAGCCCTGTTTCTTGTGCTTTTTTGAGGTATTTCTTGGCGTTCTTTTTTACACCTAAACCATGATAAGACATTCCTGCAAGGTATACGGCATCTACGGTTAATGGGTTTTGTTGTTTTTTATAATACTTTTCCGCTATCAAAGCATTTACTAAGCTTTTTTGAAAATCATTGGCAACAAAATACATCTTGCTGGATTTATAGTAGCCATCAGGATTCTCCGGTTGAATTCTGGTGCATTTGTCATAATAGGTGAGTGCCGTTGCGAAATCTCTGATGTTTTCATAAATTTTTCCAAAATTCATGTTCGCCATGTAGCCTTCGGGATATAATTCCAATGATTTTGTTGCATTCAGTTTTGCCATCATGTATTCACTCTTGCTAATATATATTTGCGCCAGTTGATCATAAGCATCAACAAATTCTGGGTCAGCTAATACAGCTTTGTTGAGGTGGTCAATGGCAGTTTCTATTTCCTTATTGTTCAAAAAAGCCATCGCTTTGTCGTAGAGTGCCGTAGCTTCAGCGTTAGTACTTTTTGTGCTGCGAACGATATCGTCATCCTTGTCTGTATTCGGGGTATCAAAAGTAAAGGATATCAGTTTGATAGATAACAGGAAGGTGTAAAGTAAAACTGTTTTCATTTTAGTATGTTTTATTCAAAAATACACATACATTCTACTAATGTCAATATATCCTTTTCAACAATTGTGTAAATACCACCTGATTATTGTTTTACTGGAACCTTGCTCATGGCACGCTCAGATATGGCAGTAATAGTTAATGAAGGATTGACGCCGGGGTTAGCAGAAATCATTGCACCATCACATACCAACATATTCTCATAACCAAAAACGCGGTTGTCTTTGTCGATAACACCTTCCGTAGCATCTTTACCCATACACGCCCCACCCAAAATATGCGCTGTTGTCGGTATGCCAAATAGCGTTTCCGTACTCATTACCATTGGTTTTCCATTGATAATTTTTCCATATCGTGTTGCTAAATCCTGTGCTTCGGGAATAAAGGACGTAGGCGCTGGACCCGAATCTAAAGTGGTGCTCATGCCAAATATTCCTTTCGTGAATTTTAAGGTGCTGTCGATACTTTGCATGAAAAGCAGTATCTGTGTCCTTTTCGACCAATCATCCGTGAAAAATGCCTTTAAGTTGGAAATAGGATGTACAAAATAATCTTTCACCATTTTTAAAAACCTGCTGAGGATATTTCCACCGGAAACCATCGGCGCCATAAATATCCTCCAAAATCCCGAACCTTCAGAGTAACGTACAATCTCCAAATGTGAATTGTCGTCGGTATGTAAGATACTGCCAATGGCCACTCCTTCTGAATATGACTTATCTCGTGATAAAGACGTTACCCCCACCAAGGCTTCCGAATTCGTGCGTACACCGGCACCAACTTTATTAGAAAGATTTGGTAACGATTTTCGCTTTAACTTTAACAGCAGTTCTACCGTACCCAATACGCCTCCTGAAAAAACGACCCCTTTTGTTTTTACCTTTGCTTTCTTGGGAAACCAATTCAGGCTGTCTTTAAAATGAATTTCATAGCCTGCACTTCCATCGGGTGACAAGGGTTTTACATCATAAACTTCTTGTTCCGCAACAATGGTAACGCCAAGTTTCTCTGCCATATACAGGTAATTCTTGTCTAAAGTGTTTTTGGAATTATAGCGGCATCCCAACATACAACCACCGCATTGGATGCAACCCGTTCTATCGGGACCTTCTCCTTCGAAATAAGGGTCTGGAACCGTAACGCCCGGTTTGCCGAAATACACGGCAACGTTGGTGGTGTCGAAATGATCTTCTTTGCCGATTTCTTTTGCCAGTGTTTGTAGGGCGCGGTCGCCCTTGCGTATGTATGGTGTTTTTTCTGCGCCTAGCATTTTCAGCGCTAGTGGATAGTAGGGAGATAATTCCTGTTCCCAGTCTGCCAAATGTGACCATGATGCTGACTCAAAGAACTTCTTCTTTGGGACAGGCAACGTATTGGCGTACACCAATGACCCGCCGCCGACGCCAACCCCCGAAAGAACGGCAACATGCCGAAAGAAGGTCAGCTTAAAGAGCCCTTGGAGTTTTAGCGATGGTAACCACATCCACTTTGGCAGGTTCCAGTTGGTCAAAGGGAAATCTTCACCCCGTAGTCGCTTTCCTTTTTCAATGACGAGTACTTTATACCCTTTCTCTGCCAATCGCAGTGCCGAAACGGAACCACCAAAGCCACTACCAATAATGACATAATCATATGTAATATCTTTAAAGTCAGACATGCACTATTTTTTTTATGAATATAGCAAGAAATTTTAGAGAAGGAAAGAAAAATATGCTTTCCTATGCAAAAATTCCAATTGGACTTCGGACATGTTCTGAAAGGCATGTCGAATTTCTAACAGAGCGGATTTGGAATCTGCTTCCACGGTCTCCCTTCATCGACAAATTTCCTCTTTTTTTTTGCGATGTTATACTCGGGGATTGCAAATTCCCATGTTCTTACTTCGACATGCGCCTACGCTTAACATGTCGAAGAGCAAAGTTTCATGAAAACACGAGAACACGGAATTTGGTTCTATTTCTACCGCTGTTCGACATGTTCTGAAAGGCATGTAGAATTTCTAACGGGGCGGATTTGGAATCCGGTTCCACGGTCTCCCTTCATCGACAAATTTCCTCTTTTTTTTGCGATGTTATACTCGGGGATTGCAAATCCCCCATGTTCTTACTTCGACATGCGCTTACGCTTAACATGTCGAAGAGCAAAGTCCATAAAGTAGTCCACTTGTGCTCTCGTGGAGACACGAGAACACGGAATTTGGTTCTATTTCTACCGCTGTTCGACATGTTCTGAAAGGCATGTCGAATTTCTAACGGGGCGGATTTGGAATCCGCTTCCACGGTCTCCCTTCATCGACAAATTTCCTTTTTTTTTTGCGATGTTATACACGGGGATTGCAAATCCCCATGTTCTTACTTCGACATGCGCTTACGCTTAACATGTCAAAGAGCAAAAGACTTCACAAATATTGCATAAGGGATAGGAGCGTGTACCATGTACAGCGGATAGCCCGACCCGTAGTGTAACGAAGGGATATACCACTTAAATTTTCCTTCTCTTGATTTCGTTGTGGATCAATTGTAGTTCTCGACCCATTTGTCCGGAAACGGAGGTATTTTCTTGTGCTCTTCTGATGAGATAGGGAATAACATCTTTAACAGGGCCATAAGGCATGTATTTGCTGGCTTTGAAGCCCATTTTTGCTAGGTTAAAGGATAAATGGTCGCTCATGCCCATTAGCTGCGAAAAATGAATGTGCGGATGGTCTTTGGCAATTTTCTTCTGCTCCATTTTTTCTACTGCCAACCGACAACTTTCTTCATTATGTGTGGCCACACATACCGCCAAGGTATCGAGGTTTTCTATTGCATATTCAAGGGCTTTGTTGTAGTCGGTGTCCGTATTGGCTTTGGAGGTTTGGATAGGATTTTCATAACCCATTTTTTCTGCACGCTTGGCTTCTTTTTCCATGTAGGCGCCTCTAACGATTTTTACGGCATAAATGAATCCCGCTTGTTTCGCCTGTTGATGGGCGGATTGGAGGAATGTCCATCGGTCTTTTCGGTACAATTGTACTGTATTATAAATGATGGGTTTATCGGTATTGTATTGCTTCATCAGGTCGAATGTCAGGTCGTCGAGGGGCTGTTGTATCCAACTTTCTTCTGCATCGACGAATAAGCTGACGCCTTTTTCTGCCGCATGCGCTGCCAAACCATAGATGCGTTTCAAGGCTTTCTGATAGTCTTTTTCTTCCGTGGGAGACAAGGTTTGCTGCGCATGGAGCTTTTCCAGTATGGCAAATTTCAACAGTCCGGTAAATTTAGAGCAAACGATGGGTACGTGTTTATTCTTAGCGGCAAAATTGATGGCGTTCTTTATTTCTAGTGCTGTTTTGTCGAAATCTTCATCTGTTTCTTTGGCTTCAACGCCATAATCTAAGACCGTATCTACGCCATATTTTCCAAAATTTTTTATGATGGGGATGGCATCGTCGAGTTCATCGCCACCGCAGAAGACACTGTAAATAGTAGGACGCATTCCGATGACAACGGGCAAAGTCAATCCCATATCCATCATCTTAGCAGCCAGCGAAGTGCCGGTTTTTACCAACCAATTATTATTGATAAGCTTGAAAATATAATAGGCACGTTTCAGCTCAAAATCGGAGCGATAAGCAAAGGCATATTCTGTGTTGTCAAAAATCGTATTGGGCATGTGGCAAAGATAAGGAGAAAGTCATTATCGAAACATAAGCATTAGAAGAAAATACAATATATTTGGTTATTTGCATTTGTCCACATCCCGATATATCGATATATCGGGAGACAGTCGTCCCGATTCATCCACTCATCGGGAGACCACCGTAACACAGACGACAGTCCTAGGGAAATGCAGAAAAAGTGAATTATTCTTCTTCCATCCGAAACGCAATTTTATCCTTAAGCCAATCGCGTTCCGCTACTGAAGGTGTTTCGTTGAGTTCTTTTAGTATTTTGTGCTGCTTAGTTGTTGATTGGGTGTCCAAATTTTCGATTTTCTGTAAGATTTTTAGGAAGCTCTTGTTGGCATCTCTCAGGTATTCAGGAATCTTTTCGTCTGTATAGATAAACTTTTTGAAAGCGACACAATAGGATTGGTATATATCGAAATATTTTCCGTCCTGTTGTAGCAACTCATAGAAGGTTTTAATGAAAAGCCGCCGTTGGTTGATCTTATAAAAGATATCCGTTGATTTGATGGTGTTGAGAATGGTTTGCACTTGGTCGAATGCGCCTTTTTCAAATAAGATTTGGGCTTTATTAAAATGATAGGCATCGTCTCTCACTTCTTTAGGAAGAAAGTTTTTATAAGTTTCCAAGAAATGCGCTGCTTGTTCAATTTGCTTCATCTTTAGACAACAAGTGATATAGTTTTTGTAGGTGGCCAGAAAAATGGTGTTATTGTTATGAATAAAGATATGCTGCCGAATAGCAAGGTCATAAATATCAATGAGAATTTGATAAGAACCATTGCTTTGATTAACCCATCGAATGGCGTGGCTTAAAAATATATTGATAATTTCTCTACTTTCCTCTTCTTCAACATATTGTAGAAAATCCTGAAGATAATTATATGTCTCAGAAATGCTTTGATGGTTTAGGTTGTCTTTTAATGATGCTAATCTATAGTGAATATTATAGAATAAATTATTAGGATTGGGTAATATTAGTTGATTTCGTGAGCCTGTCTCTTCAAGATTTATCCACCTTATAGCTTCTCCCATTGCAAACGTCTGTAAAGCATCATAAACATCTTGAAACTCAAGATTTCTATGTTCGTAAGTTTGTTCTATCATTAATTTCAAAATTTCTATCTCATAATAGCTTGCATATTTTCTTCCGGATTCTTTTTCTTGTACCAACAATTTTTCTGTCTCTTTTAAGGTGGGGTAGAATATTCTGTCAAGTTGATTTTTTTGATAGAAATTCATCAAGTGTAAATTTCGCCTTATTTTATCTTCTTTGACCTGTTGAAACACGATAAAATCTTCTAATATTACAAATAGTTCAGTCATTATTTTGGCGAGCCTGTTTTCATTATAATTTATGTCTTTAAAAACTTTTGTGTAGATTTTATTTTTATCTGTTTTTGTAGGATCGAAATTGGGATAGGCTGTGCGCAACAAACTCCAAAGCTGATATACCTGTGTGTGTTGTTGGCTAAAGTGATTTTGAATATAATTATTGAACTTTTTAATAGTTGAACTTGGTAAGGCTTTAATTAATTCTGTTAGTTTTGAGTTTATCATCTTTTATTCAAATGGTTGATTATTAAGTAATAAGAAGCTGTTTAAATTCTTATGCCATCTAAATTAAATCATTTTGCGGTAAATTTTTACAAAAAAGGTAATTTTTTTTAATTTCTGATACTTGTAGTTTTGAAATGTATAGTTAAAGTAAGTTTTTCAGAAAAATTAAAACATAAATCACTAAAGAAATGGATACTAAAATAATGAGAATTAGAAAAATTGCTGTAAAATATAGTATTTCAATCAGCAGCCTTTGTCGGTGGAAAAACATGAAACAACCGGTGGGGTATTTCAAAGAAGGAAGATTACAAAAACGCATAATTGAGATGTTATTTATGATTAAATGTTATGAAATGAGAAAGTTATATATCTTTAGTTTACTTACAGCTATTTTTCCAATAGTGCTTATTTCTCAGGAAGAAGGAAACGAAAATAAGTATGGTTCGATCATCTATATTAATGGAAATAATGGAATTCCCTGTCATCCAAACGGCGATTTATTAAGTAGAAAAGAACAGATAAGATTATTTAGAATTCAGGATGGCAGTTTGGTAAATTTTAAAATATTAGGTGTTAACCCTTTAATGAAATCTGCAACAATTTCGGAAAGTTATTCCTTCTTACCAGAAGCTGACCAAGCTATTGCAGGGGTATACCTCAATTCAGATATAGATGAAATGGAGGAAGACGAGATGCTTATGAGTACGCATGATAATAATACTGAAGATCAAAGTAATATATTGGCAAAGATTGCCATGTATAATAATCTGTACCTTCAATTAAAGGCATGGAGCTACCTTGATATTTATATTACTGAACTGAATACACCCTTTATAAATAAGTTAACGCCAAAAATGGTAGATAACTATTTGCAATCTATGTCTCCTGGAATTTCTATAAATGATATCAATATCAAATCAGGTGAGTATTTGCAAAAATTAGACGAGTTGTATATTTCTATTCAAAGTGAAAATAAAATAATTGATAGGGAAGCTAATTCTGAAGAAATTTCATTGGAAGGTTCATTGACCAATGAGCAATATCAACTTGAGATTACGGGAGGACAGCTAAATCTACAATTTGAACAACCTTACAAGGAATTTATTTCTGAAATAGAAGAAATACAACAAATTATCCATAAGGATTCTTTCAAAATGAAGCTTGTAAAGAGTATAAATTCTGCTTTGACTTGGTATAAGATGATTGAGGATGATGAAGCATTTTATTTGTATGATTCCTGTTTTATTATGCATGATGACGAGGTAATGATTTCACTGAGGCTGCAAGGGAAAGATAATTCGGTCATACATATTGGGGATTATCAGTTGTATAATGTAGGCAAATGGAAACTAAACACAAGTGCAGGATATTTGATGTCCTTTCCATTTAATAAGGAAGCTAGGTATACAGTAGCGGCAACTACGAGAAAAGAAAGTGATCAGTATGGTTCAGACAGTATCATTGATGTAGTTGGCGTGTCTCTAAATCCTCGAAAAAACTTTAAACAATCATTTGGTGCCCTATTTAATTTTTATAGACTAAATGGAAAGAAATTTCATATTGGAGGAAGCACAGGTATCAGTATTTCCACAGAGGGTAAATTCGGATTTCATGGAGGGATCTCAGTATTTCTAACTGAAAGAGACAGAATATGTCTAACATTCGGTTTATCCTACTTACAGTTAGAAGAACTGAATACCTATAATTTAAAAGAAGCCCATCCTGATAATGAAAATGATAAACTAAAATATGAATTTATTTCTAATAGTAATAATGAGGTTAAATATGAAACGGTGTTCCGACCATCTATGTTTTTTGGAATGACGTTCAACCTCAATTCATTGAAAAAGATTGAGTGAATTTTACTATCCAAAATCAACAAAAATGAAAGTAAAAATTTCAATGGCACTCTTTATTATGGTAATATTGGGTTGTCAACACAAGCTGAAAGATAATAATGTTGAGTACTTCCATGATGGTTCTAAAATAGAAAGTACTTATATATTTCAAACTATATTGCCATTTTTTTCTACTGTCAATTCAGTTACAGTATTTTTCACGGATAGCTTACTGATAATGGAAGGTGATATTATCGTAGGGGATTTGGAGAAGAAAGAACAAAAGAAATTTCTTCCGTACAATAATAAAAATAGAAAATGGGATAAGGGTATTATACCTTTTGTCATTGAGCCAAATCATCCAAATATGAATGAAATTTTCAGTGCAATAGAAACGTTGAATCAGAATACTAACCTAACTATTATTCCTAGGGTGAATGAAGTCGATTATGTTTTTTTTGCCAAAAGCAATGGTTGTAGCTCTTGGATTGGAAAACAGGGACAGAAGCAAATCATCAATATTGGAAATTGCAACAAGGGAAGTATCATGCATGAGATCTTACATGCTGTAGGTTTTTATCACGAACAATCACGTGCCGATAGAGACCAGTACATTACGATAAATTGGGGAAATATCAAAGATAACAAGAAAGGAAATTTCAAAAAATACAGTGACAAAAACCAATTAGGTATAGATATTGGCGAATATGATTATTCATCTATCATGCACTATTCGGAAAATGCCTTTTCAAAAAATGGAGGGAAAACAATAGAATTAAAATACCCTCCGGCAAATAGTAATTCGACTATAGGAAATAGAGAATTTATCAGTAAAGGAGACATTCAATCTATAAATACTGTTTATCCGAAAAAATATTAGTAATAATGATTATGTGCAATTAAGATTATGGAAAAAATGCAACTTTTTTTACTTGTTCAACCTATCTACTCACTATGTTTTGCGCTAAGGGAATTTGTAAGCAATCAAAAATTTATTAGCAGACTTAAATTTGGGGGAGGGTTTTCTAATGTTAGTGAATATTTGAACATGAGACAGGATTTCTCATGGCGAATTATGTCAGTTGAAAAATTTTGTTGTAAACTATCTCTTCAAAGTTAAATATGATTGGTATATTTATAATAGTTGCTAAAAATAAACGCTTATCCGTGTTAGAAACCTATTTGAACTTTGTTAATATTACTTTTCGTTTAATTTAATTATTTCACCGATGAAAACTAAACTCATATTATCCGGAATAAGCCTTGCGGCTTCGGTTGCTCTTTATGTGCAAATGGTTAGATGGACATCTTTAGACAATATTGCAAATGAAATGTTTAGAAGAAAATTACTGCTCAGCAATGATGAAATAAAACCAAAAAGAGTACTCGTTCTGAGCTTGTTTTCTAATGAAATGTTATTAAAATTATTTAAAGATAAAAACCCATTATATGTCGTGCGACATCCTGATTCTTTATTATTAGGAGGGTTGTCATTGTATAATTACATTGATAGCAATGTTGTTAATCAACGTCCAAATTTTAAAACTGTGTGTGCTATTGTATATGCAGATTCCCTTGAAGAAATTGGAAGGAGTTATAAAATTAAATATAAAAATCCCATACATATATGCGATGGAGATCCTAATAGAATCTTTTCTGAAAAACCTTGCGACGTGTTATTTACGGGATTTGGGTTGAATGATACTACAGTGGTTACTGTGGCACACGGTTTTAATAATCTTGCGATAAAAAAAGGTGCAAAATTGGCTTGTGTATTTGATTTTTTTAATACGACAAATGCCAATTCCCCAGTTTTAGTAGACAAGAATAATGTGTATTTTTTCGATTATAATGCACATACAGTTAAGATACCTGAAGGGTATGATCCTCAAAAGCCCGGCTCAACGGCGAAGTTTGATTATGCGTATATACATTTATCTTCAAAACTGCCGAATGAGAGAATCGTAAGAACAGAATCTGAAAATTATGATATCACCTATGATAAACCATATATGATAGGATTTCCTTTGGGATTGTCTGCGAAGATATCCTATTCTGAATCAGGCATAACTAATTATAGTAATGCAGATTTTTACTGGGCTTCCATAGACGTATTTCAACGCAATTCAGGCTCACCTGTTTTTAACGAAAATGGGAATTTAATTGGAATGTTAAAAACGTCTGATGGTAAAGACTTTAGTGATTCAACATCTTGTAAGATATTTTATCTAAGCGATGGTGTGATTATAGATACCAGTAGGATTGTAAACATATTAAAGAGTAAAAATTTTCTTAACCAATAAAAATTAAAATTATGAATTTTAAAGAAGTTAGTTTAAACAAACACAGGGATGAAACTCAGAAAACTTGTCTTGTTACTTGGAAGATCCAGGTTGAAAACCTGAACGATTCTGATGTTAAGGATTGTAAGATTAAAACGAATTCTATAATTGGATTCAATAGAGTTCGAATGCCAGACGATGAGAGAGCATTAAAAGTAAGTGTTGCTAATAATATACTTACAATTAGCTATCGAATAGATGAATTTTATGATTTTAATGAGAAAGGTGCCATTGAACTATCCATCTCTAATGGAAGTACTTTTCAGGTTGACATTTCACACGCCTATCTCGATGATCCTTCAAACGAGTCTGATGTAATTAAACCGGTAAAACCGTGATAAACATTCTGTTCAAATTAGTAAAACTGCAATTATGAAGCTCAAGGAATTTATAGTAAAAGCCATAGTAATTCTAACGCTAATAAGTTATATTATTTGCTCAGGAGTGATACTTGGGATGGCATTGAAAAAACAAGTTTTAGACAATGCCCTATTAATGCACATTAACAATGTATTGTCAGGATTCGTTGGCAGTATTTTCGCCATAACATTTGGCGTAAAAACGACAGAAAAGGCTTTTAAAAATAGGTTGTATGCGAAATTACAAAATACAGGATCAACCATATCTGAAAATAATACACTGATATTTGGACTTTTTTATTCGATCAGTTATATTATTGTTGGACTAAGTTCAATCATAATTTCCGTTTATTTGAACAAGAATAATCCAGAAAATATTGCAACAATGGCAGCGACATCCTTTGGTTTGCTTATTGCCATTGCCACGTCTTTTTTTAGAAATCATTAATTAACGTGAATTCAGAAGTGAACAAATTATAAATAAATGATAATGAGTAATTTGCAATATTAGTTTTTGCTATTTCATAACCGCAAAGTTGCAAAGAATACGCAACTGCTCTATGTTCCCGAATTCACGTGAATTACACTTCCTTCAACTTTTTCAGCAACCAGTCTCTTTCTGCGAGGCTGGTTGTTTCATTTATTTCTTTCATAATCTTGGTTATTTTTGAAGTGTCATTTTTGTTGTCAATGGCTTCTATTTTTTGTACAATCTTCAAAAAACTCTTGTTCGCTTCTTGAAGGTATTCGGGAATTTTTTCGTCCGTGTAGATAAAGCGTTTGAAAGCCCCGCAATGGGATTGATAAAGGTCGTAATACTTCTCATCTCGATGGAAAAGTTCATATAAGGTTTTGATATACAATCTTCTTTGGTTGATATTATAAAAGATGTCATCAGACTTAATTGTGTGGAGCATTTCCAATATTTCCAAGTATTTTTCTTGCTCAAAAAGGATACTCGCTTTGTTAAACAGATAAGCCTCCTCTTGTAAGGTACATGGCAAAAAGGGCTTATATTTATCCAAGAATATGTTTGCTTCGGCAATTCTACCAATTCGCAATGCACAGGTAATATAATTTTTATACGTGGCAATGAAAAGGGTATTGTTCTCTTGAAGAAGTACGCCTTTATCAATAAATATATGGTAAACATCTAAGAGAAACTCATGTGTTACCTTGCCGTGATTGACCCATTTGATGGCATGATTGAGGAATATATTGAGGATTTCTCTACTTTCTTCCTTGGCAAAGTAGCGGATATAATCTTTAATATAGGTATAGGTATCCTGTATCATCTGATCACTGGCATTGGTTTTTAAACGCTCCAGTTTCCTATGTACATTGTAAAACATATTGTTAGGGGAGTTTTTTCGGAGATGTTTACTTCTTCCTGTTTCTTCCAGATTTTCCAGTCTTAGCAACTCACTCTCAGAAAAATTAACCACAGCATCGTAAGCATTTTGGAAATCAAGTTGTCGGTTTTCCAATGTTTGTGTGAGCAAAAGCTTTTGTACCTCCATCTCATACTTTAGGTAGTATTTTTTTCCACATTCTTTTTCCTGTTCCCATAATTTTCCCGCTTCTTTTTGGGTGGATTGGAATAGCCTGCCCAGCTGCCGCTTTTGGTAGAATTCCATCAGTTTTAACTTTTTGTATAAGTGCTCGTCTTCTACCTGTTTTATAAAAATAAACTCTTCCAAAATCTTGAACAGTTCCGTCATGATTTTGGCAACCCTATTTTCGTTATATACCTCATTGCCAAATAGTTTCTTATAAATTTTTTCTTTTCCAATTTTGCGTTCGTCTAAATCAGGGTATAGATTATATAAAGCCTGCCACAACTGAAAAGGAAGCGAAGATTTACCCGTATAGATATTAGAAATATAACTGTTAAAGTCTTTTACTTCTTCGGGTAGTAGTATGCTAATCAAGTCCAGCAGTTTGGAATTTTTCATTCTTGTTGTTTTAGAGAATTATTTTTTTGACTCCCGAATAGTGGTTTAGTTTGAAAAACAAGCCTTTACAATACATCATTAACTGTATTTGCCTTACAAATCAACGGAAAAAAATGGGAATTTTTGTTATAATTTGTAACTTTTTATTCAATAGAAAAGGTGAATATTTGTATAAATTAATTTGTAATGACCAGAAGGACATATTCACCTCGTTTTAAAGCGGATTTGATTCTTGAATTGATACAAAACAAAAGTAAGCTTTCAGAATTGGCAAAGAAACATGCTATTGCACCGACTATCCTTTCGCGATGGAAAAATGACTTTATCAAGAAAAAACTCGTGTTTTTTGAAACGAAGAATACCGTCCGACGATATACCATCCATGAGGATGTACTCTGATATGGTATTGTATTTGTCTTTATGAAGCATTTTACCCAACTGTAAATACAATTAATATGGTAGAATGATTTATGGAAAACCTTTTCTGAAAGATGCATCGGACATAACCAATGCTGGTGTTTTGGCGAATCTGAAGAGGGTATGCGCTATTACTTGTTTTGAAGGGGTAGATAAACAGGGACAACAAGTATTGCAGAAAAGCGAAAAGCGTTCCCTCAATACCCACGAAGAAGCATATAGGATTTTTGGTCGTGAGAAATATCAGATTAGATGTACCGGATTTGCTATCAATAGCCATCAGGTAATTACTACTGCACATGGTGTAAATCCTTCATTCGATGGATATGTCATCTTTGATTTTTACGTTGGAAATTCCACTATAACCCCACGTATTTTTAATTTTTCTAGTGCCAGCATCACCAAATATGTGCAGAATGATTTATGTGAATTTGATTTTGCTGTCATACATTTTGATGAGCCTATCATTCAGGAAACAGCTTTTCCTGATAATGCGTGCTTTCCTGATGCAATTGCTGCTTATGCCATTGGTTTTCCTTTGGGAATGAAGGCAACGATTTCTTATGCGAAAGACAATGTTTTAATGGAAACCTATCCGTTTATGTTTGCTTTCTTGGATATGTTTTCAGGAAGTTCCGGTTCGCCTGTGTTTGACAAGCATCATCGGTTTCTTGGGCTCTTCCGCACCACTGTGGCAGCGGATTTTGTTGAAGTGGGCGATGAACTACGTTTTGTAGTCCTTCCAAAGGAAATACCACAAAAACCCAAAACTATCATTATGGAGCGAATAATTACTAATACTTTAAAATCAAACTTATGAAAGGAATTAAAATCAAAAAAGAAAAAGACCCCATTGCCCAAACACTATTTGTGACATGGGAAATAATCTTCCCTAAAGGCATTCTTTTAGATGCTGACTACAAAACACTTAGTTTTACCGAACAAGAAGAGGAGCAATTTACCCCCGGAACAAAAATCTTAACTAGGGAAGAGCGACAAAAAACACTATCGCTGGAATTTGCTCATTCTTCATTGATAATAAGATATTCTATCGAAGAATTTGCCGACTCAAAGATTTATGGATCGCTGAAACTAAAGCTTTCTTCTAAGGATTTTGAATACATGTTGGCACATGACAGGCTAAATGCACCAGGCTCAGAGTCAGATGTGTTGATTCCTGTAAAACCATAAGGCATAATGAACCGTCTTGAATCCCGTTCATTCGGGATTCAAGTTTATTTTGATGTATATTAAAGAATGGTAATTCTTTTGTCTCTTACTTGTGCTGACAGATGGCCAATTTCCCAGATATCGATATGATTATTTCTACAAAATTCAATGAATGCTTCCTTTTCTTCGACTGCCACTAATAATCCACCACTGGTTTGAGGGTCGCATATAATCGATTGGTAGTTTTTATCTTGTAGGGAGATATGATTGCCATAGCTATCCCAGTTTCTATTTGTTCCTCCCGGAATACACTGTTGGGCGAGATAAATGTTTGTTTCTTCAATGATAGGAATTTTATGGAAATCTATCTCTGCATAAAGATTACTTCCTTCACACATCTCCAGTAAATGCCCGCCTAGCCCAAAACCTGTGACGTCTGTCATGGCCTTGACATAGGGTAGTCCTCCAAACTGAGCACCCGATTTATTAAGCGTTGTCATCCAATTTGTAGCGATATGTGTATGCTCCGGCAGCAGTACGCCTTTCTTTTGGGCGGTGGTTAAGATTCCGACACCTAATGGTTTGCTAAGGAATAAACTACATCCGGCAGTTGCTTTATCATTTTGCTTTACATTCGTCAGCGGAACCAATCCGGTTACTGCCAACCCAAATACAGGCTCTGGGCAATCAATACTATGTCCGCCCGCCAACGGTATTCCGGCATCCAGACAAGCTTTCCTGCCGCCATCTACCACTTTTGAGGCAATTTCTGGGGGTAGTGTGTTGATAGGCCATCCTAAGATAGCAACAGCCATCATGGGTGTGCCACCCATAGCATAAACATCACTAATGGCATTGGTAGCGGCGATTCTACCAAAATCAAATGGGTCGTCAACAATCGGCATAAAGAAATCAGTAGTGCTGATGACGCCACTGCCATTACCCAAGTCAAACACGGCAGCATCGTCCTTAGATTGGTAGCCGACCAGTAATTGCGGAAAGGCTGTTTTCTCCATCTCGCTGTGTAAGATAATATCTAAATTTTTCGGCGATATCTTGCAGCCACAGCCGGCACCATGGCTGTATTGTGTTAGTTTTATATCTTTCATGGCAAATGAATTAGTTGTTCAATTAAATTCGGCGAATTTTCGTATTTTCTTACTTTGTTTTGCGAGCGCTTATTCATAACAAAATCATAAGCTTTGTCATAATAATGAAGACAGGTTCTGGCGACATCATCCAGATTGTCCTGTTCCAGGGATTCAAGGGCGGCTTTTGCATGCTGTGGCCCAATTTTCTTTTTAATTTTGGCAATGGCTATTGCTAAATCCTCTTTTGTAAACTGTCCATAATTGCGTACCAACGTTTTTATTCGGTCTTCTATATCAGCATCTATAAAATGAAGTGTCGCCTCCATTTTCTGGGTATAAATATTATTCGGCAAGTGGTTGGTACCAATGCAGCGACTTTCATCTTCTATCCATATGGGGTGTTCTCTTTTTTTATATAGCTCGATGGCGAGGACATTCTCAAATTGTTCTTGTGTTGGCTGCGGTGTTTCTCCCAAGCCTCCAAATGCCGAACCTTTATGGTGGGCAAGACCTTCCAAATCTATGGTTGTTGCGCCGGCATCTGCCATTTTATGTAATATTTCGGTTTTTCCACTTCCCGTATATCCACCCAAGATGCGGAAATTATAGCTATGTCCAAACTGCTCTAGAACCCAATTCCTAAATCCTTTATAGCCTTTTTCTAGTGTGAACACCTGTTTAAATCCGGCGGTTTCTAATAGCCATGCAAAACTACTGCTGCGCATGCCACCCCGCCAACAATGGATCATCACTTGCTTGTCGGGTGCAATTCTTTCTGCTTCCAGTACAAATATCTTTAATTTGGGACCTACAATTTCCAATCCCAACTTAATGGCTGTTTCCTTTCCTTGCTGTTTGTAGCAGGTGCCTACTTTCGCTCTTTCTTCATTGGTAAACAGCGGAATATTTATTGCCCCGGGTATATGACCATGCAAAAATTCTCCAGGTGAGCGCACATCAATTATGGGAAATCCACAAAAATTCTTCAATAAGTCTTCAAAGATTATTTTTTGTGGCATTTGGCAAAATTACACGTGATTAATTACAATGGGAATTCTACCTAAAAGACAATGTCTTTATTGGGATAGAACAATTATTTCAATCCAAAAGCAGCTTTCACTTCTTTCACGAAGTCTAACTTCTCCCAAGTGAACAACTCAACTTTCACTTTCAAAGTGCTGCCATCCGTAGCCTCAAATGATTTGGTAACTACTTCATTTTTTCTACCCATATGTCCGTAGGCGGCTGTTTCGCTGTAGATGGGATTGCGGAGTTTTAATCTTTGCTCAATGGCATAAGGGCGCATGTCAAAGATTTTCTCTACTTTTCTGGCAATCTCTCCATCGTGCATATTTACCTTAGAAGTGCCGTAGGTATTGATATATATACCCATTGGCTTGGCTACGCCAATAGCATATGATACCTGCACCAGTACCTCGTCAGCAACACCCGCAGCAACAAGATTCTTGGCAATATGTCTGGCAGCGTATGCGGCAGACCTGTCCACTTTGGAAGGGTCTTTGCCGGAAAATGCACCACCACCATGGGCACCTTTCCCACCATAGGTGTCAACGATGATTTTTCTTCCAGTCAAACCGGTATCTCCGTGTGGGCCGCCAATGACGAACTTTCCGGTAGGATTGATGTGATATTTTATCTTGTCGGTAAACAAGGCTTGAAGTGCTGGCTTAAGCTTGGATTTTACACGAGGCACTAAAATATGGATCATATCTTGTTTGATTTTGTCCAACATCTTCTTGTCGGCATCAAAATCATCGTGTTGTGTAGAAATGACAATGGTGTCGATACGGATGGGTTTGTTGTTATCGTCGTATTCTAAAGTTACTTGCGATTTTGCATCAGGGCGTAAGTAGGTGATTTCTTTATTTTCTCTACGCAAAGCTGCCAGTTCTATCAGCAATTTATGTGCTAAGTCTAATGCCAAGGGCATATAGTTTTCAGTTTCATTGGTTGCGTAACCAAACATCATACCTTGATCGCCGGCACCCTGATCTTCGGGATTTTTTCTTTCTACACCTTGGTTGATGTCTGCGGATTGCTCGTGGATAGCTGAAAGAATACCACACGAATTGGCTTCGAACATATATTCACTTTTAGTATAGCCTATTTTGCGGATAACCTCTCTAGCAATTTTTTGAACATCTAAATATGTTTTTGATTTTACTTCTCCCGCTAAAACTACCTGTCCTGTGGTGACTAAAGTTTCACAAGCGACCTTGGCATTGGGGTCAAAAGCTAAGAAATGGTCGATTAATGCGTCCGAAATTTGGTCGGCAACTTTATCTGGATGTCCTTCTGAAACGGATTCAGAGGTGAAAAGATATGGCATAGAATAATGTTAAATATTGAATGTTAAATTTAATTTTATGATTTGCGAAGCAAAGATAAAATTTCTGTTGAAATAATGTATTTTATTGAACACTCTACTAAAGGGTTTTCTCCAGTTTTTGTTGTTGAAATATTCCCTATTTGTATCAAACGCTATATTATTGTATGATGCCATCTTGAGTTATGTGGAATTTAAATAAAAATATTAATGTCATTTATGGGAATATTATTCTGTTTAGAAAGGTAAGTTATGTGTTCCCAAAATTCTTGCAACTGTATATTTTCTATTTTGTATTTTGGTATAATAATTCCTTGATTTTCGTTTAATATAATGTATATATATTGTTCAATATTGTATATTTCTTTTATTATGGAATAGTTTAATTGTAATAAAGCACCATTAGATGATGTTGTTACATTTTCTGGAGATATGCTAAGAATAAAATCTTTATTAAAAAGATGCAGGTATCTCTTTTTGATAGCACGCCAAAGAATTTGCCTTTTGAAAATGATGAAGATCAAATAAAGTGTAAAAAACAACAATGTTGGAATAAAAAATGAGATAATGTCTTGCTTAGACATAAGGATGATTATTATTGAATATACTAAAATAGTTACTCCAATAGCTGTTTTACTTGGGTTTAGCCATTTATTTTTTGATTTGTTTATCATAAATAGACAGAAAATGCGGTAATCATGCTCTTCTAATTTGTAATTTAATTTAAGAAACTCATTTTCAGACATACTTATTTTTTACTTAATTGGACATTGAATCAAAGTATTTTCTCCTATTCTTGCGGTTAAAATATCTCCAATCTGCACCGGACCTACGCCTTCCGGTGTTCCCGTAAATATTAAATCTCCGGTATGGAGGGTGAAGTATTGGGAAATATAGGAGATGATTTTGGCAAAACTGAAGAGCAAAAGTTGGGTATCTCCGTTTTGTACTATTTCGCCATTCTTTAGGACTGTAAACGCAATGTTGGGAAAGTTGACGATGTCACTTATAGGAATAAAATTTCCGATGGCAGCCGAGCCGTCAAAGCCTTTGGCAATCTCCCAAGGGAGACCTTTTGCCTTAAGTTTATCTTGAATATCACGGGCGGTAAAATCGAAACCCAACGTAATGGCATCTATATACCCAGCAGCAAATTTTTCCTGAATTTTCTTGCCATTCTTACCTATTCTCAACACAACTTCCCCTTCATAATGGAGGTTTTGTGTGAATGAAGGATAATAAAGTGGCTGATTCCCTTTTAACAGTGCTGAAATCGGCTTCATAAAAACGACCGGCTCGCTGGGGATTTCATTCTGCAATTCTGCCGCATGTGCCGCATAGTTGCGACCAATACAAAATATCTTCATGGTTGATTGTTAAACTGATTCATCGTTATTTGAATGCCTGCCAAACAGAAGGATTGTATGATTTCCACACATTTGTCTAATTTGGCAGGTAAGGTTGCTTCTTGCTCTGCTGTCCACTTGCCGAGGACATACTCTACCTGTCTTCCTTTGGCGAAATCATTGCCGATGCCGAATCTTAACCGCGGATAGGCGGAGGTGCCCAATTCTGCCTGCATGCTTTTTAACCCGTTATGTCCGGCATCACTGCCACTGGAGCGCACCCGCAATGTGCCGAAGGGTAGGGCGAGATCGTCAACAATAACCAACACTTGCTCGATGGGAATTTGCAATTGTTGCATCCAAAATTTTACTGCTTTTCCGCTAAGGTTCATATAGGTATTGGGCTTAAGGAGGGTGATTTGCTTTCCTTTAAGGGTGCCTTTGGCAATATCTCCAAAGCGGTCGCTTTTGAAACTCACTTGAATTTTTTCTGCAAACCTGTCAGCAGCTAAAAAACCTATATTATGTCTGGTGAAAATATATTCAGGACCTATATTTCCTAAACCTACTATCAGAAATTTCATGCTATAAAGTTATGAAGTTGTTTTTACTTTTTAGATTGAATATTAATAAAAAATGCCCCCTGCATAAACAGGGGGCATAGGGTAGGCATTTGTAATAAGTTTCTTATTTCTTACCTTCTTTTGTAGCGGCACTACGCAAGCTTCTTGGAATTTCGATGGTGGCCAGTGGAATAGATGGGCTATTCATGATCTCGTAACCTTCGTTTTTAATGTCTC
>JAIBAX010000025.1 GCA_019694955.1 Chitinophagales bacterium | reverse complement strand
AACCTCGAGGGTTGGTTCTTTTCAACCTCGAGGGTTGGTTCTTTTCAACCTCGAGGGTTGGTTCTTTTCAACCTCGAGGGTTGAAAAGTTAAATTCTCCTAAGAAACCAGCAGAAAAACACTTCTGACACGACATTTGCGTTAATTATCCACAATGGTATAAAACGTTTCCATTTTTTATAAATTGAATAATTTTACATTTGTCACCAAAGTTTGAATTTATGTTTTTCTTTTTGCAAGCAACTAATACAGCCATTACAGATACGATGCAAGGCATTGCCGATGCCGCAGGTAGCCATGAAAAAATCTCTTATTTGAGTCTATTATTTAAAGGTGGTATAATGATGATACCGCTGATATTACTACTCTTTATTGCCGTTTTTTTCATCATTGAACGTTTCTTATACATTCAAAAAAAGGCACAACTCAGCGAAAGCTTGGTCAATGAAGTATTAGATCAATTGTACCAAGGCAATATCAAAGGCGCTGAGGCACTTTGTATTTCCGATAAATCATCCTTAGGCAATGTCCTTCGTTCAGGTGTCACCCAACTCGGCAAACCCATAGAACACATCGAAAAAGTGCTTGATATACAATCTAATATAGAACTCAATGAGATGGAAAACCATACCAGCTATATCAGTATGATTTCCGGTATTGCACCGCGTTTGGGTTTTATCGGTACCATATTAGGGGTAATAAGAATCTTTTATGACATCGCTTCATCTGGTGGAAACATCGCTATTGGCACCATTACTACCGGCTTATACCAAAAAATGATAACCTCAGGGATGGGTTTAATTGTTGGTGTTATCGCCTTTATGGGTTTCCACTTCCTGATTTCTAAAATCGACAATTACTCGATGAAATTACAAAAGCAAATATTTGAGTTTGTGAAAGGCATTCAAAAACCAGTCAACTAGCCATATGAATATCAAGCGTAGAAGAGAATTTCACGATGAAGATGCCATGGCATCCATGAATGACATCATGTTTTTCCTAATGTTGTTCTTTCTTATCATTTCAACCATGGCTAATCCAAACGTAATAAAGTTGTTATTGCCAAAGTCTAACAGTACAGACAAACTGAGCAAACAACCCATTACTGTTTCAGTAACTTCTGACAAAAAATATTATATCAATACTAGGGAGTTGCCTTTTGAAATGCTGGAGCAAGAACTAAAAGCTTCTGTCGGCAACAGCGAAGATCCAACGGTAGTACTAAGGGTAGCCGAAAACCTTACCGTACAAGATTTGGTAGACATCATGTCACTAGGTGCTAAACTAAAACTAAAAATGGTACTCAGTACTGAGCAAGGGTAATTTCTTCCCATCATTTATATTTATTGACAATTGCCTCATATTTTTTAGCAATTGTATGATTTAGGAAAATTTAACTTTATATTTGCCTAAACACAAATCAATATATGGAACGTTTTCAAGGGTTAATCGGCATTGTAGTAATTTTAGGAATTGCTTTTTTATTTTCTAATAATAAGAAAAAAATCAACTATCGATTGGTGGGTAGTGGGATTCTCTTACAAATTATTCTTGCTTTATTGATTTTTAAAGTCGAACCCGTTAAAGTTTTTTTTCAAAAACTAGGAGAAGGCATGACCTATATTGAAGCTTTTGCACATGAAGGGGTTGGTTTTGTGTACGGAGGTCTGATGACAGATAATCATGCCGGAGGGAGTGTTGCATATAGTACACCGGGTGTTTTCGTTTTCGGCTTTAGTGTATTAGCCACGATAATTCTCGTATGCGTATTAGTTGCTATACTTTATCATTTTGGCATTATGCAATTTATTGTTTCTCTCATCGCTAAGGCTATGAACTTTATCATGCGTGTATCAGGAGCAGAAGCTTTGAGCAATGTAGCCAGTGCCTTTGTTGGGCAAGTAGAAGCACAAGTAATGATTCGTCCTTATTTATCTACTATGACAATGAGCGAATTACTGGCAAGTATGTCCGGTAGTTTGGCCTGTATCGCTGGAGGGATTTTGGTCATATATGTTAGTTTTGGTGCAAAAGCCGAATACTTATTAGCCGCCAGTATTATGGCTGCTCCCGGTGCATTGGTCATTTCTAAAATCGTGTTCCCGGAGACAGAGGAAAGTCAAACCATGGGAAAGGTAAAATTAGAAGTAAAAACACCATATAAAAATATGATTGACGCCATTAGTCATGGTGCCAGTGATGGCATGAAAATATCCGTTAATGTTATTGCGATGTTGATTGGATTCATCGCATTAATTGCATTGGTAAATAATCTCCTAGGTGGCTTGGGTGATAAATTAAACCTTGATTTCAAATTATCATTAGACTGGATATTTGGAAAATTATTCTATCCAATGGCATGGTGCATGGGTGTCCCTAATCAAGATGTTAACACAGTAGCCACTTTAATGGGACAAAAACTATCCATTAATGAATTTGTGGCCTTCTTCAACATGACAAAGAATGGATTAACACCCATGACGGACAAAGGCATACTCATTGCGAGTATCGCCATTTGCGGATTCGCAAACTTCAGCTCTGTCGGTATGCAGATTGGTGGCATTGGAGAACTTGCCCCGGAGAGACGTGGCGATTTGGCTAAACTGGGTATGAAAGCTTTGCTATGTGGTACATTGGCTTCGTATTTATCCGCAACAATAGCCGGAATACTCATGTAGAAGAAAATGTACTATTGAATGATAATGCATTTTTGCTCAAGAAACCGCAAGTTATCATCAAATATTTGCAATAAGTATATTCCACTTTTCAAATCTACTTGTATTGTATTCTCCGATAAGTATTGAATCGGTTTGTTTTCCGAAAAAACTACCTTTCCAAGAATATCTGTCAGTTGAATATAAGCATTATCGATCGAATAGTAATTAATAAAACTAAATCTACCGTTTGAAGGATTGGGATATATCCACATCCCCTTGTTGCCTGATGAAACATTGGAAACATTCGTAACTGGAGCACAAAGGGAAGGCAATGGATTGGGATTAATTTCTATAGGATCTTTCGGCGTAAGGTCTCTCCCACTCAACCGAATATCATCTGCATAAATATGATCTGCAATAAAAACCATATTATTGACGGGATGGGTATATTGCTCATATACTTTATTATCATATCCTACCGGATTGACATACTCCCAAACAATTTCCTTGTTTGGGTTAATTTCAAAAAGTCTGCCCGGCTGACCTTCACAAATCAGTACATTCCCATTTCGCAACATTTGTGCACTCGACATCACTGTAGAGAAAAAATGGGTAGTATCAAAATATGTCCAAGATAAGGTGTCAGGGCCAAAAGTTTTATCGGCATTCATCATAAAAAATCCCGTTGCTGTATCCTGAGGAAGATCGATAATATCTACGGAAGAATACTCAAAGCCATTGCCGGGATGTTGGTTGTTAAAATACATCACCTGCCCACCGTAAGGATAATCTTCCGGAATCCATACCGGGTAGTGTTGTAAAAACATATGCCTTTCTGCTTCTCCTGCTCTTTTGAAAGCAGCATCATTGCCCCAACGGTAAAGGATATCCCCACCTTTGCCATAACGCCCTCCTGTATGTCCGGCAGCTTCCTGGGTCGTTGTGGAATGATCGATGATATATATCTCATTGAACTGTCGCGCACTCACCATTATCTGGTCATACTTAGGGTTATATTTTACTGTATTAAAATGTTGCCAGTCTTCTGCCAATAATCCTGACAACCTAATTCCATAGTTGATATCGATGAGTTCGGGATGGTTTTTTACAATACCAAAATTCAGCTTACTATCATCAAAACCTTGAATCAGGTGGTTCCAAGATGACCATTCCCAGACAGTATCGGCAGTATTAAAGCCTGTTGGTTTCAGTTCAACAATTTTATCACACCATATACCGCCACCTACAGGTATCAGTGTAGGTTTTCGCCCATTCGCAATGGCATCCTGAGCAGTATGGTATTCATATGAAACCAGTAAGACATTGCCATTATCAAGAGGTTGTATATCATGGTGCTGACAATATTTATCATTAGAGTACTTAAACTGCCATACTTTATTGCCTTCCCAAGAGATTATTTCTATTAATCCGCCTTCTGCACCATCAGCAAACTCATCATTACTTACCCTCCCACCCCGATACAGATATCCTTCTTTAAAGAGGTAAGCACATAACCCAGCATTTGTATTGGTAGGCCATTGATGAATTCTTCTACCGCACTTATCTATAAGATAGGTTGTATCCCCTTTTACAGGAGAAAAAAGGACATAACCGTCTTCCACCTCAGGAGAATAAATTCTGACGCCAATGGTATCTTGAGCATGCACATTTAAAATAAATGTGCAAAAACTCAATAAGAAAAGTATGGGTTTCATATTAAAGGATTACTATTGATTGGCTTTTTTATGGTCTGAAAGAAACTGTGCCAATCCAATATCGGTTAGCGGGTGTTTAAACAGTCCTAAAATAGAACTCAAAGGGCATGTAACCACATCTGCGCCTGCTTTTGCACACTCTATGATATGGTTTGAACTCCTTATTGAAGCGGCTAAAATCTCTGTCTCAAAGCCATAGTTGGCATATATTTCAACAATTTGCTTTATCAAATCCATTCCGTCCCAGCCCGTATCATCTACACGACCGATAAAAGGACTTAAGTAAGTAGCACCAGCCTTGGCTGCCAAAATAGCCTGCCCTGGCGAAAATACTAAGGTACAATTGGTCTTAATTCCTTCATCTGTAAAATAGCGAATTGCCTTGATGCCATCTTTAATCATGGGTACTTTTACAACAATATTTGGATGTAAATCTGCTAAAATCAATCCTTCTCTCACAATACCTTCGAAATCGGTGGAGATTACCTCGGCACTTACATCTCCTTCTTCCACAATCTCGCATATCTTGACATAATGTGCCAAAACATTTTTCTCCCCGACAATGCCTTCTTTTGCCATTAATGACGGGTTAGTGGTTACACCATCTAAGATGCCTAAATCATTGGCTTCGCGAATCTGATCTAAATTTGCCGTATCTACAAAGAATTTCATTTTATGAATTTTGTTCAAAAATAAGATATTTAAAACATATCCCCATTGTTTTTTTAATCGAACCAACTTTTTCTTTTGGACAATCGCAATTGTCTAAGCATTTGTGATTTAACATTCAGCTCGATAGAAAAACTCTGGCGCGACCCTATTGGAATCCAATTGAATGCCATCTGCCAGCAGTGCAAATCTCTGTACACGGAAATACTGGTATTGTTAATTTGTTTGTTTTTAAAATCATAACCCGAACTAACACCCACTTTCCACTTCGGCGTGACATTAAAATTCGCATTCATACTTAAATTCTGATTGATTAATGCTGTGTCATTACCGTTTCTGTATGTTTTAGTAATACCCAAACTATAACTATATCCCAACGTCCACGGAATAGCAAAATCAATCTCACCATAAGTGGAGCCAATATCAGAGATATTGTTCTTTAATAGTCCACGATTGCTCCCGAATGGGCTGGTAGTGTTTTCAATAAAGTTCTTTCCGGAAGATTTATTATTGAAATTTCTCGAAGAAACAGTACCATTTAGAGAAACTGAAAAATCTGTCATCCTAAAAAACCCTTCTTTATTGCGGATATTAAACTCATTTCGTCTTCTATTAGTAACAGGATCTGTATAATAAGGATCTAAAGTTGTGGAAAACTGTAAATTCAATAAATTTCCAATGACATTCGTACCACCACTCATCGATAATCTAGAAAGTTTAAATGAATCCAGCGCAAAATTGTAGGACATCCGCAATGAAAGGTTATCTATCAACGTAATTTTTTTGCTATGCGTTACAGAATCCTTTTTTGAATAAACCTTTATTTGGAGGTTATTGCCAAAGCCAAAGCTAAACGTCCCTCCTTTTCCGGTTGGCGGACCTCCATAAATACCGTTCTCAAATATGGAATACTGCTGTCGGTCTCCTTCCAAATCACTTTGCACATATTTATAGAATCCCCAATGTTCTTTGGTGAAATCCGGCTTATAGCTCAAACTCAAAGATGGTGTAATAACATGCCTGACAGCTTGCAGTTTGCCTTTCTTGAACTGTAAAGTACCATACAACCGCCAACTGGCAGAAACGCTCAGGTTAAAATCTCGTCCGGTAGTAAATTTCGAGATAGTATCTTTAACAATAGAAGCATTGTAGGTAGTGTCTATACCATTGATAATAGTATCTACACGGAACGACTTATTGATTTGGTTGAGGTACCAATATTCCCGGTAGTTAAAAGAGGGCGAAACGACAATGCTTTTAAACAATTTAAAATTTGTCGTCACCGGAATTTGGTGTAAAAAGCCGTTCTGCATCGTCCTGTACGTCTCTGGGCGTCCCAGCAAACTATCGAATGTATTCAACTCATTTCTGGTGTCGAAAGTATAGCTAAAGCCAATATTTTCATACCATTTTTTGGTAGCATTCTGTACTTTTTTCTGAAATGGATTGATTCTGGCAACACTGAAATTAATTTCCGGCACTTTAAAGTTTATCCTTCTGGTGTCTGTCGTTTGCGAATGATTCGCGCTAACACTTAGTCGGAAAGGCTTTCCTGGCCACCATTTGCTATAGGAAATCGAAGATCGGTAAGTATTCGATAAAAAAGTTTGTTGATCTGCGGTGGTATTCTGGTGGAAAGTGCGTGTTCCGGCATACACAGAGACGGTAAAATTCGAGTTATATAAACGCTTGGGGTCGAGTGTCATATTCCAGTTAACAAAGAAATCCAATCCCGGTTTTACATAATTGGGATCTCGCTTTTCTCCGGTTCTTGTTTGGGAGATACCCACATTAGCGGACCCTGAAAACTTATAATTCTTGCGATAGTTATAGGTCGTATTAAGGTTCCAAGAACCCAATGTATATACTGTTCCCGTAACGGTCAAATCCATTTTATCGTTGATGGCCCAATAATATCCACCATCTTGAAGAAAAAATCCCAATTCTCTGGACTCGCCCCATCTAGGTAATATCAAACCGGAAGTACGTTGCTTAAAAACCGGGAATATACCAAATGGCAGCACCAATGGCGTTCGTACATCTTCAATAACCAAATTGGCGGGTTTCCCTACAATGACACGGTCTTGGATAATTTTTGCCTTACCAACTTCAATATAAAAATGTGGATGCTCATATTCACAAGTTGTATAGCGCGCATTTCGTCCAAACAAAGTGGAGTCGTTAACGACTTTTATTTCCATGCCGTGCAGATAACCTTCGTCATACTTTGTAATCAGTCCCTTGCTTTTTCCTTTTTGTGTTTTAAAATTAAACCTAAGTTCATCCGCCAAATATTCCTCGCTTCCTTGGGAAAACTGAATTTTGTCCAAAGAATTAAGAGAATCTTTTATACCACCGATTGCGTAAGCTTCATTTGCGCCATAATTAAATTCAATAAACCGTGCTTTTATGTTCACATCATCATAGGTTACTTCTGCGTTTCCATATAGATAAACCTTTTTGGCGGGATAGTCTAAAACCATCGAATCAACCGCATGATAGACGATGGGGGATTTTAAGGAGTCTTTAGAATATTTAACATTAAAATCACTCGAAACAGTTGCCATTTCAATACTATCCGTCGTTTTTGTGGTACTATTTTTGAAATCATTATTGACAATGGAAGAATCGGCATTAAAAACAACTTTTGGGGTAGATGAATGCTTCAATGATTCAATATCAGGTGGTGCTTGTCCAAATAAACACCCACATGACAGGATTATCAACAATATATGGATTATTTTTAATATTAATTTCAAAAAATATTTGTTTACTTGCCCTTCAAAATTTAAAACATCATAAATGGCAAAAATAAAATGAAAAGTGGTATAAATATAGGTTTTCTTTTGGTTTTAATGTTAATACCGTTCTCAAACATGAATAGCCAAACGACTACTAATAATTTTAAGATAAAAACCATTGTAATAGATGCCGGTCATGGGGGACATGATAACGGGTGTTCAGGACAACACAATTCTAAAGAAAAGATTGTCACTTTAGCAATTGCCTTGAAACTGGGTGAACTGATTAATAAAACATATCCGGATATTAAAGTAATATATACTAGGAAAACAGATGTATTTATTGAGTTGCACGAACGTGCCGCTATTGCGAATAGAAATAATGCGGATTTATTTATCAGTATTCATTGCAATGCCAATCCGAATACGACTGCTTTTGGTGCAGAAACCTATTTGATGGGTTTACACAAAACGGAAGCAAATCTGGATGTTTCCAAAAGAGAGAATGAGGTAGTGACCATGGAGAAAGACTATAAGAATCAATACGATGGTTTTGACCCGAATGCTCCAGAAACCCATATTGTCTTATCTTTAAACCAAAATGCCTACATTGAACAAAGCACTTTACTGGCCGATCATATTCAAAAACATTTTAAAGAAGCTGGACGCTATAACAGAGGTGTCAAACAAGCAGGATTTTTGGTATTATTCAGAACCACAATGCCTGCAGTATTAGTAGAAACAGGTTTTTTAACGAATAATGTAGAGGAAGCCTTTCTGGTATCAGAAGATGGACAGTTGAAAGTTGCAAACGCCATTTTTCTAGGTTTTAAAGATTATAAATTAGAGATTGAAAAGCAATCATCCTCTGTTAAAACAGACCCTAAACCAACCGATCCCAAAGACAATACGCCTGACCCACCTAAAGAACAAGCGCCTCCCAAGGAACCTCCAAAAGAGCAATCCCCCAGCGAAATTAAACCATCCATTACCATTGTTAACGGCATAACCTATAAAATACAGGTTTTCGCAACAAAAGTCCCGGTAAACACGTCTTCGGGAAAATTCTCTAAAGTTGCTAAGCTACACACGGAGAAAATAGGTGATATTATTAGATACCTGAGTGGTCCTTACACTACATTTTCTGAGGCGAATAGTTACCGAAAAAAATTAGTACCTTTAGGGTTTAACGATGCCTTCGTAGTAGTCTACAAAGACGGCGTAAGATTGATGGGAAATGAGGCAGCAAAGTACTTGAAATAAAGAAATATGCCAACATTTTTTAAAATCATCAATAATAAAGTATAGAAATTAAAAGAATCCTTTATTTTTGAAGGAAATTATACAAAGATACAGTGAAAAACGAAGTAAAAATTGGAGCGCTAACACTAATAACCATTGTTATTTTGGTCTTAGGATATAGATATCTTAAAGGGGAAGACATTTTTACCAAGACACAAACAGTCAAAGTTGCGTACTCGGATGTGCTCGGTCTTTATGAAGCAAATCCTGTTTATTACAAAGGATTGCTGATAGGAAAAATAAGCACAATAGAGTTAGGTAGTGGTGTAGACTCCTTACCAGTTTTACTTGAATTGTCCTTAGACGATGATGTTAAAATACCGGAAGACAGTAAGTTTGAAATTGTGAGTTTAGACCTTTTCGGCAAAAAAGGCATCAGCTTCGAACCCGGAAAAAGTTCACAATTAGTAGGCGATAAAATCATTCGGGGTTCTGTTAAGTCAGATTTATTGGCGTCTGTTGCGCAAACTTTATCACCCATTACTGCGAAAGCAGAAGTTTTGGTAAGTTCATTAGATACTTTAGTAAACAACCTCAATGCCGCGTTAGGAAAAGGAGATAAAAACTACTTGGGCATGAGTTTAAAATCCTTATCTACCGCTTTAGAGAGTGTAAATGGATTAACGGCAAATGTCAACGGACTCGTCAATGCTGAGAAAGGCAATATTGATGCCGTGATGGGCAATGCAAAGAAACTCACTGGCAATCTGAACACTTTGACAGAAAAACTGAACGCAAATACTGGCAAAATCGAATCTATACTCGCAAATTTCGACACCCTTTCTGGCAAAATCAATCAGGTTGATTTAGAAGGAACCATTGGCGAAGTTAAAAAGACACTAGGTGAATTGTCCGGTATTGTAGAACAAATCAATAATGGCAATGGCACTATTTCTAAGTTGATTAAAGAAGATGGCGTTTATAAAGATATAGACAAAGCTATTAAATCTTTAGATGCTCTATTGGTAGATTTGAAGGCAAATCCTAAAGATTATGTCAGCATTTCACTGATTGAGCGAAAAGAGAGGAAGCCAAAGACGCCAGTTACGGAACAACCAGTACCGAAGTCAAGTGAATAGCCTCTTTAGATATTGTTTCGCCTGTTTAATTTTACTTTCTGCAACATCCCTTGTTTTTGCCCAAGGAGTAGTAAGTCCCATGGATTTGCAAACGCCTGTAAATAATAGTGTTCCACCACCGCCATCCCTTCAAAATAACAACAGCGACCCGGGCAAAAAATACAGGGTAGAAATCATTAGAACGGATTTCATGGAATTGCAGACAAACATGGACATGCAATTGCGTAGGTTAGTGGGCAATGTTATCATCAAACAAGGTCGTGCCTATTTCTATTGCGACAGTGCTTGGATAAATGTGAATTTTAACACCATTGATGCATTTGAAAAAGTACATATCGAAAAAGATACCATTGATATTTGGGGCGACAAACTGTTTTACAACGGCGATACAAAAACGGGAAATATCGTCGGCAATGTTAAAATGAAAGACAATCAGGTTACGCTCAAAACGCCCTATTTAGATTTCGACCTCAATGATGACATTGGTATCTTCAAACAGGGTGGAGAAGTTATTCAGAAAAACTCAACACTAACCAGTGAATCCGGAACTTATTATAGCAAGCAAAATCTGGCAGTATTCAATGGAAATGTGGTGTATAAAGATAAGAAAACCACCATGTTTGCCGACTCAATGCGGTATGATACGAAAAAGAAAATTGCCCTTTTTGTTACCAAAACACATATCCTCACGAAAGACAGCGATATATGGACGGATGCCGGATATTACGATACACAAAAAGAAAAAGCCTATTTTGAAGGGAATACCATCTTAAAAAGAGAGAATGGCACAGTAACGGCCGGAAAAATTGAATATGACGGTGCGGAAGAAAAAGGCCTGGCAGAAAATAACGTCGTTTACATAGACACCAGTGAACGCATCACTATCTTATCAGATAAACTATTCTATCAGAGCGATAGCACCTTAGTAAAAGCCAATTACGACCCTTTTCTCATGAAAGCTGATGAGAAAGACACGTTGTACATCAGTGCTGATACACTCTATTCTTACCTAGAACCTTTATTGGCAGACAGCCTGAAGGAAGCGGACGAGCAAGACTCTGTCCGTATTTTATATGCTTATTATCATACCAAAGTATTAAAAGGCAGGATGTCAGCAATCTGCGATTCCTTGTATTTTTCCTATCAAGACTCCATCATACGGCTTTTCAAAAATCCGGTGGTTTGGATAGACACTACCCAATTTTCGGCAGATACTATCTTTATTTATCTTAAAAATAATGAAGTGGATTACGTATATATGTCTGGCAAATGCTTGATTGTCAGCCAAAGTGACCCGGAGATTTACAATCAGGTAAAAGGGCGCGTTGTACAGGGATATTTTAAGGACAGTGAACTTGATGTCGTGAAAGTGAATGGCAATGCCGAGTCACTATACTTTATCAAAGATGATTCCTCTGCATATGTTGGTGCTAATAAAGCCATTTGCAGTCAGATGGACATTTATTTTCAAAACGACAGTTTGCAGAAAATAGTTTTTCTGGACAATCCTGAAGGCAGTTTCAATCCCATGCAACAAATGGAAGGCGCTGCCGGACAATTAGAGGGTTTCTTTTGGTGGTGGGATAAAAAACCAAAAACAAAATACGATATCGTAAGAAACGGCAATAAAAATCAGATTGAATACCTTCAAAAAATGGATGCAGAAATGGAAAAAAGAAATGAACCGCAATGAAATTCAAAATTCAAAATTCAAAATTTATAATTTATAATTTAAAACATCCCTTTTTCAATTTTCACATAAGTTTCGCCATAACCTCTTCCTTGTATGTTGCACCAATGGGAATATCGATACGCCCCAATTCAATGGTACTTCCGTACCAAGCGGTCACATAACTAAGGTTGATGATAAAAGATTTATGTGTCCTCAGAAAGCCTTCTTTCGACAAAATCACCTCCATATTTTTCATAGATTCCAACGTTACGAACGCTTTATCCTTCGTGACAATTTTGACATATTCCTTCAATCCTTCTATATAAAGAATGTCTCTAAAATAAATTTTAATCCACTTATAATCTACTTTTACCAAAAGAAAATCCCTCGCAATAGTTTTTTCTCCTTCGTTTGATGTACGCAATCTTTGAACCGCTTTCTGAACAGCCTGCTGAAAACGCACATAGGCAATCGGTTTTAATAGATAGTCGATGGCATTTAAATTAAATCCTTCCACAGCATAATCGGGATATGCAGTAGTGAAAATTATGCCTGTCTCAGAATGGATAAAACCTGCTAACTCGACACCTGTCAATTGCGGCATTTGTATATCAAGGAAAGCCAATTCAATTTTATGAGCTTGTATATATTTCAATGCCTCTAAAGCATTCGTAAAACTTCCTTTACACGCTAATTCCGGCATTTTTTGTATAAAAAAGTCCATATACTCCAAGGCAATCGGTTCGTCATCTACCAAAACGCAACTTATTGGATGTTTAATTTCCATGTAATTCAAGTTTGACAATAAATGAGTTAGTTGTTTGTTGAATGTCCAGCACATGCTTTTCGTGGTAAGAAAGTGCCAAACGCTTTTGTATATTTTCCAGGCCTACACCTCCTACCCTATCTTTTCTCATATCAAAATCAGGAAGGCTATTTTCAATATGAAAATAAATAACGTCATCCTCAGTTTTCAGAGATGCGTGTACATATCCATTTTCGGGATTTATCCCACTGTGCTTGAATGCATTTTCAAAGAAATTAATCAATAATAATGGCTCAATATCCAGTTGGGCGTGTATATTTTCATGGTCGAAACAGATATCTAAGGGTTTGGAAAATTTCATTGCATATAATTGGGTATAATTTTCAATACATTTCACTTCATCGCCCAATTTTACCTTTTCAGAAGTACTTTTATAAATATTATGTCTTAAAAATTCTGAAAGCGTTAGAATCATTTCGGGAGTCTTATTGGAGCCAACTACCGATAAACCATAAATATTATTCAGTGCATTGAATAAAAAGTGTGGATTTATTTGAGCTTTTAAGAAATTCATTTCTGCTAACATCTTCTCCTTCTCCAAAGCAGCCTGCCGCTCTTGGTAGCGATAAGCCAATAAAAACATTTTTATTCCTGTTGCAATACTCACTATCGTCAGCAATGTTAGCCCACCCTGCATAAACACAGGCAATTCCTTGATATTTCCGGCACAAATTTGATCGATGAAAACAAAGTTGGTCACCACTATTCCTCTTACTACGAACAATACCATAAAAACAATGCCGCCGATGGTAAAATGTTGCCAATATTTTCTTTGTTCATAGTATCGTGGAAAAAGAAAATAAAAGATAAAATAATACATGATCACATCCGTGACAAGGAAGGTAATTTGCCTGACCAATGTATTGAATAATGGAAAACTGGATATGATGATAAATGTGGTGAACAAGAAATACGCCAACCAGCCAATGAGGTGGTAAAGCGGCTTATTCTCCGGTAATTGTTTTGCTGACAATGTTTATTTTTTATGCAAAAATCTACATTTTTAACGACAAATTGCACCTCCAAAGAAAGGAAGTACCAAATGCATGTAAAACCATGTATTACCGGACATTTTCTAACACACCACAAACATTCTACAGACAAGAAAATAAAAAATATTTTGACAATTCAGATTTTTATCGTAATATTGCAATATACAAATTTTATTTAGACAAATGGGCGCAACAAAAACAGAGCATTTTACAGACAAACAAAACGAAATAGCCTTGCTAACGAAAGCATTAGGACACCCGGCAAGAATTGCCATTGTTGAATATCTTATAAGTGCCAACAATTGTATTTGTGGAGATATAGTAAACGAACTTCCATTGGCACAACCAACGGTATCACAGCATTTGAAAGAACTTAAAAATGCAGACCTAATAAAAGGAACAATTGAAGGTAATGCAATATGTTATTGTATCAACGAAAAATCAATTGAAAAAATAATCGACTATTTTTTAAAAATTGCGACAAAACTCAAAAACAAACAATGCTGTTAATCAAATAAAACTATCAATATGCTTTTATCAGAATTTAAAGACAAATTAAAAACAGTTACAGAAGTAACCTTTATTAAGCCTGACGGAAAAAATGTTCCAGCCCATTTTCATATTACCGAAGTTGGACAAATTAATAAACGATTTATAGACTGTGGTGGTACTGTGAGAAACGAACATATTATCTCTATGCAACTTTGGGAAAGTATAGACTTTTGGCACAAGCTGGAACCGAAGAAACTCATTTCAATAATTGACCTTTCCATAGACAAGTTGAATATTGAAGACCACGAAATAGAAATTGAATACCAAGCTGACACCATTGGAAAATATGGAGTAGCGTTTGAGAATGGAAATTTTATATTGACAACAAAAAACACTACATGTTTAGCCAGTGACAAATGTGGTATTCCAGCATTTGAGAAAGTTAAAGACACAGTACAATCCTGTTGTTCACCCAATAGCGGCTGTTGCTAATGAAAGAATACTTCGTTAAGCACAAAAAATTCCTAATCATTTTGGTGGGAATTATAGTATTGAATACGTATTATGGATTTGACGCAAGATTTACAATAATCAATTTATTATGGGTAGTTATCAATGTGGTTAAATTATGAAAAGCTAAGCATTCACGAATCCATAAATATTAAAAATTATAACATGAGTAAAAATGTATTAGTGTTATGCACAGGAAATAGTTGTAGAAGTCAAATGGCACACGGCTATTTAGAACATTTTACGCAAGGTCGAAGTGTTAAAATTTATAGTGCTGGAGTAGAGACACATGGGGTAAATCCAAAAGCAATTGCTACAATGAAAGAAGATGAAATCGACATTTCTAATCATACTTCAAATAATATAGACGAATATTTTGACATAGACTTTGACTTTGTAATGACTGTTTGCGACAACGCCAAAGAACGCTGTCCTTACTTCCCGACAAAAGCAAAGAAATTTCATTACAATTTTCCTGACCCTGCTAAAGCAAAAGGAACAGAAGAAGAAATAAATGCGGAATTTAGACGAGTTAGAGAACTTATAAAAGATTACTGTGAAAAATTTGTAAATGAAAATTTGAAGGATGAAAAGTAAAACACCGGGTAACAGTACTTTGCCAAAAGCGAGACTTATTTGCTTGTATATTCACTAAGCATTTATGCATATTAAACCTCGCTTCGGCAAACTCAAAACCGTTGGCCCGAATCCAAACCGCACAACAATACAAACATTAAACAGATAAAAATGGACAACACAAATAGAAAGAATCATTGGGAAACAGTTTATGAAACTAAAAATCCAGACCAAGTAAGTTGGACACAAGAAATTCCAAAAATTTCGCTTGACTTTATTTCTTCTTTTGAAGTGACAAAAGACGCTAAAATTATTGACATCGGAGGTGGCGACAGTAAACTTGTGGACTACTTGCTTGACAAAGGATTTGAAAATATTACCGTTTTAGATATCTCAGCCAAAGCACTCGAAAAAGTAAAAAATCGTTTGGGCGACAAAGCGAAGAAAGTTAATTGGATTGTAAGCGACATTACTGATTTTGAACCAAAAACCACTTTTGACATTTGGCACGACAGAGCCACATTTCACTTTTTGACAACGACAGAACAAGTTGCAAAATATATGGACACCGCTAGAAAATCTGTAAAGGGTTATATGACAATCGGAACATTTTCAGAAAACGGACCAACAAAATGCAGTGGTCTTGAAATCAAACAATACACAGAAAAAACTTTGACAAACGAACTTAAAAATGGATTTGACAAAATTCGTTGTGTAACGGAAGACCACATAACGCCATTTAACACAATACAAAATTTTCTATTTTGCTGTTTCAAACGTCAAGAAAATTAGAATTATTAAAACAAAAGACTATCGTTTCTGTGGGCGGTATTTTCAATCTGTCTCGTCAAAGTGGGTGTCTGACATTATCGAATAATCTCTCCTGAAACCAAATCTACCAGAAATGTTTCATCCTTAATTTTTATAACCGCTTTTCTTCCGGGAAGGAAACCAATTGTACCATTAAAGTAATATTTATGATTCCCTGCCGTTTTTGTGCTAATCTTAAGATTTCCAATACCTGTTTCTGCAAAACCTGTTGCCTTACTAATTTTGATATTACTCAGCGTTAATGTTAAGTCATTCTCAAAATCAATGAAAGAAAACAGTTTGGACTTCAAGGCACCTTGTCTTCTAAAGGTTGAGTTGAGCCATCTATAATCAGCGCCCTCTGACAACCCCGACAATGACATATCTAAAGTCACAGCGTCATCGGCTTTCATTTTAGGTGCATCATAAAAACCTGAACCGGCTGCCGTTAAGGAGAATTTTTGAGGCATATCACCATTACAGGTTCTGTTAAAGTTATAATCCAATACATAGTCAAAATCTACATCATTGGTATCAACATCTACCCTATGTATAGTGGAATCCGATTCGAAGGCGCAAATACCTTCCGCATCAGCTAAAGCGATAGCATCCTCTACTTGCGCCATCATCCCATTAGGATTCAGGGCGATAGCATATGCAGCAGATTGCGCCGCTTCCTCCGTAGTAACAATGATTGCATCAATCACTTGTGTGCAAGCTTGCAACAACACGGCACTTGCCATCGTTATTGCCATTACCTTAATTTTCGTATTTTTCATTGTATAAATATTTTTACCAAAACTATACCTTCTAAGTTTCAGCATAAAATATTTTCAACGAACGTGAAGAAAATTTCAATGAATACAGTGTATCAACAATTTTCGAGCCTGCCATTAAGGGAAAATGCCCATTTCAAGATATGCTTCTCCAATTTTTCCTAAGGCATTTACATATGCCGCTGTGCGTATAGAGTCCATTTTCTTATGTTTTTTCCATATTTCATGGATCGATTCATAGCTATATATCATGGTATCTTCCAAACCCGAGCGAACAAGGTCAATTTCATCGGCACCTTTGACCATTTTCTCCATTTCTAACTTAGAGAGCTTTTTGCCTGTTTTTTCTTGTATGAGGTTCACCAAATTCATATTAGCACCTTCTTGAAATCTGCGCTCCATTCTTCCGAAACGGACATGCGAAAGATTCTTTAGCCATTCAAAGTAAGAAACGGTAACACCACCGGCATTCAAATACATATCCGGGATGATGAGCACACCTTTTTTCAATAAAATATCTTCTGCCTCGGGTGTTACAGGTCCGTTGGCACCTTCACCGATAATCTTTGCTTTTATCTTTGGTGCATTCTCCTTAGTTATTTGATTCTCTAATGCCGCAGGCACCAAAATATCGCACTCATATTCTAAGATATCATTGGATTTTGCGATAAATTTAGCATCCGGATATCCTCTGATGGTATTATTTTCCTTTTGAAACTTCTTCAATTTTTCTATGTCGATACCATTGGGATTGTATAATGCACCTTCGTACTCGGCAATACCGATAATTTTGGCATCTCCTTCTTCCTGAAGAATTCTTGCGGAGTGATAGCCAACATTGCCAAATCCTTGTACGATAACAGTTTTCCCGGCAATTCCAGGTGTTAATCCGAGTACTTTCATATCATCTTTATCCTCGCATGCTTGGCGCAATCCGTAGAAAACACCTCTTCCCGTGGCTTCCGTTCTACCACGAATACCATTTTGAGATACAGGCTTCCCGGTTACACAACCATAAGCATCTATTTGCGAAGGGTTGAAAGAAATGTATGTATCCGCTATCCAGCTCATCTCGCGTTCCCCTGTTCCATAATCCGGCGCAGGAACATCTAATGAAGGCCCGATGAATCCTTTTTTTATCAGTTCAAAAGTGTAGCGGCGTGTGATCCTTTCTAATTGTGCCGGTGTATAGTTCTTAGCATTAATTTTTATGCCGCCCTTCGCACCACCAAAAGGCACATCTACAACGGCACACTTATAAGTCATCAATGCCGCCAGTGCCATCACTTCATCTTGATCCACCATTTCACTGTAGCGAATACCTCCTTTTGTCGGAAGGCGGTGGTGGCTGTGTTGCACACGATAAGCCTCAATAACCTGAATTTCATTCCCAATTCGAACGGGAAACTTAATCTGATAAACGGCATTGCAACAAATAATTTGCTGAATTAGTCCTTTAGGTAGTTTTGTAAAGTCTGCTGCTTTTTCAACGTACTTCTGTACGTTCTCAAAAAAACGGGTCTGTGCCATAAAATTGTTTTAATTATCCTTTTCTAAATTCTTTAACCTTTTTTCCAGTCTAAACAACGTAAAAAACAAACCCAACAGAATTATTACAAAAACAACCACAACGGCATTGAGCTTGTAATTCTCTACAAGAAATTGAACTTCACTGTTTGACTGCGCAAATGTAGTAATTGCGTAACAAAAAGTTAACATTATGGAAAAGATAATTTTCAACATAGCTTTACTCTAACCCTATTTTTTTTCTTTCTAAAAACTTACTTCGTATCATGAGTTGAGTAATCCATCCACCCATGAGCGTCCAACCGATGACTGCGGGATAAAATACGATACGCAGTCTATTGTCTAAATCATAGGCACTAAAGCCCGGATTGCCTCCATTGCCTGGGTGCAAAGAACCGACATCAAGTCTTGGAATTACCATGATAAACACAAAAAACATCACAAAAGCGAATATATTATATACTGCAGAGAAGCGTGCTTTTTTTTCATCATCCTCAAAAGAACTTCTTAATATGAAATATGCGGCATAGGTTAATACGCCTGCGGCAGAAGCATTTAACTTCACCTCACTAAAACTCCACCATGCTCCCCAGGTAACCCTGGCCCAAATAGAACCGGTCATCAGACCCAATAATCCAAAAATAAAACCTACTGTCACCAACTGACTTGAAATAACATCGTACTTTATTTGTCCTTTATTTAGGTACAACATACCATATATAACAGATGTAAGGGTCATGAATATCATTCCAAACCACATGGGCACATGAAAAAACAGGTTTCGTATCGACTGTTCCAGTATATTCAATTTAGGGATGTCGCTATAAATACCCATGACAACGGTATAGAGTAAACATGCCATGCAGAGTACTTTCCACCACCAATGCTTTATTCCTGAAAAAGTATTTTTTTCCATATTAATCGCGCCAAAGATAAGGAAATAAGACAACAGAAAGTATGACAATTATCAGATTTAAAACCAATAAACCGCCGATAACTATGTATTTATCCTTTTCAAACCCGACGGTCACACCGGATAAAAATGAAAGTTTAATCAGCAATGAAATCAAAGGAATGATAATGGGAAACCCCATAATAGACAGCAAAACGGGGTTTTGTGTTCTTGCCGAAATAGACGATAACAGGGTGAATATGTTTGCCAATCCAAGACTTCCCAACACGACTGCTAAAAAAAAGATATTCAGGTTATATATCAAGGAACCAAAAAAAAGCGTCATTACCAGCCAACCCACAAGATTCAGCAAGGTAATCAACAAAGTATTATAAATAATTTTAGATAAAATCAATGATAGTGGTGATACCAAAAATTTCATGTAATAAAACTGAGTAGTAGCTTCCTTAGTGAAAGATCGCGTTGCCGCACTGGTTGCTGAAAACAATGCAATAATCCAAAAAACGGCCACCCAAGAACGCACATCCATATTACCTTTAAAAGCGAACATCACTACAAAAGCTGTAGAAACTACATATAAAGTAATACCGGCAATAGAAGTTTTCTGACGCAATTCCAACCTAACATCCTTTTCCAACATGCGGAATGTATCTTTCCATTGGTTCATGCAGCAAAGGTAGTATTTTTGATAGGAAAATCAACCTCCGAGGTTAGATTAAGGCAACCTCCGAGGTTGATTTTTAAAAACATTTGTCACAACTCTACCTTTTTCATATTTTTAACCTCAAATATGTGTAAATGAAAAAAATTCTTGTTGCCAACAGAGGAGAGATTGCGCTTCGTGTGATGCGTTCCGCTAAAGAAATGGGTATAAAAACGGTAGCCATTTACTCTGAAGCAGATCGACTGTCACCACATGTACGTTTTGCTGATGAGGCCGTTTGCGTTGGCCCTGCTCCTTCTAATCAGTCTTATCTCTTAAAGGAAAAAATAATTGAAGTCGCTAAATCCTTGCAAGTAGATGGCATACATCCCGGATATGGGTTTCTATCGGAAAACGCAGATTTTGCACGAATGGTAGAGGCGGCAGGGATTACCTTCATCGGACCATCTGTAGCAGCCATTGAAACGATGGGTTCAAAATTAGCCGCAAAAGCTGCCGTAGCAAAATTTGATGTACCGATGGTTCCGGGAACACCGGATAAAATAACTGATTTTGAGGAAGCCATACGTGTCTCCAAGGAGATTGGATTTCCAGTTCTGATAAAGGCCTCTGCCGGCGGTGGCGGAAAAGGTATGCGCATAGTTGAAAATGAAGAAGAACTGGAGGAACAGATGAAGATGGCTATTAGCGAAGCTACTTCTGCCTTTGGTGATGGGTCAGTTTTTATTGAGAAGTTTGTAACGTCACCCCGCCATATTGAAATACAGGTTTTAGGAGATAAGCATGGCAATATTGTTTATTTATTTGAGCGGGAATGTTCTATACAAAGGAGGCATCAGAAAGTGGTCGAGGAGGCTCCTTCTGCCATACTAACCCCTGCCATCCGCAAAGCAATGGGAGAAGCGGCGGTAAATGTTGCCAAATCGGTCAATTATATCGGTGCCGGTACTGTTGAATTCATTGTAAACAATCAATTGGAGTTTTATTTCCTTGAGATGAATACACGCTTACAAGTGGAACATCCTGTAACTGAAATGATTACCGGAATTGATCTTGTTAAAGAACAGATAAAAGTTGCCCGAGGCGAGCAACTCTCTTTCAAGCAGGAAGACCTACAAATTAATGGTCATGCCTTGGAACTAAGGGTATATGCTGAAGATCCGGAAAATAATTTCCTTCCTGATATTGGCACTTTAGTAAAATATCAACCGCCCAAAGGTGATGGCATCCGTGTGGACGATGGTTTCACAGAGGGCATGGATATTCCCATTTATTACGACCCGATGCTCTCGAAGCTAATTGTTTATGCGGCTAATAGAAAAGAGGCCATAGAAAAAATGAAATTTGCCATCTCCCAATATCAGGTCAGTGGCGTTAAAACGACCCTTGATTTTGGTATGTTTGTCATGAATCACCCGGCATTTATTAGTGGTGATTTCGACACGAAATTTGTTGACAATTATTTTAAGCCCGGCACTTTTGATAAAGATGATCTTGAAATAGCGTCACTAGTGGCAGCTTTGTTCATTGAAGGCAATAATGAATACTTGCAACACCTTGAAAAAGGAAATTTGGAGAACAGAAGCTTGTGGAAAGTGAGGAGGTAATTTGGGAATTTGGAAATGTGAGAATTTGGGAATGTGAGAATTTGTGAATTTGGGAATGTGGGAATTTGGGAATGTGGGAATTTGAGATTGTGTGAATTTGGGAATTTGGGAATTTGGGAATGTGAGAATTTGGGAATGTGAGAATTTGGGAATGTGAGAATTTGGGAATTTGGAAATTTGGAAATTTGGAAATTTGGGTCAATAGTTTTTGCTACTCATTACTTATCACCAAAAACTAAAAACTTCATTTGTCAATAGTTTTTGCTACCACGCTACAAATGGGGCATGTGGTTATATCATGGCTTCTTGCGGGACAGTACTTTCTTCCGAAATAGATAATTTGCAGGTGTAGTTTATTCCAAAGTTCTTTCTTAAACAGTTTTTTCAAGTCAGCTTCAGTTTGTTCTACATTCTTTCCCTGAGTTAGTCCCCACCTTTGTGCAAGTCTGTGAATATGTGTATCGACAGGGAAGGCAGGAAAGCCAAAAGCTTGGCTCATGACCACGGATGCTGTCTTATGACCAACGCCCGGCAAAGCCTCCAAGTCAACAAAAGTAGCCGGAACTTGTCCCTGATGTTTTTCTATGATAATTTTAGAAAGATCTGAAATTGCCTGAGACTTTCTTGGCGACAGCCCACATGGGCGAATAATTTCTTTAATTTTTTCCACAGGAGCACGACTCATTTCCAACGGATTATCTGCCAACTCAAATAGATATGGTGTTACTTTATTCACTCTTTCATCGGTACATTGTGCACTC
Source organism: Chitinophagales bacterium (assembly GCA_019694955.1). Taxonomy (GTDB): domain Bacteria; phylum Bacteroidota; class Bacteroidia; order Chitinophagales; family JADIYW01; genus JADIYW01. The sequence goes on along the minus strand of JAIBAX010000025.1, from coordinate 40,940 downwards.
AATAAAACTGCCACCAATAATGTATAAGCATCTTTATGATCCAAAGGTATTGGGACTTCCGGAAAAAGCTCTTCCAGTTTATTTACAATAAATGTCGCTTTTTGCTTCTTGTTCATTTAAAAATTTTGGTAAAAATAAGGAAGGTTTCTTTACTTTTATGGCAATGATAACGATTTATACGGATGGTGCTGCCACGGGCAATCCCGGACCGGGTGGTTATGGTGTTTTGTTGATGTATAAACAGCATAAAAAGGAAATTTCTCAGGGTTTTCGACGGACAACGAATAACCGTATGGAATTGCTTGCCGTTATTATAGGTTTAGAAGCCTTAAAAAATTTAGGTGAAGAAGTCACCATTTTCTCTGACTCGAAATATGTGGTTGATTCTGTCGAAAAAAGATGGGTGTTTGGTTGGGAAAAAAGTGGTTTCAAGGGCAAAAAAAATCCAGATTTATGGAGACGCTTCTTGTTGATTTATAGGAAACATACCGTAAAATTTGTTTGGGTGAAAGGTCATGCGGAAAACCCTTTTAACAATAGGGTGGATGAATTGGCTACGCAAGCGGCCGCCGGACATGATTTGTTGATTGACGAAGCATATGAATGTGAAACTAAAGCTGGAATTTTCAACCTCGAGGGTTAAGTATTATTTTATCACAATAGCAATTATTAAATAGTCCATTAGTAAAATCCAATTCCCTGTTCACGTGTCTCCACATGAACGAGAGTGGACTACTTTTAAATCATCGTATTATTATATGTTTCTCCTAAGAAAATCAATAAATATAGCTTTTTACATCCTCGGAGGTTGACATAAAAACGACGCCTGTCGGGGAGATTGACAGACGCCGCATCCAATAATATGGTAACGCTATGAAAAAAGTCTATTTTTGTTTCTGGGTTTTTATGTTATAATTCATCGATTTAGATTCTTTTTGCAGGTACTTTTTATCTTGTTCGCTCATATTTTCCGCATCTTTCAATTGAGACTCATATTCGGTACTGAGTGAGTCCATCATCATCATTTCTTCAGAATCAAACCCATATTTATTGATTTTTTCCTTTAGTTGGCTATTATTACTCCACATATATGTCCGTGCTTCATCATACTTACCTTGGTCAAATAATCGTTGAGCCTGTTCCATATGATAGTTTGCCTCAAAAATACTTGCCTTCTCCATGACAAATTTGGACATGGCATTATTAAATAAGATGGTATCATAAACCGGATTCATCGTTTGCACAATATTTGATTGACGAACACCGGAATGGTGTACCATATCTTCAAACTGGATGGTGTTTATACAACTCAAACTTTGTGTTGTATTGGCGGGAACGGTCAGTTTTAACAATACCCCTTTCGTTTCTTCTGAAAAGACATCCCTAAAATTGACCGTAACCTTATTTCCTATCTGTTCGTACTTATAACCATATACTTGATTTAGCTGAACTTCTTTCGGCAGTTCAATGGTTAATGTCATATTTTTTGCTACTAAGTTGAGTAAACCATTGAGTTCTTTAGAAAATATTGCAGGTATTTTCTCAGGGTCACCGATAAAATAATAATTGCCCATACCACTTTCGGCAATTCCTTGCATAAGATCCTCGTTATAATCAGTTCCAACACCAAATGTAGAAATAGTAATACCTTTTTCTTTTTGCCAAGTAGCCGCTTTTTGCTGAATCTGCTCTGTTGATGTAATACCTTCATTGGCCAATCCATCACTCATCAACAAAACGCGATTGACAAAACCTGCTTTAAAGTTTCCCTCTACTTGCTCAAATCCTTTCATCATGCCACCACATAAATTCGTACCGCCACGGTCGAAAATTTCATCGATTTTATTCTTTAACAACTGCTTATCAGTAACTTTCACCGAGGGCTGTAAGACGATAATTTCGTTATCATAAATCACCAAAGAGAGATAATCTTCCGAACTTAGTTGGTCGACGACAAATTTTGCGGCTTGTTTACAGTATTTTATTTTATCACCACTCATAGAGCCACTCCTATCAATCACCAAAGAAAGATTAAGTGATGCACGTTGTTGGTCGGGTGCTTGATATTTATCAGATTTAGCTTCTACATATAAGTAGGCTTCAGCTGCGCTTGGCTGTATACGAAAATAAGGGTTAGACAAAGTGGCAGTAAATTGTACAGCGCCGAGCGGTTGCGTTTCTAAAGGCTTCTGAGCAGCTTCACTTTTAACCGACTTTGTTTGTTTGAAAGCAGGTTTAACGGAGATTCCTGCCAGTGATAACATGGCCACCATTAACGTAAAAAATCCTATGGGATACTTTGTATTCATTGTACTGTCAAAACTATATCAGAATAACAATAAGGGCAAGAAAATATTGTTAAGCGATGTTATTGTTAACAGAATTTAACCTCGAGGGTTGAGGAAAAAAACAGTACTCAGGGCTTACATGAAAATATTAATAAACTCATAATCAAATCATTATAAAAAATTTTCAACCTCGGAGGTTGATAATAAATTTAGATTAATAATAGGTAAAAGTTGCTGAATAATAAATTTAAAGTCTATATTTTTGTCATCTATGTCTTTATATGAAAAAAGCAATTATACACTTCATCTTGGTTATATTTCTTACCTACAACGGACATGGTCAAGATATAAAATCTGAAATAAACATTAGCTTTGAAGATTTATCATTTATCTCAAACTTTGAAAAAGAGGCTTTTTCTAAGGTAAAATCACTTAGTTACAGCCCGCTTTACTTATTTCTTTAGGTAGACTCGACCATGAATGAGGAAAAGGCTAAAAAAATTCAATTTTCTATTGATTCAATTGCAGGCATTTTTACAGAAGTAGTAGAAAATAAAAAAGGCAAAAGAAAGGCACTCGAGGGAATATATGCATTAGGGTATTCTGAATTTCTGAAGAGATACCAATTAATTGCTTATTTTAATGAGATATATGATAAAAAAACGTTCAACTGTGTTACTGGAACGGCATTCTATGCTTTGTTACTAAAAGAACTTCATATCAACTATATTATTAAGGAAGTCCCTGCGCACGTTTTTCTGGTTGCGGATCCTTATGGAGAAAATATCATTTTTGAATCAACAGCAAAATCAGAAGGCTTAGTTGAAACGAATCCTAAAAACAAAAATGAACTATACAATTATCTTTATTCAACCTCTATAATAGATTATTCTGAGTACACAAATCAGGGATATTCAGAGGTATTGACACAACTAAACCAAAAAGAACATAACCTGACATTATTGGACTTAGCCTCATTACAGTACTTAAACAAGGGTATTGAGTTATTTGAAGTCGAGGATTATGAATCAGCATTTTCAGAATTCCAAAAAGCATATTTCTTAAGTAATTCTAACCTTACCAATGTTATGTTGATTCAGACAATAAACTATATTTCCTCAAATTATATAAAAAATCCTGATTCAACCCATATACCATTTCTACTAAAATTGACTAAAATTTCACCTGATGAAAATACATATGATTATATAATTCGTTATAGCACCCTATTTGCAAGTAAAATCAGTTCTAAGAAAAATGCGCCCAAAGAATTTGATGCATTTTACAACCAAATTACAGCAAGTATTCAGGATTCTTCTTTGTTAAAAGAACTTATAGTTTTAAGAGATAAATTTATGTACATTTATTACAGCAGCAAAATGAATTCTAAAAAAGCAAGAGAATTTCCGATACATGCTTACTCCCTTGAACCCGATAATATAGATGTACAAAAACAGCTAAGCGCGGTCATTTTTAGTGATTTCGAACATTTTTTAGATAACTATGATGAATCGTATGATGACTCTAGTGCATTAGAGTATATTGACAGCCTGATGTTAAATTATCCTTTTATAGTCGATGAAGAAGGTGGAACCGCTTTTAGGGTTTTGCCTTGGACGCGTGATTTTTTAAGAATAGGATATTTGATAGAGCATGAAAACCTACAAGAAGCTGAAGTAACATTAAGCAATATCAAAAAAAGAGCGAAAGATTATCCAGAAGATCTTGAAGAAATGTATGTAAAAGATATGTTTATTGAGTGCTTTGAAGAAATATCTGATGAATACTTTTTAACTAAAAATTATACCAAGGCAAAAGAAGTTTACGAACAAGTTCTTGAATTTTTCCCTGATGATGAATATGTATTAGAACAGATTAAATTTATTGACGACTACCAAGACTCCGACAAGGTAATTTATAAAAAATATAACTCTTCCGATTTTCCACCCCCACCACCAAGGGTAAAATAAGAATACGCTTAGCCTTCCATCAACTTTTCCACCAACCCGGCACTACCAATATAAACGATAGTTCGCTGATGTAATTCTGTAGGAACGATTTCCATGATTCTTCCGCCTCCCCAATCTGCCTTACCTCCTGCTTGTTCTTGTAAAAATGCCAATGGATTGCATTCATACATCAATCTCAATTTCCCTTTAGGTGCTGAGGCTGTTCCGGGGTACATGAAAATCCCGCCTTTAATGAGGTTTCTATGAAAATCTGCCACCATGGAGCCGATGTATCTCAGAGAGAATGGCTTTTTACCGTCGGAAGATTGACAATAGTCTATAAAAGTTTTTACACTTGGCGAAAAAGTAGCATAGTTGCCTTGATTACAACTGTATGTTTTGGCCATTACAGGTGTTTTTACATCGGGGTGACTCAAGCAGAACTCTCCTATCGACCTGTCTAGCGTGAAGCCATTTACGCCTGCTCCGGTAGTATAAAACAACATAGTTGAAGATCCGTACATCACATAACCTGCCGCTACCTGTGCCGTACCCGGTTGAAGAAAATCTTCTATTGTACATGCGCCACCAATGGGTGATACACGTTTATAAATAGAAAATATGGTGCCAACAGGCGCACCTACATCAATATTAGAAGAGCCATCAAGTGGGTCGAATAGAACCACATATTTCGCATTAGAATACCGTTGGCTTTCGTGAAATGAAATAAAAGTATCTTCCTCCTCTGAAGCCACGCCACAACATTCTCCACTGGTTTTTAAGCACTCGATCAATATATTATTAGCAAATTCATCCAACTTCTTCACTTCCTCACCTTGGATATTGGTCGTACCCGTTTGTCCTATGATATGATCCACCAAACCCGCTTTCCCCAAGTCTCTATTAACAATTTTCGCCGCCACACCGATATCTCTCAGCAATCCGGAGAGTTCACCGGAAGCATAAGGAAAGTCTTTTTGCTTTTCAAAAATAAATTCATCCAATGTTATTATCCTACCTGACATTCTTGACTTTTTTTTAATGTAGTGCAAAGTTAAAATTTTGAATAGATTTTTGACGTTTCTGTATATTTGCAACCCATTTTTTTCACATATTTAATTTAAAATTGACGAAAAGCAACCATATTATAACTAGAAAGGCACTTGAGAGCGATCTTGAGGGTGTCTATCAATTGATACATGAACTGGCCGTTTACGAGAAACAACCATCGGAGCCCACTAATACTTTTGAGGACTTTACGCAAGATTTTAAAGATGCGTATTTCGAAGTATTAATAGCTATTTCTGAAGAAGAAATCGTTGGTATAGCGCTTTTTCATGACGCATACTCCTCATGGAAGGGAAGGATGTTGTATTTAGATGATTTTGTCATAAAAGAAAATCAACGGGGCAATGGAATTGGCAAATTACTATTTGATGCTTATCTTGTCGAGGGACAAAAAAGAAAAGTAAAGCAATTTAGATGGCATGTGCTTAACTGGAATGCGCCTGCTATAAAATTTTACGAAAAATACAATTGCAGCTTCGACGACGAGTGGATAACCTGCAAGTTAATGGACAATAATTTAAAATAATTTGTAATAAATGAGAGTATTCAAATTCGGGGGGGCATCTGTAAAAGATGCATCATCAATGAAAAATGTGGCAAATATCATTGCACAATATAAGTCAGACAAACTAGTGGTCGTTGTTTCAGCACTTGGAAAAACCACCAATGCACTTGAAGAGGTTGTACAAGCATATTTTGCTAAAAATGGTGAAACAAAAAAACTTATTGCACAGCTTAAAGAAAGTCATTTTAATATTTGTAAGGGCTTATTCGATGATGATACACATCCCGTTTATGATGCTTTAAGCAATTTCTTTGTAGAAATGGAATGGCAGGTGGAAGAGGAAAGGGAGGAAGAATACAATTATGTTTACGATCAAATAGTCTCCGTTGGCGAATTACTTTCTACGACCATCATTAGTCACTACATGAACAGCATCGGTATCCACAACACATGGTTAGATGTTCGCGATGTCTTAAAAACGGACGACACCTACCGGGAAGGGAAGGTCGACTGGAACAAAACCAGTGCCTTAATTCATGAAAAAGTGTTGCCGTTATTAGAGAAAGGTATTGTATTAACGCAAGGTTTTTTGGGTTGCACCCCGGAAAACTGCACTACAACGTTAGGCAGAGAAGGCTCTGACTACACCGCTGCTATTTTTACAAATATATTAAATGCTGAAAGTCAAACGATTTGGAAAGATGTTCCCGGTGTTCTCAATGGTGACCCTAGAAAATTCGATGACACGCAACTATTAGATCAGATTTCCTATTTGGAAGCAGTAGAAATGACTTTCTATGGTGCTACCGTTATCCATCCCAAAACCATCAAACCACTTCAAAACAAAAATATACCGTTATTGGTTAAATCCTTTATCCAACCTCAGGATAAAGGTACCGTAGTGGGTGTTGCAAATAGTGAGCACCTTCCTGCTGTAAGAATGGTAAAAGGTGATCAATGTTTACTTACATTCCATACCAAGGATTTTTCTTTTGTTGCTGAAGATGTTATCAGTCATCTTTTAGATGCCTTTTCCAAAGCAAATTTTAAAATCAACATGATGCAAAATGGCGCTATCTCCTTTCAGGCTTGTGTTGATGATATTCCTGAAAAAATTGCCAAGATAAAAGCTGTGCTGGCGTCCACCTTCACGATTGAAGAAAAGCACCACCTTACACTTTTGACTATTCGCCACTACACGGATGAAATTATCTTACAACACAAAACAGGAAAGAATTTACTCTTAGAACAACGAAGGCTTTCTACTTGGCAAGGATTAATGGTGTAAATAGAATAATGCATAGTATGTTGGGGGACTCAAATTATTTTTTAATCCCTTCGACACATATGCTACAATTTTTAACATAATTTACTCAAAAATAGCTTTACCTTTATATGCATAAAGTACGCATATGAGGAAATTTGGTATCATAATTTTTATATCCATTTTATTTATAGGTTGTAAAAAACATAAACCTGCTTCTGAGATAAAGACACTTTTTGAGAATTATTATGAAGAATCATTAGGACTATTCCCATTTTCAGCTACTGTCAGTGGTGACAATAGGTATAATGACCAATTTCCGATAGACATTTCTGATGCTTATAGAGATAAAGTACGAGCTTTCTACCAAAAATATGCTGATGGGTTGAAAGAATATGACCGCTCAACATTAGATGCCAACGATCAAATGAGTTATGATATTCTCAAATGGGATTGTGATATTGCATTAGAAATGATGCAATTCCCAGACCACTTAATGCCTATCAATCAGATGTCTGGCAAACATTTGGACTTCCCATTATTGGGTTCAGGAAGTGGCAGCCAGCCTTTTAAAACAGAAAAGGACTATCAAAACTGGCTTTCCAGAATGAATGTTTTTCCTGTTTGGTGTGATACAGCCATCGCTAAAATGCGGGAAGGAATAAAAACAGGCTGGATATTGCCAAAATCTTTAGCTATAAAAATAGCGCCACAATTAAAGGACATCATTGTTGAAGACCCAACAAAAAGCATTTTCTATGGCCCCATAACCAATATGCCTAAAACATTTTCAGACAGTTCAAAGAAGCAATTCACGGCAGCTTACACAAAAGCCATTCAAGAACAAATTATACCTTTCTATAAGAAGTTGTATGATTTCATGGAAAAAGAATATATCCCTCAGGCAAAAGAAGTAACAGGCATCAGTCATGTACCGGATGGCAAAAAATATTATGCATTGATGGCAAAATATTACACCACCACCACCATGACACCCGATGAAATTTTTGCTTTAGGGGAAAAAGAAGTGGCAAGAATCCGCAAGGAAATGGAGGCTATTAAAACGCAAGTTGGTTTCGCAGGAGATTTAAAAGCTTTCTTCAAATATGTCAACGATGCGCCACAACTACATCCTTATAAGAAAGATGAAGAAGTAATACAAGGATTTCATAAGATCTATGAGCGGATGCAACCCTTTCTAAAAGAGCAGTATGATTTAGTCCCGAAATCAACCTTTGAAATCCGCCAGACAGAGTCTTTTAGAGAAAAATCTGCCAGTGCCGAGTATTATCAAGGAACTCCGGACGGCAGTCGTCCCGGAATTTTTTATTGCCCCGTCCTTGACCCTAGAGACTATAATGTATTTCAAGACGAGGCATTGTTCCTGCACGAAGCCATACCGGGGCATCACTACCAAATCAGCTTACAACAGGAAAATACGGCATTACCAAAATTCAGAAGATACCTTTGGTATGGTGCGTATGGAGAAGGTTATGCGCTTTATACTGAAAGCTTAGGCAAAGAACTCGGTTTATATACAGATCCTTATCAATATTTTGGCAAATTAGGCATGGAAATGCACAGAGCCATTCGTCTTGTGGTAGATGTAGGCATGCACTATAAAGGCTGGACAAGAGAACAAGCCATTCAATATTCTTTGGACAACGAAGCGGATTCCGAAGCAAATATTACCGCAGAAATTGAAAGATACATGGCTTGGCCCGGACAGGCACTCGGCTACAAGATTGGTCAACTCAAGATATTGGAACTTAAAGAAAAGGCAAAAACCACCATGGGTGACAAGTATGAGGTAAAAGAATTCCATAATGAACTCTTGAAATACGGATGTCTGCCGATTGCCGTTTTAGAAGCAAAAATGGATGAGTGGATGGAGAAAAAGTAGATTATTAACCTACATGCTTTTGTAAATAAAAATGAAAAATCATTAGATTATGGTGTTAGTTATTCTCCATCATCCAGTATAGCCTCATAATATTCTGAAGTAAGCATTACGATATTTGGATTAGCAGGTAACACAATTAATGCTAAACTATCACCTTTGGTGTAAGTATCCTTTCGCGGAAAAGACTCATTATACTTCTTATTGTCAAAAGAATATTTCACAAATGCTTGTTCACCTCCCTTTCCTTCATATCCAAATTTATTTATATATCCATTTAAAAGAACGCCGTTTTGTACAAGTGCAGTAAGTTCAGTTCTATTAACCATGTCTAAAATACAATAAGTGTGATAGCCAGCTGTTATGAAAAAAATTAAAATAAACACTAAATTAATTAAAATGGCTTTACTCTTCCCAAATAAAACAACCATTTCTTGAAAAGAAGTATGTCCATCAATATTGTATTTATGAAATATTATTTTTATTAAATAAATTATCGAAAAAAAAACCATTAACCACCCAAAGAGAATTGAAAATAGAAAGACAGTATTCCTTTGTAAAGTTAGGCAACCATATTTGGTTAATTTTATAAAAATAAATAGACAAAAAACCGATATTAAAAAAAGAAATATGTTCTTAAGAAGCACCATTTTTGAAAAATTAACGCTTAAATATAACCATTCATAATTGAAAATAATTCCTTGTTATAAACATTTCTTATCTTAATACCCGAATAACTAAATTATGGACAAAAGGCTAGCTGCTTTTGAGCGATTACTGAATATTATGGATGAACTTAGGGAAAAATGCCCTTGGGACAAGAAACAAACATGGGAAACGCTCAGAAAACTCACTATTGAGGAAACATACGAATTATCTGACGCCATCATCAAAAATGAACCCAAAAGTATAGAAGAAGAACTCGGCGATTTGATGTTACACATGGTATTTTACAGTAAAATTGGTGAGGAGAAAGAAGTCTTCAACATCGAAACAGTCTTAAACAAGGTGTGCGATAAACTAATCGTCCGCCATCCGCACATATATGGTGATGTGGTTGCCGATGATGAGGAACAGGTGAAACAAAACTGGGAGCAGATAAAGTTGAAAGAAGGAAAAACCAGTGTCTTGCAAGGTGTTCCCAACTCAATGGCACCCATGGTAAAAGCCCAAAGAATACAGGAAAAAGTACGCCAAATAGGCTTCGACTGGGACAATAAGGAGCAAGTGATGGAAAAAGTAATGGAAGAATTGACAGAACTGAAAGAAGCAGAACAACAACACAACTTGGAAGAAACAGAAATGGAACTTGGAGATGTGTTCTTTGCGCTCATCAACTATGCCCGCTTCATTGATATTGATGCAGAACAAGCACTGGAAAAAACAAATATAAAATTCATAAAAAGATTTCAATGGATGGAATCATATGTCAAGGAACATCAACTCGATATGAAACAAATGAACCTTGCAGAACTAGATATCATATGGAATAAAGCCAAAATGGCCTTAAAGCAACATACCATTCATAATTAGGTGAAACAAAATGGCTATTTTTGATAAAAAAAAGATATTGTCTAATAAGCTACATTTTAGAAATAGCATCATCATCCTGATAATGCTTGGTGTACTATTTTTCCTAACAGGCTTTTTGACCAATTATTTTATCTTGAGGAAAGACAATCTTTCTAGAGCAAAAATGCAAATTGAAAAAAATCTGCATCCCATCGAAAAGGAAGTCATTAAAAACCTAAATGATGACATCATTCAAAAAAACATCCGCAATCTGTACGACCTCAAAGCCAGTCTACACAAATTATCACAAAAAACAAACAAATACTATTTCGTTCTCTATGAAAATAATATCCCTACTTTCTGGACCAGCAACCTGATGGTGCCCGGAAATCCGGAACGCTATAATGATTCTACCATCAACTTCTATCGACTGGAAAATGGTTATCATGAAATCATCAGCAAGCGTTTATCAGACAGTTTGGTATTATTAGGTATTATTCCCATTTATAATAAATTCGAAATCAATAACAAATATTTTAAAGACGGCTTTTTATTTAAGAACCCCATTTTAAAAAACGTCATCATCGACAATCAAAATAACAAAAGTAAAAAAGCAAACATACATGATTTCAAAGGGCGGCAGCTATTTAGTATCAACTATACGACGTCAAGCATTCCGACCTCAACAAAAGTTGGCAACTACCTTCAGATGGCGGGATTTCTTTTCTTTTTTTATGTAGTAAATTTACTTGTTCAGTATTATACATTTAAAAGACGAAAACTATATATCGCTATTGCACTAATTGTTTCAGTTTTTCTCGTCACCGAACTTTTAGTAAAAAAAACAGGATATTTTTTCAATAATTTCTCAGGAGAAATCTTTCAACCAAACATATTTGCCAGTACGATTTACGGTAATTCCTTAGGTGCATTATTGCTTAGATTATTTATGGTCTTTTGGATACTCATGCACATCAGCAGTTGGTTGAGTATAAAAAGTGTTCAAGAAAAACTTAATTACAAAAATTCATCCGTCCTTACATTTCTTTCAGCTGTCTTTTTAATGTTGGTCTATCAGTTAACCATCGGTATAACGCGAAGCTTAGTTTTAGACTCAATCATTTCTTTCGACTTTTATAATTTTGTAAAGCTAGACAAATACAGCTTCTTCGGCTTATTAGCCTTTGGAATGCTGGCATTGATACTATTATTAGCCACCAAAGTAATTGTAAAATTATCATACGGCAAGTTCTTTGCGGCATCACATATTATTGTCATAATTGGAACATTCTTCATATTTCAACAAGTAGAAGTATACCATAGTAAATTACATATTTTAACCTTTTTATTACTTTACATCGTATTTCTGATCATCATCATCATAGAGTTTAAGCTTTTAGATACACAAACAAAATTTATCTTCCTAAAAAACCTACTCGTCTTATCTTTTTTATCAGCCATTATTTCCTATGTGGTCATTTCATATTCCAATGAAAAAGAACTTGAAAAGCTAAAATTTGAGTTAAAAGCCATTGACTCACAGAGAGATATGGCAGAAGAATTTTTCTTCCTACAATCCGGAGAAGAAATTAAGAACGACAATTTCATTAAGAATTACTTCAAAAAACCTTACCTCACCGACTTAGAGATTGAGAAAAAGATAATCTTAGAATATTTCAATAGCTATACCAATAAATACGACTATGTTGTTCACTCCTTCAACAAGGATAAAGGTTCTTTAAAGGGCATCAACGAAAAGTCATTTGAAGAATTAGAAGAAATATTAAACAATCCCGACAAGGAAGAACTTTCGGTAAACTACAACTATTTCCCTGTCGAAAAAAAAGGACGCAAGTATTTAGGGTTTTTCGAGTTTAAGGAAAAAGACGCTACAATTGGGTATCTCTTCATTGAAATATTTCCTAAATTCTTTGGTTACAACAGTATTTACCCTGAATTATTGAATTCAGGCGCAGAAAACGACAAACTTGATTTCGAGACCAAATCCTTTGCAATGTATAACAAAGGAATGCTAATATCTCAACTCGGTGATTATGAATACAACTCTTACTTTAATTTCCCTTTTCCAAAAAGCAAGGAATTTAACTTAGTCAAAACCGCTAATTACACACACCTCATTTACAAAAAGGAAAACAAGTACTTAATTATCAGTCAACAAAAAACTTCCGTTTTTAATCCCATTTCCACCTTTTCATTTATTCTATTCTTTGTATTCCTTTTTATGTTATCCGTTGAGCTAGCAGGATTTAAAAGAAGCCTACTTGGACTAATGGAATCAGAAAGGAAACTATTCACGCGCTCGTTGCAAAATAAAATACAACGATCCATGATTGGATTGGTGATTTTTTCGCTGATAATTGTCGGCCTCGTTACCTTGTATTTCTTTCAAAACCAATACAACAACTACCATAACAATAAATTATTCAAAAAAATAGAATCGCTGACAACGGATTTAAAATATCAATATGCCGATTATCAAGACTCCACCAATTATTTCCAAAATACGATTGCCGAGAATATCAAAAAACTCACAGATGTGCATGCTTTGGATATGAATGTGTATGACAAACAAGGAAATCTCATTATTTCATCGCAATTAGACATTTTCAAACGTGGACTGATTAGTGGGAAGATGGAACCTACCGCTTTTTATAACTTGGTATATCAAAATAAATCAAAATATTTTCAAGATGAAAATATTGGCAAGTTGAAATTCTTATCTGCCTACCAACCATTCAAAGATGAAAAAGGCAATTTATTAGCCTATTTGAATTTTCCATATTATGGTCGAGAAAAGAGCCTGAGGGCGGATATTTCCTACTTCTTAGTAGCTATTGTAAATGTTTACGTATTCATGATATTGGCATCAGCAATTTTGGCCATACTCCTCTCCCGCTCTATTACCGAGTCGCTGACTATCATCACAGACAATATTCGTCAAATACAGCTGGGGAAGAGAAATATTCCGATAAAATGGGAAAGTCGCGATGAGATCGGCTTATTGGTTAAAGAGTACAACCGGATGATTCAGGAATTGGAATATAGCGCAGATCTTTTGGCAAGGTCTGAACGTGAATCGGCGTGGCGTGAAATGGCCAAACAAGTGGCACATGAAATAAAAAATCCACTCACGCCCATGAAGCTTAGCATCCAGCACTTGCAGAGAGCATTAGCAGAAAAAAGACCTGATGTCAACGAATTGACCCAAAAGGTAACCGTGGGTCTTATAGAACAAATCAACACCCTTACAGACATTGCTTCAGCATTTTCAGATTTTGCCAAGATGCCTGCAGAAAATTATGAGCGTGTCAACCTTCAGGAAATCATTGAATCCACTTCTGAGATATTTGACGACCCCGATAAGTTGACGCTAGAACTTTCTCTGTCGAAGGAAACTTGCTTTGTAAAAGCAGACAAAAATCAACTCATTAGAGTATTAAACAATATAGTAAAAAATGCTGTTCAATCCATCAGCGAAGATCAAGAAGGGCATATAAAAATTGGACTCAAGTACGGAGATGCCTTTCATACTGTATCCGTAAGTGATAACGGCTCAGGCATCGCCATTGACAAAATCGACAAAGTGTTTGAGCCGAACTTCACAACAAAAAGCTCCGGAACGGGCTTAGGGTTGGCTATTTCCAAAAATATTATCGAAAAAACGGGTGGGAATATTTGGTTTGAATCCAATGAAACCAGTGGCACCACCTTCTACATTAATTTACCAAATTTCATTTATTAGCATGTACACGAACCATCAATCCGAACAATTATTTGAAAAAGCAAAACAACTCATGCCGGGAGGCGTCAATTCTCCTGTTAGAGCCTTCCGATCTGTATATGGCACACCCATTTTCTTTAAAAATGGTAAAGGTTGCCATGTAACTGACGAAGATGGAAATAAATACATAGACTTCTGCTGTTCTTGGGGACCGCTCATCTTAGGTCATGCAGATCCAGATGTTGAAGAAGCTATTATTGCCGCTGTAAGAAACGGCACTTCCTTCGGAGCACCAACAGCATTAGAAAATCAATTAGCTGCCTTAATCATTGACAACCATCCGGTAGTGGAGAAAATTAGATTTGTGAGCAGTGGCACAGAAGCAGTGATGTCTGCGCTTCGCCTCGCCAGAGGTTATACCGGCAAGAGCAAAATCGTCAAATTTGAAGGATGTTACCACGGTCATGCAGACAGTTTATTGGTAAAAGCAGGCTCCGGGTTGGTGACTTTTGGAGTATCGACATCTGCCGGAGTCCCCGACAGCTTCGCCGCTGAGACCATTGTATTGCCTTTGAATGACTTAGAAGCATTAGAGCAAACATTGTTAGCACAACAGCAAGAAATTGCAGCGATCATCATCGAACCCATTCCTGCCAATAATGGATTATTGCTCCAAGAAAACAACTTTCTAACTTCCTTAAGGGCATTGTGTACAAAATATGGCATTTTACTCATCTTCGATGAAGTGATTTCCGGATTCAGGGTGGGTTTTTCTGGTGCTTCAGGACATTATAATATCCATCCCGACATCGTAACATTTGGTAAAATCATCGGTGGCGGTATGCCGGTGGGCGCATATGGAGCGTCAGTAGAAATTATGTCCAAAGTATCACCTGACGGTCCTGTCTATCAAGCTGGTACACTTTCAGGCAATCCCGTGGCAATGGCAGCAGGAATTGCAGCATTGACAAAATGCCTCCAACCTAATTTTTACAAAGATTTAGAAGACAAAACCTCGTTTTTCATTGATTTAATTCAGAAAGAGATAGATAAGCACCACTATCCGGTACATATTTTTCATATCGGCTCCATATTTTGGTGGTCATTTTCTAATGCTGACGCTGTACGTTCTGCCGATGAAATAGACGCAAATTCTATGGACTACTTCAAAAAGCTACATAGGTTTTTATTAGAAAGAGGTGTTTATTTTGGCCCTTCCGGTTATGAAGTAGGTTTTGTTTCCGCAGCACACGAAAAAGAAGATCTTGTCGAAGCCGCTATGAAAATAAATGAGGGATTGGCATTTATCTATGCAACATGAAGCTCGTAACAAAATATAAAAGAAGATGGGTATTAGCATTATTGATTTGCTATTCGTTTTCCTTTCTTACGTGGTGGACATATTTGCTCTATCAAAAGAATGAAATTATCTTCGCACAGCAACGCGAAGAAATAAGTGTACTTTCTTCGGAACAACTCGTACAATTTCACAAGGACAAAAACCGCCAAAGAGCCATGATCATTGCAGAAGGAATCACCTTCTTCCTCCTTTTGATTTGGATTATCTGGCAATTAAAGAGAACATTCGACAAAGAACTTAGGTTGGCGGAGCAGCAACGCAACTTCCTCCTGTCCGTTACACATGAGTTAAAGTCTCCCATTGCTGCCGCAACGCTTAACATACAAACGCTCAAAAAATTCAATCTGGATACTGAGAAGAGAACCCTGATTTGCAACAACGCAGAGCAAGACTTATTTCGCTTAAATGCATTGGTAGAAAAGATATTATTGGCAGCAAAAGTAGAGGCGAATGTCTTTAACATTGACCACAATATAGTCGATTTTAGCAAAATATTGCAGGAATGTATTGATGAGTGGTCCGTTCATCAGCAAAAAGATTTCTTGTGGGAAAACAGAATACAACAGGAAGTGCACTTGCGGGGAGATGAAGTGCTATTGAAGTGCCTTTGTTCAAATCTTATAGAGAATGCCATAAAGTTCACCTCTGAAGGCGGTATTATCAGCATTGCTTTGGCACAATCCGGCGCAAATATCACCTTTCAAGTAGCAGATAACGGCATCGGTATTCCAGACGAAGAAAAACATAAGATATTCAACAAGTTTTATCGGATTGGCAATGAAGAGCGACGGACAACGATTGGAACAGGTCTGGGTTTGTTTTTAGTAAAAAAAATTGTTGCTTTGCATTCCGGAAAAATGGAAGTACTGAACAACATACCGCAAGGAGTCATTTTTAAGATAACTTTTGAACACTGATGTATAGAATATTATTGGCAGAAGATGAAAAAAGCTTGAGAGATGCCTTAAAGCTGAACCTTGAGTTGGAAGACATGGAAGTAGTTACCGCAGAAAATGGCAATATTGCACTAAAAAAATTTGAAGAAGGTCATTACGACCTATTAATTTTAGATGTGATGATGCCGGAATTGGATGGGTTTGCCGTATGTGAACACATCCGCCTGAAAAATAATGATGTGCCAATTATGTTTTTAACTGCCAAAGATAGTGGTGAAGATAAAATCCAGGGCTTAAAAAAAGGGGCAGATGACTACCTCACCAAACCCTTCAATTTAGAAGAATTTCTCTTGAGGGTAAAATCCCTCACCAAACGAAGCCAACGCAATCTTAAGGGTGGCATTATAGAGAAGTTTACCTTCGATGGAAATGAAATTGACTTCAGCAATTACAAGGCTAAAGGCAATTTGGGTACATTTGACCTGACAAAAAAGGAAACCGCTTTATTAAAATTATTAGTAGACAGAAAAAATGAAGTCGTCTCCAGAAATGACATTTTACACCTTGTTTGGGGCTATGATGTGTACCCTTCTACACGAACGATTGACAATTTCATTCTCAATTTCAGGAAAAACTTTGAACAGGATCCGAAGAATCCTGTTTACTTTATTTCAATAAGAAGTATTGGTTATAAATTTGAATGGCATGACAAATAAGAAAACGGGTGTTTTATTGGTGAACTTGGGTTCGCCAAAGTCTCCTTCCAATGGTGACGTATTCACCTATTTGAATGAATTCCTCACAGACGAACGGGTTATAGATATACCATGGTTACCCCGTCAACTGTTGGTTAGAGGTATTATCGTGCCAACAAGATATAAAAACTCAGCGAGAACATACAGGGAAATATGGACAGAGAAAGGTTCTCCTTTAATTGCATATTCCGAAGTGTTGACAGAAAAAATCAAAGAAAGACTGGGAGAAAACATACTGGTAGAATTGGCCATGCGATACCAAGAACCTTCCATCGACAAGGCAATGGAGCGTTTACAACAATCGGGTGTAGAGAAGATTATTGTTTTCCCTTTATATCCGCAATATGCATCTGCTTCTACCGGCTCTATTATGCAGAAAGTGATGGCGATTGTATCTACCTGGCAGGCTATTCCGGAGTTATCCTTTGTCAGCAATTATTACGACCATCCATTGTATATCGAATCGCTGTACCAAATCGGCAAGACTTATCAGTGGCAAAACTATGATTATGTGCTATTTAGCTATCATGGATTGCCGGAGCGACAATTGAAGAAGGCAGATGTTACCGGAAACCATTGTTTAAAAAGTAACGACTGTTGCGAACAAAAATGTTCTGCCAATGCCTTATGTTATAGAATGCAATGTTGGGCAACCACGGAGGCATTAGCAGAAAAACTGGGCATTCCAAAGGAAATGCGTACCTTTTGTTTCCAATCTCGGCTCGGTAAAGAACCGTGGCTACAACCTTTCACTTGGGAAGTGTTAGAAAAACTTGCTGCCGCCGGAAAGAAAAAAGTATTGGTATTTAGTCCCTCGTTTGTTGCTGATTGTTTGGAAACGATTTATGAAATCAAAGAAGAATATCTCGAATTGTTCCAAAAACATGGTGGGGAGCAACTTCAACTGGTAGAAAGCCTGAACACGAATGAACATTGGGTAAATGCCGTGGAAAGCATGATTCGCGAAAGGATATGATTTTAAAGCAATTATAACCCGACCTTTTTTTATTTTTGGCACATCTAATTCATAGATAAAGACCTGTTGCCAATCACGCTCTAAAGGAAATTTTGAGGCTGCCAAATACATTGACAGCCCCCACACGAAAATCCAAAATGAAATTTATTTAATTGAAATACTCATAGGTGGTTACTCTTACCACTTTGCCGATAGCATTGTTTACAGTAGTCTTTTTCGTTGTTCTTCCTTTAGCGTCAAATTCATAACTAAAGCTAAAATCATCATAGTATATATTATCAAATGAAAACCGATACCGCTTGATTAATGCATTTTGATGCTTCCCTAACCAATTTATACCTGTGAAATTATACCAACTGAATACATCTAACCCTAAACCGTCTGCGGCAATTTCTCTACCTTCAACAAAATCTCCGATAGTAGATAGATTGATGTTTTGTAGGAATTTTCTATACGGTGGTGGTACGCTACCATAATATTCCATTTCATGTGTATAGATATTACCGCTTATGTATGGCTCCGGTGCGCCTTCTCTTTTGCCAGTAATCTTAACAAGGTTTCCATTTTCATATATCATGGTGTCATTATTGGCATACAAACCATTGCCAAAACATAACCCTTTTATTAATTCACCATCAGAATTATATGCAAAAGACCGAAAGGGAGACCCTCCGCCAATTGACAACCTTGTTTCAATAGTATCTAAGTTTCCCGAACGGTGATAGAAATAAAACTCATTTAAAAAGACCCCTTGCGGATCAGTACTGTACCAAGCTTTTATTTTATTGTTGCTTGGGTATTCGAAATGAGTTGTGGTAGAGTCGCTATTATTAGATTGATAATTATATCTTACTTCCTTTTGTTGAGTTATTCTGCCTTTTTGATTATAGGTAAAATATGTTGTCCATCTTTTATAATTGTCTCCTGATTCTGGATTTAATAAATAAATACTGGTAACTTTTAACCTATCGTTAAATGGCAATACAATAGGGTCTTCTTGTTTACATCCTTGTATGAAAGGTATTACAAACAATATAAAAAGTAGTTTTCTCATGGTTTAAATATTTTAGTATTCATAATCTTGTTTTCTCTTAGCTGTTGTACAATATATATTCCTGATGGCACATTTAATTCATAGAGAAATACCTGTTGCCAATCACTCTCTAACGGAAATTTGCCTTCTAATATAACTCTGCCGCCCATATCTACTATACGCACCCATTCCCCATCTATATTATCAGGTTCGGTCAATGCATTGGTTATAGAATTGGAGACTTCCTCATCAACCGCTCCTGCCATCCTGCAACTAAACGGTGTAAAGCTAATCGTTTTGGATTGAATCCCTCCCAATCCACATCCATTTTGGGTTTGCAATTTTACCGTATAAGTAGAATTTACAGGCACAAAATTTACATTTAATTTCGGTTCAATGGTAGATAACCAACCTGTAACGGGTGTATTTCCCTGATAGAAACGCCAACGATATACAATAGTTTCCCTTCCTTTCTTTTGTGCATAGAGGTATCGGTTGGCACAAGTACCCTCCCATCCATAGGTAATGCTATCTGCCGTTATCGCCCAAGTAGTATCCGTTTTCAGGGGATCACTTTCATTGGTACATTTGGCATTAGTGGAATCCGGCACAAAACCTGTCAACCCCTTTATAAAACCCGGACTGCGTTTCCCCAAGGTTTTTAGCACAAAGTCTTCTATCCTCAGAAAAACAGGATTATAATTATTCCTTGGGTCATTTGGTGGTACAAAACCCTCATAATTCCAAGACCCTCGCATAGAATACTGTAAGATATCGTGTCCCCCTTCACATACTTGTTCATACAATACTTTGGCACTATCTGCCCATAATTTCTTAAATATCCATGAAGAACCATATCCAATCGGATATCGGGTATTATTGCTGCTACTGGCTGTCCAATTCATCCTATGGGTATCAAAATTCGGTAATGTGGGCCGGTTGGGACATCGGGCAGGCAATCGCTCCACATCAGGATGCAACATTTCATCACAAGTGCCATGCAATAGATATATTGCCATACCATTTGAACCAAACAATTCCGTATTATCATCAAAAATATTGGTGTATAAAGAGCCGCCCGACATGGGCATGATACCTTTAAAACGCATCACAGGAAAATACTGTGTTCTATATGCCGAGGGGATTCTTTTTCTATTATTGGAAGGATTAAAAGAAGAGTTTGACATCAGTTGTGTAGGCATATCATTAGCACCCAAAAAAGTGCTATAAATAGACAGTATCGCTCCGGCACTATGCCCCACTAAAAATACCTTATTGGTATCGATACCATAAGCAGGGAAGGAATCGGTCTTAAACTCAGACAGCAATTTGCGGAAACTCCAAAAAGCTTTGAGCGAAGCAAATTCAAAATCTCCCTTGGAAAATTGGGTAGCCATACCACAATTTTCCCCCGTAACCATCTTGGTTAAATCCAAACTATTAGAAATGGTATAACTTACAGACCATACATGTACCGAATCCAATGCAAGTTTATCCGCCACATTGATATTATGTGGATTAAGTTGACTTGAGTCTGCTAACCCTTGCGGGTTAATGACAATAAAACCACCACCGGGAACAAAGATAACGGCGGCATTACCGGACGCAGGCAGGTTAGCGAGGCGATAATGTTTAACCGTGATGGTCATGGCAGGCCCTTCCTGTTCGGGCAATAAGCAATTGGTACATTCGGGATAGTCAATATCAAAGGAATCTACGATAATTTGACTGTGGGTTTTTAAGGAAACTACACAAAAAAGCAGTAGCAGTAGTTTTTTTAGATGTGTTTTCATGAAATAAGTTTTTTATGTTAAATGATAATCAAAGATAGACAAATCACTTCAGATTGGCAATACCCAACAATACTTTTTGAAGGATGCGTCCAAGTTATTATACGCCATGCACCAGGGATTGAAGCGTTATCCTTTTTTAGCTTTGACTGCGGGTAGGCAAAAAGATATAAGCGCAAAGCCCGCTCGGGTGCCATCATTTTGTTAATATCATTAAGTTATACTATTACCGTCCTATCTAATGCCTTACTAATATTTGCCAAGCCTTCGAGCAGCTCTGTTTCTGTTGGCCAGCCAAAGCCCAATCTAAAATATGTTTTATCCATCTCAAACCAATGTCCCGGTCCGACATAAGTGCCTAAATCCTCATTTAAAACGCGATAAAATTTATTAATATCAATAGGTACTTTAATTCTTGGGAACACCACCACGCCCCCATCGGGCAATACACAATCTAAGCGCTTTTCCTGTGCCAACCATTGGATGACATGGTTGAAATTTATTTGAATATCATGGCGTATCTTTGCTAAAATCGCTTCCTTATGCAACATAGCTTGATAGGCAATTTCTTCATCAACCACTGAATTACATATATATATTTGCTCCTTTGCGGCTAAA
Source organism: Chitinophagales bacterium (assembly GCA_019694955.1). Classification (GTDB taxonomy): domain Bacteria; phylum Bacteroidota; class Bacteroidia; order Chitinophagales; family JADIYW01; genus JADIYW01. Next base: position 19,284 of record JAIBAX010000025.1, on the reverse strand, counting down.
AAGGTTTCAAGCAGCACTTTGTTCTTTGTCGCCAACCACCCCAATCTTATCCCCGGCAGACCATAAGATTTTGATAATGAGCAGATGCTGATAGCCCATTCACTCAATGATGCCGCCATCGGTAAAGGTGTTTTTCCAATGGGTATTTCCCGATAAGTTTCATCCACTAAAACTGGGATTTTGTTAGCAGCACCCAACGCTATCAGTTCTTGTAATTCCGCTAACGTCAAAGAAACCCCGGTGGGATTATGCGGAGTCGTGATGCTAATGAGCTTGGTATTGGGTTGTATCGCTGCTCGAAAAGCATCAATATTCGCCTTAAAACCATTTGCAATATCCAAATCGATATAAGTGGTAGCACATCCTAAAGCCTTAGGCGTTTCAATATTGGTACCATAATTGGGTCGCATAACAATCAAGTGATCGTCAGCAGATAATAAAGATGTATGAATGATAAATAAGGCGCCTGCTGCTCCTGTTGTTAATAAGACATCTTCTGTTTCAATACCTTGGTTATCCTTCGCAATCAATGCCCGCAATTCCGGCTTCCCTACATGATGTCCATAACATATGACCAACTCATTTAAGTCAATATTTAAATCTTCAAAGCTTAAGTCTCTCACAGAACTCTCCGTAAGGTTACACCGGATAGCGTCATACCCCATTTGTTCAGGCGACTCTATCTCTATTGGCATTCGAACATACTTCATGCCATAAAAATAGAAAATCTTATTATTAATTGACTTATTTCGACAGGATATTCTCCATATGTTTCCGATGTTGCTGACTATCGAAAACGGAGAAGTGTACATCAATTGTATCTTGCTTTACAGCTTCTAAAGCAGCTATGAATCGAGCATTGTTTACTCTTTTTGTACCACGAAAAGCGACACTGGGAAAGCTACCATAGTACTTAGCTTTTGCAATGGTACGTTCCAACACATCTTCTGCCAAGGTAATTTCATTGGCGATACCGAAGCGTTTACAGTCCTCCAAAGGTATTCTTTCGCCATCAAAACATATTGGAATCATGTGCAATCTGCCTACCAAGTTTTCTAACATCAGCCCACCTAAAGTACAGGCAACTCCATTTTTCAACTCCGGCATAATAAATTTAGCACGATCACTCACTACGCGATAATCGACACATAAAGATACCTGAAAACCCATGCCAATACAATAATGATCAATGGCCGCCAATACCGGTTTGGTAATTTTTAAAATGCTGATATAAAAATCCACCACTTGCGCCAGTGCCTTACTGACTATTTCATAAGTAGATTTGTCAATTATTTCTTTGAAATCACCACCAACGCTAAAAGACCTATCTTGTCCACCATAGAGTACTACTGCGAGAATATTATCATCGCTTTCAGCTTCTGACAGTGCATTCAAAACACTTTCTTGCAAAGCATCGCTAAATGGATTTTGCGGTTTTTCATGGTTGAAAGTCAACACCATTACTTGGTCGTGGATTTCTTTTATCAGCATCATAATGTTATTTTTTAAAAGTGGTTAAATCTTTATAATTCCATTCATCAAAGGGCTGTTGCGATGAGAACATATTTTCCAACACATGGTATAGAAACATCCCTTTCGTTTGATAATCTTTATAGTCTGTTATTCCGAGAATCATTGCCAATAGTTTATCCATAGAAGAACCGACATTAAACGCAGTTTTCTTTCGCCATGCCAAATCATATTGTAAAAGTCCCTTTTCTACGGCCATTTCCCGAAGCACATATTTAACTTCGTCCTGGAGATATTTATAGGTTGAAGGCAATGAAATAGAAAGATTGATTAAGTCCAACTGCCAGAAAGGGTGAACAAGTTCGGTATTAAAAAATCTAGGAATAAAAGGAGAAAACTCACCCGTCCAGGCGGTATGGAAGCAAGATTGCTCAGAAATCTTTGCGATAGTGCTTTTATCCTCTAAGTGATAAATATCCCCTAAGAGAAGGTCGGCACCATAACCGGTTAAAAAAAGATCTACCTGTTCGTGTCCTGTTTTCAATACGTGGTAAAATCCAGGGAAACCTTCTGCGTAAACGGGATGAGCAAACTCATTCAAATATATTCCATGTAGAACAGATTGAAAATATGTTGTTTCTTCGATAAAAATTTCTTCATGAGTAGTTCCTAAAAAATCTGCCGTTTCTTTAGCTTGTTGGAATTCGTTTCCAAGTGCCGTCCCAATAGTAAACGACTTTACCTGCTTTGCATGTTTAGCCGTTAAAGCAGCAATAATTCCACTATCCAACCCTCCAGAAAGCGGCACGCCGACACGTGTGTCTGAAGCAACCATTAGCTGCACATAATTATTCAGTAATTCATATATCTTATCCTTTGCTTGCTGAAAGGAAAGCTGGTTTTGCCCGATTTGTATTTGCCGAAATACCGTACTTTGAATGCTTATCTTATTCTCAGAAAGCTTAAATCGATAATGTCTACCGGGAATGACCTTCTTAAATCCTTTTAAAAATGAATAATCTTGCTGATGCTGGTCGAATTTTAAAAATGCAGCACGATTAATGAGCTTTATGGGTAAAATATCTGTACCGACAAATGCTTTTAATTCTGATGTCAGAAACAATTCTTCACCATTTTGAACATAAAACACAGGAAATTGACCATTGATATCTGTACAAACATCAAGGATATTTTTTGCTTCATTAAAAATACAAATACAAAACCTTCCTTTTAGTGAAGCCACAATATCTACACCATATCTTTGATATAAGATAAAGAATTTTTCGGCAGCAGTTTTTTTTGTAATACCGTAAAATCCTTCGAAAATAAAGTCTAGGTTATAACATTTTCCAACGATAAAAAACGCTTGACCGCTGGCTGAATCATAGTAATAGTGATTGTGGCTGAGGTAACTGTTGTAACCAATAAGAAAATGATCTAAATCAAACAATTGGGTATCTTCCGAGTATGGCGTTAACTTGGTTAGTGCCTCCTTAAAGCTTTCTATCTTTTGAGAGTTGAGGTATGCGAAAAAAGACTGTGGCAGCATTATCTGATTATGTTTAAAACGAACATCTTTTTTAATATTTATTAGCGTAGACAAAATAAAATCTTTTTTATACAAACTTATTATTCTACAAAAATGATAACAATTTCATAGAGATACAATTACATTTTTCAGGGATTGTCGGCAAAAAACAAGCACTTTATTGCGGAGGTAAGATAATTTAATGATTTAAAAAAGTGGAATACACATTTAGATGGATGTGAACAATTAATTTTGTGTCATGGCAAATTTTTCCGCAGCAGAGCGTCCTTCCTTTATTCAAAAGCTTGAAAAAGAAACTTTTGATTTGTTGATTATTGGTGGCGGCATTACAGGTGCCGGTATAGCTTTGGATGCTGTATCCAGAGGATTGACAGTTGCCTTAGTGGAAAAGCATGACTTTGGTGCCGGCACAAGCAGTAGATCTACAAAGCTCATCCATGGTGGACTCCGATATTTAAAACAATTGGAATTTGGCATCGTTCGGGAAGTAGGTCGTGAAAGGACTATACTTTATAAAAATGCACCACACGTGGTGATTCCGGAAAAAATGCTCTTGCCAATCATCAAAGGCGGTTCCCTAGGTAAAAAATCTACTTCATTAGGTTTATTCGTTTATGATCTTCTGGCAGGTGTAAAAAGATCTGAGCGCAGATATATGCTCAATAAGGAAGAAACCCTGCAAAAAGAACCCCTGCTGAAAAATGACATTCTATTAGGTGGCGGCATGTATATCGAATATCGCTCAGATGATGCCCGTTTGGTAATAGAAGTAATGAAAACGGCCTTTAACAAAGGTGCTACTTGCCTGAATTATGCATCTTGCGAGCAACTCAGCTACAATCAGGAAGGAAAAATAAGCGGTGCCATTATAAAAGACACCCTACAAAACCGCACCTTTGAAATTAAAGCAAAGAACATCATCAACGCATGTGGTCCGTGGGTAGATACCATCAGAGGTATCGACAACTCTTTAAAAGGAAAAAGATTACATCTTACCAAAGGTGTCCATGTGGTGATACCTAAAAGAAGATTACCAATTCAACAATCCGTATATTTTGACATTCCCAAGGATGGGCGCATGATGTTTGCCATTCCAAGAGGAGAAGTAGTATATTTGGGCACGACCGACACCAATTATAAACAGAATATTAATAAGCCGTTTGCAGACATTAATGACGTTGAATATGTGCTAAGTGCCACCAACTTCATGTTTCCGGATGCGCAACTGGAACGTAAAGATGTACTATCTTCTTGGGCTGGACTACGCCCATTGATTCATGAAGATGGAAAATCTCCATCTGACCTCTCCAGAAAAGATGAGATATTCATTTCAGATACAGGTTTAATTTCTATTGCGGGAGGTAAGCTTACCGGGTTCAGAAAAATGGCGCAACGCTCCGTGGATGTTGTTTGTAAAAACCTACAAAACGAAGGAAGGAAATTCAAGAAATGTAGCACCCATCATATCCCACTTAGTGGTGGAGAAGGCTTAGATGGAGAAGCAGGCGTTGCAAAACTTGTTGAAGACTTGTCCGTTAGATTCAATTCTATTGCCAAAGATAAAATCACAGAGCTAGTAGGAAAGTTTGGGTCAAATACAGAAATCATCCTTAAAGATGCCGTTGAAAAATACTTAGACCACCCCAATAACGTACTTATTGCAGAAGCTAGTTATTGCCTAAACCACGAAATGACCAATAGTATTGGCGATTTCTTGGTAAGGAGAACAGGAAGATTATACTTTGAACGTCCTTCAATAGAGGTCGAACTAACCCCACTCACAGAATTCTTTAAAAACACCTTGCAATATAGTGAAGATATGTCCTCAAAGTTTGACAAAGACTTTATGGAAGAGTATGAAGGTGTAATAAATTTCTGACAAATTTGATGAAATAGTGCTTAATTTAAATTTGCTATCTATTATTTTCAAATTTATTCATTAATTTTAAATTCATGAATACCATACCATCTAAACACATGATATTAGAACACCATAAACACTTTACTGCTCAAGGCAAATTGCTCCCTTTCGGCGTATATGATGGATTGTTCGGCAATACTGCAACCAAAGAATGGGATACCGACGGTTTTTTATTAAAAAGAAGAAGGACGCAAAGAAAATGCTGGTTGTATTTTGGCGCATTTTCCAAAGATTTATTTACAGGCATGGCAATTGTAGATGCCGGCATGGTGGCAACGGCTTTCGCATATTTCTACATCCCTTCGGAAAAATTATTCGTAGAAGATAAAATCACATTGCCATTAGGTTTCAAAGACAGCTTTGACCCACATCTCTATGACAGTTGGAATTTAGGCAATTTCGACATCCACTCCGATGGAAAGAAAATGAAGTTATCTTGTAAAGGCAAATTCAACTCAACCATAGAGACGAAAGAAAACGAAAGCGGTTTAAGTTTCCTTTGCCCTTCTAAAGAACGACCTTTCAACTTCACCTACAAAAACCTATTATTAGATACCAAAATAACCATTGAGTATAAGGGAAAAAAATATACTTCTGAAGGAGCGATCGGCAGTATTGATTTTTCCAAAGGATACCCTCCCAGAGAGACGGTATGGAATTGGGCATCTATTATCGGCACTACTGAAAATGGATTACCCATCGGTATAAATTTAGTCGATGGTCACAACGGCAACCTTGAAAATGCTATATGGATAGGCGAGGAACGGCTTTGTACCTCAAAGGCAAATTTTTACGTAAAGAAGCCTTTTGACAAAAACACTTGGAATATTAATACAACAGACGGCATTATAGACTTTCAATTCAACCCATACGGAGCTAGATCCGAAAATTTAAATATCGTCGCTATGAAGAGTCTTTTTACACAACCATTTGGTGAAGCTAAAGGCATCCTAAAACACAATGGACAGGCAGTATCCTTTAATGGATTTGGCGTAGTTGAAGACCATATTGCCGTATGGTAGTGGCAGTTTTTTTTCGACATTTCAAAAAAAATGTAATGGATTTTTTAAAATATTGGTAGTAACTTTGTTGTAATATTTTAAAAAATAGCGATAAATTACTTTTATAGACATCATTATTAAGCCTTTAAATGATTAAAAATTACATATTATATATTTTTTGTTTCCTCACAACAAGTGTCGTGAATGGTCAAAGTTATGATCGCCTCTTACAAGACCTTCCGTACTTACAGTACAATCAACTCTCCGGGCAAGATGACAGCCATGACCCTAAAGGGAGGAATAGAGATGGCATCGACAATGGAAATTTCTTGTATGAACAAGCCAATGCCGTTTCCGGAGATTTAACTCGAGAATTTGTTCTCTGTGAGGTCAATTCTCCCGGTATAATAGACAGGATGTGGATGACATGGATAGACAGTACAGCGCACCTTAGGTTTTACTTCAATGGCGCTACCACTCCTGATATTGACAAACCATTTTATGCCTATTTCCAGCAACCTTCTGAACCTTATTCTTCGCCCTTATCTTTCGAATTCACCAGTAATAGCGGAGGATATATCAGCTATTTACCGATTCCGTTTTCCCAGTCGGTAAAAATTACCCTTACTCAAGACAGTACCGCATTTTATCACATCGGCTATAGGAAGTTTTTACCGGACTCTATCATTGAAGACTTCTCAGAAAATACGGATGTAGGTGCATTAGAAACCTATTTCACCCCAACAGGCATCAATCCAAAAGACAATAGCGATTATACCCTATCTACTGGAGAAATCATTGGTTTGGAAAAAAGTGAACAGATAAAAATTGCAGATATAAGTGGTAAAAAATCGATTGAGGAAATAAAAATCAACTTTCCGGAATTAGATTTTTCGTACGATAGCAAAATAATTACCGACGATGGAAGAGCATATAAAGGGCGTACTAAATTCACCATGAATATCGATCCGAATGCAGATACGGTATATCTTATAAAAAGATGGTATTACCCCGCAGGAGTGCAACGGGTAAAGATATTTGCCGATGACTCATTAGTGGCTTTTTGGACTTTAAACGGTTTAGAAAAGATAGAAAAATTTGCTGAATCACCCATCCGTATTCCAAAAAGGTTGACACAAGGAAAAACCAGTATAGAAATTAGATCTACTTATGATGAGGGAAATGCAACCAATGAATTTTATTATTGGACATACTGTGATGGCGTATATACCGATTCTTTGGATGTAGGTAATACTACAGATGAGGAAGCACATAATTATTCTATTACAGAAAAGATTTGGTATAGAACCTATTCAATTGGCATCATCACACCGGATTTTATCCGACAAAAAAATGAAGACATCCTTAAAAATACATTCATTAAAATCTTTTGGAACAATCAGCCGAATCCTTCTGTAAACTGCCCTGTTGGTGCATTTTTTGGGTTGGGAACGATGGATGCTGTAGAAGTAAAAATGATTCCTACAGGCGTTGATGATCAAAAAAATCTATATGCCTTTTGGTCCATGCCTTTTGAGCAAAATTGCAAGATATATCTAGAAAACAAAGGAAATGCTACTTTACACGGAATTAAATATGTTATCAGCAGTGATGTATTCAACAATGACTTTACAAGTGTTGGTTATTTCCATAGCTTTTATAGAGATACGTTGACGCAAGACAGTATTGATTTTAATTTTGCTGATATACAAGGTTGGGGTAAGTATGTAGGCATCACACTTGAAGGACGCAATCCCGAAAAATATTGGTGGTTGGAAGGTGATGAAAGATTCTATTTGGACGATAATAAAACGCCACAAATACACGGCACCGGCACAGAAGATTATTTCAATGGAGGCTTTTATTTTTACACCGGACCCTTTAATAAACCCGTCCATGGTCTTTCAGCGCAATTTTATGAAGACAGGGCCATGTATCGCTACCATATTACCGATCCGATAAGCTTTTTGCACCACGGTGTTTTTGGCTTAGAGCATGGGGAATTCAACAATTGGGATGTCAACTACGTGGCAACAACCTTTTTTTACTTAAAAGACACTGCACAAACTATTTTAACCGACAGTATAGATTTTGCCAGTGAAACGCAGGTTGCCAACCATCAGGTAAGATATAATGGCACACCTTCCCTACTTTCAGGAACATTTGAAGGAGATAATGACAATATTCTTTTTTCATTCTTGGACTATATAACCACCGATTCTATTCAATTTAATCTAAAAATACTTCCCGGAAATGATGGCGTTAGGCTTCAAAGAATATTCGATTATAGCATCCTTAATCAGGCTTTTGATGTGTATGTAGATGGTCTAAAAGTGGGCACATGGTATTCTGGAGGCAAGAATCCTTTTGTCAAACTTAGGGAAGAATATTATATGATTCCGTCAACATTCACAAAAGATAAGGAGCAAATCAACATAAAATTGACAAATATAGGTGCCGTGCCGTTTTCTCTGGCGAAGATAAAAACCTATATAATTAAAGGAAAAAGCAGCCTTCCAACGAGCCTTCATCAGCAACTTATGACAAATATTACGACATTGCCGAATCCGGCTCACAATCAGATAATATTAAAAGATTCAGAAGGCATACAATGGGAAATACATATAAGCAATAGCAATGGACAAAAAGTGCTAGAACAATCCAATTATATTTCCGGCAGCCCAATCGATATCAGCACCTTATCTCCCGGCACATATTTTATTAGTGGCATTCAAAAGAATGGAAAAAGTTATGTTCAAAAATTTATTAAAGAATAAATAGGCATTTTTAAAAATCATCCTTAGGTTTGTAAAAGAACTTAGAGTATGAACGAACAAATATTAAAGCACCTTGCAGACATTGAAGAAAAGTATGCAGTAAAAGTCCTTTTCGCAGTAGAAAGTGGCAGCAGGGCATGGGGATTTCCTTCGCCAGATAGCGATTATGATGTACGTTTTATCTACATAAGAAGAAAGGAAACATACCTTTCTATTGATGAATATAAAGACACCATCGAATATTTACAAGACGAGGTCATGGATATCAACGGATGGGACATCCGCAAGTGCTTACAACTCCTAAAAAAATCCAACGCAACCATATTTGAATGGTTACAATCTCCTATCGTTTACTACAATAATCCAACATTTGTCGCTGAAATGTGGGCGCTTTCAACAATATATTTCTCCAGCAACCATACCTTCAACCATTATAGAGGGATAGCGACGGGCAGTTATAAATCGAATATCTTAGAAGGTAAAATCAAGCTTAAAAAACTGTTTTATATTATAAGACCATTATTGGCAACAAAATGGATAATAGAACAACAGACGATTCCTCCAATGGCAATAGGTATGCTATTAAAAACTTTAGAAAATGCTACACTGGTATCAACAATCAATGAACTGATTGCGATTAAATCAACGGCGGAAGAATCATATCTTCATGAGATAGATGATACAATTATTACATTTATCGAACAAGAATTTCTGGCAATAAAGGACTATTCCTTTTCAGAAGAAAACAGAAATATCGATTCAAAAAGAATTAATGAATATTACAGACATTTATTTGAACAATTCGGGTGACCATACAAGATTTACAAAATAAGCAACTGATTATCTACGAGTGTATTTCCGGAAGCAAAGCATATGGATTAGACACGCCAACATCTGATACCGACATCAAAGGTGTATTTATCTTACCGCAATCACAATTATACGGAAGGAATTATATACCGCAAATTGCAAATGAAAGCAACGATATCGTATATTATGAATTAGGGCGTTTCTTTGAACTATTAGAAGCAAACAATCCGAACATATTAGAATTATTGTCTTCACCGCCAGATAAAATCCTTATCAAGCACCCCGTGATGGAGGGTATTTCTCCCGAAATTTTCTTATCAAAACGATGCAAAGACACCTTTGGTGGCTATGCCATGACACAAGTAAAAAAAGCTCGGGGTCTCAACAAAAAAATTGTCAACCCCATAGATAGCAAAAAAAAGAACATCTTGGAATTTTGCTATGTCTTACACGAACAAGGTGCCATGCCCTTACTTAAATGGCTGGATATCCATCAGATAAAACAAGAACACTGTGGTCTGGTTAACATTCCTCACTTTAAAGATGTCTTTGGCATTTTTTACGACCCTGACTCAACGCTCGGGTTTAAAGGTATTCTAAAAAAAGACAATGCTAGCACTGTCCTCTTGAGTTCGATACCTAAAAACCTACGTCCCATTGGATATTTACATTTCAATCAAGATGGTTACACGAAATATTGCAAAGACTACCGGGAATATTGGGAGTGGGTTGAAAAACGCAATGAAGTGCGTTATGAGAACAATGCACAGCATGGAAAAGGTTACGATACAAAAAACATGATGCACACTTTCCGGTTATTAAAAATGGCAGAAGAAATCTTGCTAACGAATACAATACAAGTATCACGCCCGGATAGAGATTTCCTTTTATCCATCAAGTCAGGACATTTTGAATATGAAGAATTGATTACTATGGCAGACAAACAAATGTTGCGCATTCAACTTGCTGCAGAAATGTCAACATTAGCAGACACCCCTGATAGTGAAAAAGCTGAAAGGTTATTAATAGATATCAGGAGCGCATTATATCAGCAAGAAAGATACAAATAAACAAGGTGTTTGAAAAAATTGCTATTTTCATACCCATAAACAATTCGATGAAAAATTATATTTCTTATAAACAACAACCTAACATAACGGAATCTTTTGATGCCATTTGCATCGGTTCCGGTTTAGGAAGCCTTACCACGGCATCATTACTGGCAAGGGAAGGCAAAAAAGTTCTGGTTCTCGAAAAGCACTATACACCCGGAGGATTCACCCATACCTTTACACGAAATGATTATGAATGGGATGTCGGTTTACATTATGTAGGAGAAGTACATAAAAAAGGCACCATGCTACACTTGCTTTTCGATTACCTGACAGAAGGCAAGCTAACCTGGGCAGACATGGGCGAGGTGTACGACAGAATTATTATCGAAGGTAAGGAGTATGAATATGTTAAAGGTGTAAGCAATTTTAAGGAAAGGATGAAAATGTACTTCCCTACTGAAAAAGATGCTATGGCCATCGACAAATATGTAGACCTCTTGTTTCAAGTGAGTGCTGCCGGAAGAAATTTTTATGCAGAAAAAGCTATGCCTGAATGGTTGAGTACGCTTTCAGCACCTTTCCTAAGAGGAAAATTAGCGAAGTTCTACAAAAAAACAACCCTCGAGGTCATGAGAGAACTTACTGACAACGAGTTGTTAATAGCAGTATTATTAGGGCAATATGGCGATTATGGCATGCCGCCGTCAGAGAGTAGCTTTGCGATGCATGGCGTGTTGGCAAAGCATTACCTCAATGGTGGCGCCTACCCTGTCGGTGGTTCGGCAGAGATTTTCAATACCATAGAACCTTCCATCTCCAAAGCGGGCGGAAAAGTATATATCAATGCTGCCGTAGAAGAAATCATCATCGAAAACAAAAAAGCCATCGGTGTCAAACTCAAAGATGGCAAGATCATCCGTGCCCCAATTATTATCTCCGGAACGGGTGCTGACATCACTTACACAAAACTCATCAGCAAAGAACAGCAACCCAATATCCCTTTTATGCAAACGCTCAAAAAGCTAAAACCCTCTGCCAGCCACGTAAGCTTATATATTGGATTGGAGGAAACGGCAGAACAATTGGGACTTCAAAAAGCAAATTATTGGATATACCCCAATGGCAGAGACCACGACAAAGCCGTACAAGAATATCGCAAAGACATAAACAACCCCTTCCCAGTGGTGTACATTTCATTTCCTTCTGCTAAAGACCCCGACTTCAACAAAAGATATCCCGGTAAGGCCACCATAGAAATCATCACGGTAGTAGAATATGACTGGTTCAAGAAATGGGAAGGCACACGTTGGAAAAAACGCGGCGAGGATTACGAGTCGTTCAAAGAAAAAATTGCACAAAGGTTATTAGAACACCTATACATGGTAGAACCTCAATTAAAAGGTAAAAAATTGTACTACGAACTCTCCACACCACTCACTACCAAAAACTTCTGTAACTACTCCCATGGCGAAATCTATGGTTTAGACCACACGCCGTTTAGGTTTGACCAAAAGTTTTTGCGCCCGCAATCGCCCTTTAAAAACCTTTACTTAACTGGTCAAGATATTGTAAGCGTAGGCATCGGTGGCGCTTTAGTAAGTGGCGTAATAACAGCATCCGCTATCTTAAAAAGGAATTTATTACAGGAAATGGTGAAGATGAAGTAGATGCGGGAATTGGATTTGAGGATGTGAAGATGTGGGAATTTGGAGATGAGTTCACGGATTACGGTGGAGATGTGGGAATTTGAAGATCCCGATAAATCGATAAATCGTGACAGGTTATAAAAATATGAGCATCTGTGTGAACTTTGTGAAAAATCTTGGTTAGGAAATATCACAAAGCCCTCTAAGCATAAACAAAGTTGCTCAAAATTATCGCAACAACTTATTCTTGTCGCAATACGCAAGACGAATTTCGCTATACTAACCTATTAAATCCGTATTGTTTTCAACGGTTGCTCTTCTTGTTTTTTAGGCTTCTCCTTACCCTTTTCTTCTTGTTCAGGTACTTCGGGTGTTTGTTCCAAGGGTGTTAGGTTCTCAAACATCCGTTGAAAGTTCAGGAACATATCATTGAACATGGAATTCCCATCCAACCCAAAAAAATCATTGCCAAACGGACTTCCGAAAAAGTCATTTGAAAATGGCGAAGAAAAGCCGCCTATTGAATCATCAAAACGGAAAAACTGATTGAAAATATCCGGAATTCCCTGATAAAAAGAAGCCGTATCCATGCTATTCAGCAAACTGTCCGACCATTTAAAATGAAAGCCATCGCCATCGATATTTTGCAAAGAATCCAAAGGAATATTCAAACTCCTAATCAAAGAATCCCCATTGAATGACTTATACTGAAAATAACCAGATTTCTGTCCATAAGCAGAAAAAAATGTAAAAACCAAGCATAATACCAAACACTTTTTCATATCCTTACTACTAAAAGTTTTTAAATTTTAATTTTAGCCATCGCATCAAATCCTACAATGCTTCAGCGACCATTTAGTTTTCAAAACTATAAAAAATGTCCAAAAAAACCTCTTAATTTTTGTTAACTTGTAAGCATTTATGTCGTTAAACCTTTGTTAATTTGTGGTGAAGGAAAAAAATTAACATATTTTTGAAAACATGACGCAAGCATCCATCCGTTCCATTATCATGTTCGCTGCTTTTTCCATCGTTGGAATCATAGCGGTACAGTTGTATTGGGTAAAAAAATCCCTAAAAATACAAACTGACCAGTTTGATGATAAGGCACGAATAGCCTTGATGGGTATTGCAGAAGAGCTCATCCACACCACAAAAAAACACAACGTCCAGTTTGAAACCCTCAACAGGGTAAATCTCAACTACTACACCTTGGATTTCAGTGCGCCCGTGGAAACAAAAAATCTGGAAAATATCATTTTGCACAATTTCCAAAACCAGCGACTAAACATCAACTTTGAATTCGCCTTGTTTGATTGTGCCAACGACAATATGATTTACCATAAAATCGTAGACATCAAAGAGCAAAATCCAAATAGAACAATAGAATTCGACATCGGAAAAACGGAAAACTACTACATCGGCGTCTTATTTATCTCTAAGCAAACATTTTTACTCAACCAGTTAAATATTTGGATATTCTTCTCCGCAATATTGATTTTCGTATTTTTATTCTTCTCCTATACGATCTGGACCGTATTAAAACAAAGGCGTTTATCAGAAATAAAAAACGACTTCATCAACAATATGACCCACGAATTCAAAACACCTATTTCAACAATAGCCTTGTCGAGTGAAGTATTAATGAAGGACGATATCATCAACAATCCGGAGAGGTTTAAGCACTATGTAAGAATCATCAACGAAGAGAACAAGCGCCTAAAAGGACATGTAGAGTCTGTTTTGCAAGTGGCATTATTCGACAATAAGAAAATCCAGTTCAAAGAAGCAGAAATAGATGTCCATACCACACTCCAGAATATTCTAAAAAACATGTCCTTAAGAGTGGAAGAAAAGCAAGGCGCATTTACGGTAAACCTGAATGCGATACAACATATCATTATTGGCGATGACAACCATGTTACCAATATCTTTTACAATATCATCGACAATGCCATCAAATATTGTGATAAAATTCCAGACATTCGAATTTCTACCGAGAATAAAAGAAAGACAATTATCATCACCATAGCTGACAATGGAAAGGGAATCAAGAAAGATGGGCTAAGGCATATTTTTGACAAGTTCTATCGTGTTCCCAGTGGCAATGTCCATGATGTAAAAGGCTTCGGTATCGGTTTATACTATGTGAAGCAGATTGTTGACAAACACAAAGGAAAAATAAAAGCAGAAAGTACCTTAGGAAAAGGAACCACCTTTATCATTCAATTACCTATAAAAAAATAAAATATGGAAAAGAAAGTTAGAATACTATTTGTGGAAGACGATCCCAACCTGGCCTTCGTAGTGAAAGACAATTTATTGGAAAGCGGCTATAAAGTCGACCATTTTGACAATGGTGAAGACGCTGAAAACGCTTATATGATAAAAACGTATGACCTTTGTCTCTTTGATGTCATGTTACCCAAAAAGGACGGATTTTCCTTAGCGGAATCCATTCGGAAGAAGGATCAGAAAACACCCATCATTTTCCTGACAGCCAAGGAACAGCAAGATGACAAGAATTTTGGACTAAGGATTGGCGGCGACGACTACATCACCAAGCCTTTCAATTTCGAAGAACTGCTCCTTCGGATTCAAAATCAATTAAAACGGACAGTTGCTGTTTCCAACACCGGCACTTTACTAAAATTAGGCAATTACGTACTAAATACCGCCGATCTGGAATTGGAAATCAATGGACAAAAGACAAAGCTGACAAAAAAAGAATCCGCACTTCTACAATATATGCACGAGTTTCTCAACCAAACCATTAAACGCGAGGACATATTGATGAAAATCTGGGGAGATGACGATTACTTCGTTGGCAGAAGCATGGATGTATTCATCACCAAACTAAGAAAATACTTAAAAGACGACCCAAGAATAGAAATCATCAATATTCACGGCGTAGGGTTCAAATTAGCCATTCGGGAGGATGTTGGAATGTGAGGATGTGGGAATTTGGAGATGTGGAAATGTGAGGATGTGGGAATGTGAAAATTTGGGGATGTGGAGATGTGGGAATTCACGATTCACAGTTCACGGTAGATTTGAAGATGTGGGAATTTGGAGATGTGGAGATGTGGGAATTTGGGACAGGTTGTGGAAATGTGAGAATTTTCACGGCTCACAGTTGACAGTTCACAGTAGATTTGAAGATGGAGATGTGGAGATGTTCACACTTAATTATCGCAATACGCAATACGAACATCGCTGTACTAACAAAGTTAATCAAACCTGATGGCTTTGACTGGTTTGACATTGGCTACGAGAAGAGACGGCAAAAATAACATTAACGTACACATCACCACAGTAACCAAATTAATAAAGATAAAACTACCAAAGGTAAATTGTACGGGTGCAACACTCAGATAGTACTCCGCTTCCGGAAGCCTTATGACCTCAAAGTACTTTTGTATCAAGCACAATCCATATCCCAATACATTCCCTATCAACATCCCTTTCAATACAATGAAGGCGGCGTGGTAAACAAATACCTGCATGATGGTATAATTATTAGCCCCTAAAGCTTTAAGAATACCAATCATTTGCGTTCTATCTAAAATAAGAATCAATAAAGTGGTACACATGGTAAAAATTGCCACCACAAGCATGAGCAACAAAATAATAAACTCATTATATTTCTGCAACCTCAACCATTCAAAAATATTGGGGTATTCTTCTTTGATGGTATAAGAAAACAAGTTTTGGTCGATCATTTTATAGTAGATCTCATCGCCGAAATAATCCATTTTATTGATGTCCTCTAACTTAATTTCAAAACCACCCACTTGATCATCCGTCCATTTATTTACTTTTCTGATGAGGTTGATATCGCAGAGTGCAAACTTTTGGTCGTACTCTTCCAAACCTGTATTATAAAATCCTGAAACTGCAAACTTCCGACCGATAGGAACTTTTGCGCCTTTTTTCATAAAATACACCAACACCGACTGCCCCACTTCAAGTTTCAGCCGCCGTGCTGTGGTAGAGGAGATAAGGATGTCCCGAGAAAATCCTTCCGATGTAAACGCTGGCAGTTTTCCTTTGACAAGATATTGCTTTAAAAAAGTCCAATCATACTCTTTGTCAACACCTTTCATGACAATACCTTCCATTTCCTCCCTGGTTTTGAGGATAACAGCCTTTGTAGCATACGCATTAATGCTTTGGATGCCGTCTAATGCTTTTATTTTTTTTACGACAGGTAAATTTTGGCTAATAGGTGTTTCATCAAATGAATCATTCATTTCATTTTTCACGACATGTACCTGTCCCCAAAAGCCGAATATCTTCTTGGTAATCTCCGTAGTAAAACCGTTTACCATCGATGTAGCAACAATCATTACCAACATACTGAGAGAAATGGCAATGACAGCAATATTGGCGATAAATCTAGAAAAAGACCCTTTCCCGGATATCACCAACCTGTTCGCAATAAAAAACGGTAATCTCAAAAAATCAAATTATTTTGCACAGCGTAAAAATAGGAACTTTGGCATAAAAATGGGATTATTAAAATACAAAATAAGGAAAATGAGAAAATTTGTCGTTTTGGTGGCAGCCGTTCTGTGTTTTACACAGTGCAAAGCACAAATAAAAGGCGTTGTAGAAAATGCTGATAGGGCATCCGTGCAAGAGCATATTTCTACAGATACGCCCACAACGGTTGCGCCTAAACCCATATTTGCAAATCTCCCCATCGTTACCGGCGCACAACGCACCAAGGAATATTTGCCCCTTTTAACGAACAAACGGGTAGCCTTAGTTGTCAATCAAACGTCTATTATCGATAAGACACACTTGGTAGACAGTTTATTGAGTTTACATGTAAATATTGTAAAAATATTCGGCCCGGAGCATGGATTTCGTGGCAATGCTGATGCCGGCGCCCATATCGACAACGGCAAAGACCCCAAAACCGGATTACCGGTCATTTCGTTATATGGCGACAATAAAAAGCCCACCGCCGAACAACTGAAAGACATTGACCTCCTCATCTTCGACATCCAGGATGTAGGTGCACGTTTTTACACCTATATTTCAACGCTACATTATGTCATGGAAGCCGCAGCGGAAAATGAAAAGCAGGTCATTGTTTTAGACCGCCCAAATCCGAATGGGCATTATGTGGATGGTCCGGTATTGCATCCTGAGAACGCTTCCTTTGTTGGCATGGATAAAATTCCGGTAGTACATGGGTTAACGGTGGCAGAGTATGCACAAATGCTGAATGGAGAAAAATGGCTAAAAAACGGTGTACAATGCAATCTAGTAGCAATACAATGCCTGAACTATGACCATCAGAAGCCATACGCCCCTCCTATTCCGCCATCGCCCAACCTACGCGACTTGCAAGCGATATACTTATACCCTTCCCTATGTTTGTTTGAAGGCACACCCATCAGCGTAGGTCGGGGAACCGATTTCCCTTTTAAAGTATTCGGACATCCCACCTTGAATAAATACCCTTTTTCTTTTACACCAAGTCCAAAGCCTGGTGCAAACAACCCATTGCTCAATGGACAGCGTTGTTACGGTGTTTCCTTTGCTGAAAAGACACCGGAGGAGCTGAGAAATACCGGATTCACCTTAAAATATTTGATAGAAGTCTATCAGCAGTTCCCTACGAAAGTGGCATTTTTCAATAATTTCTTCACCAACCTAATCGGCAATACCGAAACAAAAAACCAAATCATCGGCGGACTAACAGAAGAAATGATCAGAAAAAGCTGGCAAGAAGACTTAGAAGCCTATAAGGTTATCAGAAGGAAGTATTTGTTGTATCCGGAGTAGGGAGAGGGATTATTTGGAAAATTTAAATTAAATTCTCCAAATCTCTTTTCTTATGCAAAATTCTGTCAATATAAATTTTATCGTTTATGATTTTATAGACAATGAGGTGTGATTTCATGAACTTTACTCTATGATCTCTGCTTATATAAGCAATAGATTTGCCAATCTTTGGGTTTTGACAAATGACATCTATTTCTTTCATTATCAAGTTATAGTAGATATTGGCTTGCCCTACTGACTACTCCGATGCAGTATAAATCCAAATATCTTCCAAATCACTTTTTGCTAAGTTACTTAATTCAAAAAAATGTCTCACTTCTTATACTGTAAATTAAGCTTTTCAAGATGCTCAATGGGATCAAAATTGGCAACATATCCACTATTTTCGCCTGCCTCTATTGCTTTCCTCAATAATTTAATCTTAGTTTCTTCTTGTTCAAACAAGCGCAAACCAGCCATTATAACATCACTCGCAGAATCATATCTTCCTGATTCAATTCCATTTTGAATAACCTGCTCAAAATGTTCGCTCAATAATATAGAGGTGTGCTTACTCATAATCATAAAAATAAACCCAAAAATATCATTTTTCACAATAAATAGCAATACTAAACATATGCGGATTTCTTTTAAATCCTAACAGCTACACTTTGACAAAATATTTTTATTTTTATGCGAAGAAATATAAAGTTAAAGAGTAGCATGTATCCAAATATATTTGGTGCGAAATGCGCTACTTTGTAGCGGGTATGAATAAGTTGTGTGCAATTTTGGCAGAGCATACCACTTTGGCACATATATTGAAGTTTTTATTTTGTTGAGGAGTCCGGCGGGGTCAGATATACGGTATCACCAATGGATGGGGATAGTTGTAAGTTTAACGCTAAAAAGGTCACACAGCCCCACTTTCTTAGTCGTTCCAAAGTAATCGTCATTCCGAGTATCGGGCTTTGGGCTATCGCACTTAATCCCTTGTGCTTCGTACTAAATACCACATCCAAAAATTCAGATCTTTTTATTATCTTTAAGCAAATTATAGGCAATAAGACACGATGCAATCAAAAAGAAGACAAATTGAATCATTTAAATGAAAAATAGTTTTTCAAAAGCATTGAAATTTTATTTAATCTTAAATGACTATCCGCTTTTATAAACATTTCCATACCAAGGTGATGAAACTGAGGCAATTAGTAGTCTATCGAATATTTTTTCACCAAAATATCTCCTATTGAATTTGTAACAATATTCGTCAAGAT
>JAIBAX010000097.1 GCA_019694955.1 Chitinophagales bacterium | reverse complement strand
CATTTACAAGGACTCGATCTGTTGGCTGAGGAGTAATGCCGGCATCTGCAAGAATCAAAAGCGGAACCGTTTCTGACGTTGTAACGGGTAGAACAGCATCACCATCTAAAATTGTGACTGAGCGTGGGGAGAGCGACTGACAACTGATAAGCGGAAAAGTCAGCAGTATGACCAGCCATGGAGCAAGTTTCATACCACCAATTATAAATGGATTGAGGTATAAAAAAACGACCCGAAAATTTGATCGGGTCGTTTTCGAGATTTATGCAAAATCTTGCGGGTTTACACCGAGAAGCTCACAAAATTCTGGAAACACCTTATTGCCCATTTCTTTGTTCTTAGCTCCAACTCTAAAAATGATTTGTTGTTTGTTGTCAAAATCGGAGTCTGCTTTGCCATATAAATAAAGCGCCATTGCTGCACAGTGAGTGCGAATACCGTCGTTGCCGTGAAATGTGCACCAGACCACGCGGTGTTTGATTTTGTCACTGGGATATTCTTTTGCTAACCTTAATCCTTCCACCATGCCATTACTGATTTGAGTAATATGCAATGTGCTGAAGATAACTTCTTCAATATGGTCTTCGCCGGTTTCTTTCAGGTGTTTTGCCGCATGAAAACGATTTGAAAGATTTCGGCTTTGCAGGCAATCTCTTAGCGCTTGAAGGGCGGCTGGCGTGCCAAGTGCAGCTAATGCTTCTACATCTCGAAAATCCTCATCCTTTCGCGAAATTAGGATTCGTTCTGCTTCTTGCAGTTCTGCTGGGTTTAGATTTTTTAATACACTTAAGTCGTAGCTTTTCCCATTTCGCCAATCTTCGTAGCTAAGATTCATGCTCTTGAGAAATTTTTCCATTTCATTATTTTGAGAGCCTGTAGATGGTGTTTTGTTTGTTTCTGACGACTTCTTTCCAAATAAACTTTTGAACATAAATCTATTTCCTCTTGTAAGTTGGATATGCTGAAATTATATATATGTTCATCATAAAATTTATCCCCCAAAGGTCTACCTGCCACCAAATCACTTCATATCGGATAAAATTCAGGTATGGATACCCTTACTAGTACTTCAAATCCTTTCATAAAACAAATCCGTGCTTTGCGACAAAAAAAAGCTCGGGTAGAAACTGGCACTTTTCTTGTGGAAGGCATTACCCATGTTGGCGAAGTGATCGAAGCTGACTGGGACGTGGAAGCCATTATTTATGCGCCTGATCTGCTAACAAGCCGCTTTGCCAAAGACCTGCTCGCTCGCGCTGCACGCCTCCAACTTCGACTTCAAGCTGTCTCTGTTTCTGTTATCGAATCTCTCGCCGACAAAGAAAACCCGCAAGGCATCCTGGCTGTGGTCAAGCAAAGACAAACAAAATTGTCAGACTTAAAATCTGTAAACCGAGCAGTTGCTTTGGTTCTGCCTCAAGATCCAGGCAATCTTGGTACCATCCTCCGCACCATGGATGCTGTTGGCGCGGACACTCTTTTTATCCTTGATGGCGGTGTGGAACTGTACCATCCTACCGTTGTCCGTGCTAGTATGGGAACCTTGTTCTGGAAACCTGTTGTTCAATCTTCCTTTGGTGAATTTCTTGAATGGGCGCGTAAGAGTCACTGTCAGCTTATTGGCACCTCAGCCAAAGCGGATGTGGATTATCATACCCTTGTCCCTCAGTTGCCTTGGGTGTTGGTGTTAGGCACTGAACAAAAAGGACTTACCCCCGAACAAACGGCTGCCTGTGATGTGACCATTTCTCTCCCCATGCGCGGACGAGTCAGCTCGTTGAACTTGTCTGTAGCAACAGGCGTCTTGTTATATCAATTTATGGGGGAGTAGGAATTAATCTATGCAAACTTACGACTTAGTTTAAGTAATGGAGTTTCCACATACCAATAGCTAATGAAACCCACTACTATAGTAATAATAAATGTGATTGGTATTAAGAATAAATTATCGATGATGGAAGAATTTGGAAATATGCTCCATATTTTTCCAATTAAATTGATCGTAAATAAATGGGAAAGATATATTGAATAGGATGCATTCCCGGTTTGAATCAAGGGTTGTGGGATTAAAGCACCATTTCTTTCTGCGTTAACAACGCAAAAGATAATTATGATAGAGGGTATCCCATAGCATAGAACTCGATACCAATTTTCTGGAGTATGTCCAGTTTGGTTTCTGAAAAAGACAAAACTAAATACAGCGGCTACTATGCTTAACCATGAAATTACAAGCAAATAATTCCCCTTTAATTTTAGTGTCGAAAATTTATTAAAGTATACGGCAATTAGACAGCCACTGATAAACTCGATAGTTAGCGGATGAAATATGATATTGTAGTATGGGTTTGCTGTTGGATGACTAAATATTGCAATAAGTCCTCCCCAGAACAGTAAGGCGATAGGCAGGTAAGTTTGTGATAAAGAAATCATAATCACAAAAAATACTAAATAAAAATAAATTTCATGAATTAATGTCCAGCCAACCTGAACTAGCGGAAGGTGATTATCAGGTAAAAGAAGATATGATGATAAAACATTAACCTGATTCCCTTGGGAGCTATTTACCCATGAAGGTTGGATGATGAAGACAATGAGTGCGATTGTGGTGTATATCCAGTAAAGTGGATATATTCTTGAAAAACGATGATACAAGAATAACAAAGAGTTTTTTAGAGATTGAAATTTCCCATGTGTAACGGTTACCATAACAAAACCGCTGATAACAAAGAAAAGGTCTACACCAAAGATTCCAAAATCTAGCCAGTTTGGTAATAAAAAAAATGTAGGATTGTATTTTCTCTCAACCAGTTTTAAGTGAAGTAATACCACTATAATAACAGCTATACCCCGCAGAGCTTGAATACTTTTTAGCTTTTGCATTTTCTGGGTAAATTCCTAATTTCTTGTTGGATTTGAAAGGTAATG
>JAIBAX010000024.1 GCA_019694955.1 Chitinophagales bacterium | reverse complement strand
GTGATTTAGCCAAACTTTTGAAAAAAGGAAAGGGTAAAGTTAAAGTAGTTATTTCTTCTCATCATTCATTGTTCTATAATGTGATGTATAATGAGCTAAAGAAGATTGAACACAAAAGCCACTTTCTGCATAAAAACGGTATAGAAGGTTACGTTTTAAGGGCTACAGATGAAACACCTTTTTTTCACCACGTAGCAATGTTAACCGAATTGAAGAAAGTTTCGGAAAATGGACAAGTAAACACTTATCACTTTAATATGTTGAGAGCAATTTTGGAAAAAACATCTACATTCTTTGGTTTTGATGACTTTTCAAAATGTATCAATGGTGTTGAAGATGAATTGCTTTTTTCACGTGCTTTAAACTTGCTAAGTCACGGTAAATACTCCATCTATCAGCCAGTGGAAATGAATGAAGACAACAAAGAATTGTTCAACAGAATATTAACGGCATTTTTGGGAAAATACGAATTTCAATTGCCTGAAATATTTGCATAAAATTAGAAGTCAATGACACAAAAAGAACAACATAAAAAATTAGGCGACACCCTTTGGGACATTGCTAATGATTTGAGAGGCGTTATGAATGCGGACGATTTCCGTGATTATATGCTTTCTTTTCTATTCCTTAGATATTTATCCTTCAACTATGAAGAAGCTGCAAAAAAAGAATTAGGTAAAGATTATCCGCCAAGTCCTTCAAAAGATTTAAGAGCAGACTTTTTAGTGCCGCCACCTTTGGAACTTTGGTACAAAAAAAATAAAGCAGACATTAATGAGTTTGAGGAACAGATGCGTAAAAAAGTGCATTATGTTATCAAGCCAAAATTTTTGTGGAGCAACATCACTGAATTAGCACGAACACAAAACGGAGATTTATTAGAAACACTTCAAAAAGGATTTCGATACATCGAAGATGAATCGTTTGAAAGTTCTTTTAAAGGTTTGTTTTCTGAAATCAATTTGAATTCTGAAAAACTCGGTAAAACACCTAAAGAAAGAAATGATAAACTTTGTAAGATAATAACTAAAATAGCGGAAGGTATTGCGGATTTTTCTACTGATACCGACACGCTTGGTGATGCTTATGAATATTTGATTGGAAAATTTGCAGCGGGTTCAGGAAAAAAAGCAGGTGAATTTTATACGCCCCAACAAATTTCAACAATTCTTTCAAAAATTGTTCTGTTAGATTCTCAAGACCCGACAACTGGTTACAAAACCAAATTGAATAAGGTTTTGGATTTCACTTGTGGTTCGGGTTCATTACTCTTAAATGTAAGAACACAACTAAAGAAAGCTAAAGGAAGTATTGGCAAAATTTTCGGACAAGAAAAGAATATTACGACTTACAACCTTGCCCGAATGAATATGCTTTTACACGGAATGAAAGACACCGAGTTTGAGATTTTCCACGGTGATACTTTGCTGAATCAATGGGATTTACTTAACGAAATGAATCCAAGCAAAAAAATTGAGTTTGATGCTATTGTAGCCAATCCTCCATTTAGTTTACGTTGGGAGCCAAACGACACTTTAGCAGAAGATTTCCGTTTCAAAGGTTACGGAGGTTTAGCACCAAAATCGGCTGCCGACTTTGCTTTTCTCTTACACGGCTTTCACTTTTTATCTAAAGAGGGTACTATGGCAATAATTCTACCTCACGGTGTTTTATTCCGTGGTGGTGCAGAAGCTCGCATTAGAGAAAAGTTGTTAAAAGACAATCACATTGATACGGTAATTGGTTTACCTTCCAATTTATTTTACTCGACAGGTATTCCCGTTTGCATTTTGGTTTTGAAAAAGTGTAAAAAGCAAGAGGACGTATTTTTCATTAATGCAAGTGAACAATTTGTAAAAGGAAAACGTCAGAACGAACTTTCCGAAAAGCATCTGGACAATATCGTTGAAACTTATAAATTCAGATATGAAAGAGAGCGTTATTCTCGTAGAGTTTCAATGGATGAAATCAAAAAAAACGACTACAACCTAAACATTTCAAGATACGTGAGTACTTCAGAAGACGAGATACAAATTGATATGAAGGAGGTAAACGCTAAATTGACTGAAATAAATAAAATTATAAAAACAAACACAGACAAACACAACGAATATTTGAAAGAGTTAGGGTTGAACCCGATTTAATTTAATCTTCCCCTAAGGCAAATCCATAAACTGTGGGAAAGCGTATTTGAATTTTTCCTTTAGCTTCAGCACCTTGTTACCTTCAAAGATGTTGTTGCGCAAGTAAAAATCTTCCTCTAAATAATACTGCTCAACATAGGGTGCATTTCCAAAATAGTAAAAAGTATCCGCCTGTCTTGGAGCAACGCCACTCACCGTTACCAATCGGTTGCCTGCAGAGCGATTATTGTCAGAGAAATGTATCAGTCGGTGGTCGTATAGCAATGCCCTTCCTGCAGAAATTTCAACGGGCAAAAATTTTGCAAAAAGCTTCTTTTCTACTTTTAAATACGCAGATGGAATATGGGGGCCACGAATGGTGGCATGCCAAAGATGGCTGCCTTCAATGATTTCTATCGTGCCGTTTTTCTTATTTACATCCACCAATGGAATCCAAAGATTATAGCTGCTAAATTCTTGTTCATCGACGATATTCCAGTCCTGGTGTGGCGAAAGTACGCCATTTCCCTTCGGAGATTTTGCCAAATAAGAGCTGCCCAATAAGCGGTAATCCTCAGAAAGTGAATGAAAGATTGGCGCCAGTATTTGCTTAATGGTACTACTCATTTTCAGGCGGAAATTAAAATCCTGATGATGGGCTGAAGCATATAATCCGGATTGCTCAATAGGGTGGTGATCATAGAATGCTTTTGCTAAAGTCTCCGTTTCATTACTGGAGAGAAAGTCTAAAACGATATATCCTTGGCGCAGGAGCGTTTCGTTTTGTTGAAGGTCTGTTAGTACATTCATTGAAAAACAGTTTTTATCTTCTCCCACCAACCCTGCTGCACATCAGGTACTTTTTGCGTTTGTATGAATGTTTCCAACTGCGTTTGTGATAAAAAGGGCAGTGGCTCTTGAATAAGTCCCAGAGAATGTAGTTGCGCAGGGCGTTCAAAAATATTCTTGTGAAATCCTTCGATAGAAAGCAAGAAATCCCGCTCGACAGAAAATCGCTCGATTTCTTTTTTATCGTTCATATAATGGAAAACCATGGGTGCATGTTGATTGATTACACCGGAAGTAATGGCAATTCTGATATCATCTTCCACATTTGCAGAAGAATAATGTATCAGGCTCTCATTAAGCACGATGGCACTCCCAGCTTTTGTAGGAATAGGAACGAGGTGTCGTTTAATGAGGTGCTCATGTTTTTCGAAGAAAAAGGGAATCGTCGGTGCGCGCAGCGTAAACAAGTATTTGGAATGTGACCTTGGCAACACATATAGCGTTCCATTTTTCTCGTTGGTATCAGACAAAGGAATCCATACATTCATGGCGATGTCCTTCCTTTCATCTACAATCGTCCAATCCTGGTGGGCTGCCAATTCAGAATTCATTCCTTTGGTTTTAAACAGGAAGGAGGAACCTAAAGCTTCGAAATTGCAAAGGAACTGCTTGAAATAAGGGAGTAGTATTTCCTGAATATCGTTGCT
Source organism: Chitinophagales bacterium (assembly GCA_019694955.1). Taxonomy (GTDB): domain Bacteria; phylum Bacteroidota; class Bacteroidia; order Chitinophagales; family JADIYW01; genus JADIYW01. The sequence goes on along the minus strand of JAIBAX010000024.1, from coordinate 60,015 downwards.
GATAGCTACTTTATAGGCTTTATCATCCAAAAAGGTACTGGATTGAAAAGCATTGTCGGCACGCTCGGTATGGTACTTGAAAAATAAAGCCTTCAGTCTTTCTACATCTTCGCTGCTCACCAAAGGAAGCGTTACATAACCTTCCCGGTCAAAAGCATCTTGCAGTTGGTCGTCGATAAATATTTTAGGTATGGCGTTCATTTGGTATAAAGTGCTTTAAACTTAGAGATCATCCTACTCAATGGTTTCTTGGGAACATATCCATACTTTTCTTCCAGCAGTTTGATATCAATAGAAGGGAAATTATAGTCTGTCCATCCCAAACTCGTGCCAATTCTGGGTCTTTCATATTTGTCTTCATCAAACTGCTCATACTCTAAGAAGAAACGATCGTTTTGTTGCAGCAATTCTATCTGATGCTCATTTTGTGACGGATTATAATAGCATTCCATGACGGTAGCATCTTTATTGGAGATGAAGATATTAAATGCCACCCGATCTTCTTTAGACAGATTCGGCGGGGAGAAATGCAAGATACTATGGTCAAAAACGATGGCTTCTCCTGCTTTCACATAAATAGGTAGCATACAAGCACGTATTTCCTCGGGAAATCTGTCATAAATATTGGGTATGGTAGGTCCACGGTAGGTTGGAAACAGCCTATTGCTACCTTTTAAGAACCAAATGGCACCATTTTTTTCATGGATATCACAGAGGGGACACCAAACATTTACACCCATGTACCGACTTTCATCCACCAACGTCATGTCCTGATGTAGTCCTAATTCTGTATTTTTTCCTTGGTGTTTGATGATAAAATTTCCCGTAAAAACCTTGTAGTTGATAAAATGTTGTGATAGTAGCGGTGCGGTTTTTTCTCTTAACCCAACGCTCACTTTTTCCCGATAAGCGCTATCATTAGAATAAGTAGATGGAAAAAAACCATTGGAGTCTATCTCATGTATGCTACGATACATTTGTACAAAGGTTTCCACCAAGGCGTCATCTAGCAATGGAATGATGCAATAGCCATTTTCATCCAATTCTTTTTGCTTGGAGGCATCCAGTAGGATTTGTTGATTATGAGATGGAAAATTAAACATTGTTTTAACCCAAATAAATATACAAAAATTTCAGGATAGTAACAAATATCGGCAAATGATATATCCATTTCGGAATCTTTGGGGAAGCGAAGATGCCATACAGCAAAAATATCACCACAAATATCCAGTCAAACTGATGTCTCCAAAGAGAAATCGGCACAAAGACAAATAAAATGGTGGCGACGATGATAATTTTTGTTTTCTGTAATCCCAAAACAATCGGTACGGTTTTTAACCCTTCCTGTTTGTCGCCGTCCATATCGCGGATATCCCAAATGATTTCACCTATTAACACGGTAAATACAAAAGACCAAAACCACAAATAAATCTGGATAAAAGTGTAGGGGAGGTGTAAGTAAAATTTAAGCACACAAACCACTGGAAGCGTCCAAATAAAAATTGCGGAGTATAGATTTTTTATGAAAAAGAAATGCTTAACCGCCTTTTTTCCGGGGAAAATCCGCAGATTATATAAAAAGGTAACAGGAAGAAAAAGTATAAAAGGAAACAGGCTAAAGTTCGAAAGTAGCAAGATGGGCAAAGGTACGAAGGCGAGTAGGAAAGAAAAGATAAGGAAGAATCGGTTGTGTTTTCCCATCAAAGATTCCTTGGTAGAACTCAGATTGTCGAGATGCGCATCATATGCTCTATCAAATAGATACAAGGCATAGTTCCAAATAGAAAATGCCAGTACCAATGGGAGATAAGGTTTTGGGTTAGTATGGTTTTCTATAATATTGTAAAGAATAAATGCATACATGATGGAAACATGTAGCCTCGTTTTTACGAAGGGATAGTAGATCTTATCTAAAAATCCTTTGTCCATTAGGGGGTGGTTTTTAGAATTTTTTGTGCTACCAGTTTCCCGGAAGTCATTGCCGGAATCATTCCATAGGGAACTTCACTATTGATTAATGCATAATCACCGGCAAGGAAAACATTTTTGGAAGGTTGTAGGGATTTTTCTTTCCAGAAATGCGTATAATGCTCATTGATTACCACACCCGCATGCTTCCAAAAAAACTGATCGTAAAAAGCGATGTCTGTTTCTTTTATATGCCAGATGTTTTGCAATATTTGGATAGATTTCTTCTTTATATCTGCATCATCTTTAAATAGCGGAAAATCTTCTTCCGCGATATACAGTTGGAAGATAGTATATAAGCTATCCATGGTATTGTTTTTTACTATAGAGGAGAATCCGGTTCCTAAAGGCATGAGGTACGACACAGCAGGATTCTTGTATACCTGTTTCACACCTACTGCAATGGAGTGATATCCGGCATATTGTACACCGGAAATAAATTTTTCACAGGTAGGGTTTTTCACGGAGATAATTTTCTCTGCCACAAACGAAGGCGTTGCAACTACAACTTTTTTGGCTGTAAGGGTATCTTTGTTGCCCTTGTGTGAAAATACAACTTCTACAAAATCGCCTTTATCGTTTACTTGCTCCACAGGTGCGTTAAGTGTGTAATCAACCTTTTTGTCTTTAAGAAAGAAATGCACTACGCCGTAGTTGCCATGTTCAAAATGGGAAGAATTGTAGCGCACCCAGGAAAACGCGCTGATGTTTTGATTATAATTTTTCAGTGCACCCGGAAAAACGGCCTTTATTTGGATGTTTAAGGCATCGTATAAATATCGATCCAGTTCGTGGGGGTTAAATTTATTTTGCCGATATAATTCCAACACCTTTGTCGAGTCAATTCCCGGTAATTGTAAAATACATGCCAGAGGATTTTTTCCAAAATAGAGCTTGCCGTTGTTAAAAATGGCAATGGGTTCCTGTTCGATGATTTCATTATCTTCTACTAAAACTTCCTTTCTGTATACGGAGTCCAGCGCAAACACAGCACCTAGATCGTAATAGTATTTACCCATAAAATTGGCGGTTCTTACCCTTCCACCCAATAGGCTGTCTTTTTCCAATACCAATACTTTCTGTGTAGATAATTCGTGTGCTGCGGAGAGACCTGCCAAACCGCCACCTACAACAATGATATCATAGTCACAAGTGATTTTCTTATCCGGTCTATTACAACCTAGAACAATTATTAACAACAACCATATAAAAGGTCGAATCCTCACTCTATCTTAAAAATTTTAAACTTTAAAATTATATCACTTCCTGCCGGAATATCGTGATAAATATCACTTTTCCCATATGCAAGTGATGCCGGAATGTCAAAAGTATATAATTTTCCTGTTTTGCAACCTAAAATTACACTATCCCAACCCGGAATAACTTCTCCATTACAGGTAGTGAAGCGAAATAGTTCATTTTCCTGAATATGATTAAAATTATCATGTAGGAAAGATTCATCCAACCGCATACCTTTTGTATTGGTCATTTTATATGCTAATGTAACCGTATCTCCACACTTGACCGGAATTTTATGTTGGTTACAGGCGACACATAGGAAGAAAGCAAAGATAAAGAAGTACCCTTTCTTAATATTCATTATGGGATGCATACATTGTTTTGACAAAGTAGTAACACTTGTTTTCGTGGAGACACGAAAACGCAAAGAAGTATTTTGCTGCTGTTTGGTATTATCACACATCGCAATCTTAATTTGTATAGTAGTTGTTTCCATAAACTAATTTAATCATTACCACTCCCCCCCAACATTTTCGTGTCTCCACGAAAATGATGATTATTGCCACTTCCCCTTCGTTTTCGTGTCTCCACAAAAATGAAATAAGACCTCATTTCTAAAATAGCATTGATATTATTACTCATTTCAAACTTATTTTGCATAGTTAACTCCATTAGCACAAATGATTTATTTTACAATACATCTAAAACCGTCAGAAATAAATGCGCGGTCGATTCTTGAAGGAATAGGATATCCGAATCTCGACCGAAACCACGACTGTGTCATGGCGCCGGTATGATACAGATACCCACCTCCACCGCCTTCGATGAAACCTCTGTCGGGATATATGGTGCTATTGGTTACCTCCCACGCATTACCCGCCATGTCGTAACACCCGTAAGGACTTGGGCTGTCAATGGTTTGAAAGCCCTGATATTGCTGACCATTATAAAAACCTACCGGAGTAGTTCCTTCGCTAAAAGGGTCTTTGCTAAAATGGTAATTGGCGCATCTGAAATCCAAAGTATCGCCCCAAGGGTAATTCCAACCCGTTGCACCCCGTGCAGCCTTTTCCCACTCATACTGATCGGGCAGTTGAAAGCCGCTATAATCACAAAAAGCACGGCATCCAAACCAAGTTAGGCACGTCACCGGATGCTGCTCAAAGCCACTATCGACAAGAAAATGCCCATTTATATACCTGATTTTTCCATCTGGTATCATAGCATGGTAAACGCCTTTAGGTCTGATGCGATCGCCCGGGTAGGCGTAAACGACGGTATCGCTGTTAAGCATGATTCTTTTGTTTGCCAACGCATCGTTTAGAAAGTGTGCATACTGTTCATTTGTGACTTCAAACTTCATTATCCAATAGTCGTAATCGATAGTTTTCAAGGCATCATTCATGCCGAAAGTATATGTTCCTTTGGGTATAAAAACGAACTTAAATCCTTTAATGACCGTATCTTTAACAATGTAACCGTCAGTTTTTTTGTATATTTGAGGAGAAGAAGTTGAAGCATCATTTTTATGTTGGATATTACACGAAAACAAAAAGACAAGACAAAAGGCAAGCATAGGTATATTCGAAAGATGGTACTTTTTGCGCACTTTTTGTTGTTTTTTGGATGTAAAGATAAAAGTAAGGAAATAAGAAATACTTTTCTTACCGGATTTCGTGAAAATGGTGTTTATGCAGCTTTTTTCAACCCTATTACACAAGATGTTTATGTCGGCACTGGAGAGGGACGGATTTTATTATATACGCCTGATTTAGTATTAAAAGATACGATGCGGGTGAAAAGAGGGGTAGTAGCTACCACCTTGTGCAGCCCTGATGGTAAATATATGGTCAGTACCAGCATCGACGGATATTTATATATTTGGGACATTCAAGAGAGGAAGCTCGTACCATACTTTAAGAACAAAAGCCATTCACTTCAATCTATGACCTGCTTGTTCAGCCCTCAGCAAAAATATGTGGCAAGCACCGGAGCAGACTCAACTGTAGTAATTTTGAATTGGCCGGAAAAGAAGGTGGTGAAAAGATGCAAATCTGAACATGGTTTCATACGATTTGCGTGGTTCAGTGAAGATGACAGTGAAATCATTTGGGCAAATGATGGTGGTGAGTTGTACGTTGAAGACATGTCCGGTAGGCAACCACCCAAACATGCACAAATCAGCAAGTATGCCTTTAGCTGTGTTGTTTCCAGTTATGCACTGAATGAACTTGCATTGGCATGTGATGATGGCAATGTGTATATTGTAGACTATAAAACATTAAAAATAAAGCAACAATTTCCGGCACATGAAGGGCCTGTTTTTGTGGCCTTATGGAATCCTGATTTTACCGAATTATCGAGTATAGGTGCAGATGGATATATAAGAATGTGGGTGAAAGACAAAGATATTTATGTATTGAAGCGAGCAGTAAAAGCACATGATGGGGTGATTTGTACATTGTTTTATAACGTAGAGGGCACCCAACTGGTTTCCGGTGGGCAGGATGGATGGGTAAAAATCTGGGATGCAAAAAATCTGATAGCAATAGATAGTGTTGACACAAAAATAAGATGATGAGAAATTTGTTTTTAGATGCAGACAAAGAGGCATTTTTTTGGAAAAATGGATATGTTCACATTCAAGGATTCTTAAACAACTCCGAATGCGAAACATTGAAACAGCTGTATTATAAAAGAGAGTACAGCAAAAAATTTCAGGGATTCCACCGAACATTAGACAGCTATGATATAAAAGACAAAATGACCATCTGCAAAGGAATCGATGATATTGTATCGCCCAAGTCCAAACAACATCTTTTTGATTATCGCTACTTGCTAACATCCTTTATGACAAAAGAACCCGGTGCCGGATCTTTTGATATACATCAGAACTGGTCATTTGTGGATGAGCGCTATTTTACCTCTTTAGTGATATGGATACCTTTACAAGACACAGGAGAAGAGAATGGCACTATGTATTTTGTTCCCGGTTCGCATTTACTGGATAAAGGTGTTAGGGGGAATAATATTAGATGGAAATATGAAGAAATAAAGGAGTATCTGGTTAAGAATCATATGATATCGGTGAATATGAAAGCAGGAGATGCCGTTATCTTTGATGATGCAACCATACACTATACTTCTCCAAATCTTTCTAAAGAGCCAAGGATTTCTATTGCACAAGTGATGATTCCTGAGGAAGCACAGCCGATTTTTTATAACCTTCATCCCGCCACAGGAAGATTAGAGAAATATGCCATCGACAAGGATTTTTATCACCTCTTCATGAATCGTTATACAAAGACATTTAATTTTAGCGATAATATCCTCTTAAAATCAACAATATTTAAGCAAGAGCAAGTGAGCATCGAGGCGTTTGAAGAGGCATTAAAAGAAATCCAAAATGGTGGGTTTAAACTACCTATTAATTAAGTACTCTTTTGCCGTCATTATGGGAAGTTTAGCATTTTTAAAGTCCTTTTTATTGCGAGTAATTATAATATCAACGTCATTTTCTAATGCAGTATGATATTGAATGGAATCTTCAAAATCTTTAAAGTCAGAAACCAAAGCGAGTTCTATAATTTTATTATCCAAAGCGGCAACATGCACTAATACTTTAAATTTGATTAATGTATTTCGAGCTTCATCCAGTTTTTGATGTTTGGCAAGCAAATAATGTGTGTTGGCAAATGTTAAGGCGGAAACAAGAAGTTCTACTTCATTATTATCAGCCATTGTAAATAATTCTTGGGCTTCCTCAAAAAATGCTTCTCTTTTGGAAAGTAAATCAATGACAATATTTGTGTCAACTAATAGTTTTTCCATCATGAGTACTTTTCGGAAAGATAATCAATATAATCTTTTTTGTCATCATAATCTCCGTTCGGAATTACTCCTGTCAAACTTTCCACTAAAGGACTGACTTTAGATTTCTTCTCAGACCTTTTGGTCAAAGAATTAAGATAATTTTCAATAAGTTTGGAAAGGCTAATATGATTGGTTTTCGCATAGTTTTTGGCTTCATCGATAACGCCTTTGTCTATGTTTAAGGTGAGTTTAGTATTCATAATACATTTCTTTACGTACAAAAATAATAATTTATTACGTAAAAAGATGCTTCAGTGATTTTTTTAACCCAGAATAAGCGTTAGACTTTGTGACGAAAGGAAATTATACAAAATAACTATGAGGCACGGATTTTTTCTCCCGCAGACGTAGTAAAAACTACGTTGAGGACAGAAAAATGAGTACAGAAATAGATATGAAGTAGAATTTTCTTGCAGTAAATTTCTAACACTTTTTCTAGGTTTAATGCTTATCACAAAAGTAATTATAAAATAGTCCATTAGTTATATCCAATTCCCTGTTCTCGTGTCGACACGAGAACACGAGTGGACTATTTTATAAATCAACCTGTAATTATTTCTAATAAAATTGCCAAAATGCTCAAATCGAATCTGCACTAAAGGCATTGTTGAACTTTGTATAAGAACTTTGCGCCCATTGTGGTTAATTTTTCATACAACAACCATCTATTTCAAAGAAGCGCTCAACAAGCTATTCATGGTGCTTGAAGAAACTCCTTTCGCACCCTCCCAATGCTGAAGCGCATTTTTTGGAAACCTTGCAGGTGGTTTTTGTAGGATGTTTTCATCCATATAGAATGTTTCATCGATGAGATATTCTTCCACCATCCCTTGCGGTGTATCTTTATCCATATAATAGTGTACTTGCTGAAAGTCTTTTGGCAAGATAGCGGTATTATATGCCACACGTACCTCGTTCGATAAGTTTGGGCCGGAGGCATGTATGAGTGCGGAGTCAAAGCAAATCAAATCACCTTTGTTGATGTTAAGGGGTTGCATGTGCTTCCACAGTTTATTGGTATATTTTTCATATATCCAAGGAACATTCAGGGAACGTTGGTAATTCCCCCATAAATGGCTTTTCGGCAACACGCTTAGTGTTCCATTTTGTTGATTTACATCACACAGCGGAATCCATGCATAAATAGAATAAAAATTCAACTCATCAACAATAGGTGTGTCCTGATGTGGGTTGAGTTGGCTGGTTTTTGAAGCAGGTTTAATCTGATAGGAACCGCCATTCTTATACGCACAATTTTCGGGAATGACGATATTTTCCAAAATCTCGCCGGAAGTTTTTTTGATCTCATTGATAGCAAGGGTGCGTATTTCGTTGGATTCAAATCTGCCACTGTTGACAAAAAGTTCACCCATTGTAAACCCTTCCATGGCACACATTTTCCTATATACTTCCAGCATTTGTTCAACAATAGATGGCGGGATGATATTGCGATAAATACAATAACCGTTTTCCTTATAAAAAGAGAAATGCGCTTCTGACCGCAGATACTGCGGTTCAAAACTTCGTTTGGCGAGTGTTACTTCTTTTTTGCGTAGAAAATCTAACAGCATGCTAATGGAATATTTTATCAAACAAGCTTTTCTTCTTAGGGTAATTCTCTTTTGTCACTTCTATGAGTTCTTCCATAGTTACTTTCTGGCAGTGGTATGAAGGCAGTACTTTTACAGGATGCTCGGTAGGGGGCTTTACAAAAGATTCGCTATTGATATCATCATACTTAAACATGAAAGCATCATCGGGTTGATGGATTTCTAGGGGCGATTGTTCATCCTTTTGAAAGAAGATTTGTAGTGGAGCTTCTTTTGGCAATACAGTAAAACAGGCTACCTTCCTAAGTTTTTCATTTACATTTGGCGGTGAGCCGTGGATAGTAGAATGGAAAAATATAACGGCTTGTCCGGCTTTTGCATTCATAGGATGCATATATGGTTTTAACTCTTTAGACAGATAGGAATAGTCGGGGAAAAGGATGTTTGCACCGCGTACATGCCTATCCAAGCGATGGCTTCCCTTGATGATCCACAACGCACCCGTATTTTGGTCAACATCTTGTAGGGGTATCCATACATTAAAAGACATGTACTTCGTCTCATCAATTACACTCCAATCCTGATGAATGGGGAAGGTAGTGTAAGGACCTTTATTTTTGATGATAAACACAAAATTATTGGAACGAAAATCCTCAAATGTTCGCTCAGATGCGGGCTGTAAGATGCGCTTTAACCCATTGGTAATATCCAGTTTGTATTGCCCATCTTTACACCATGAGGTCATATGTATGCCATAGCGCATATCCGGAATTTCATCGTTGGGGTGTGCATCACTATAGAATTTTTGTAGTTCTTTCAATTCTTCATCGTTGAGAAAAGGTATGATGACAAATCCTTCTTTCTTTAGTGTTTCTTCGTGCGTTTTGTTCTGGAACATGGCTAAATATTTTTAGATGTCAACAGGAATATTTTTATTCGATTCATGTTGGATAAAACCATTGATATGATGTTTTGCAAGATGCAGATAATTGTCTTTATCTTCTACTAAAATGGGTTCAATAAATGCAAGATACAGATAATTTTCAATGATCATTTCTTGCCTGACTGAAGGCTCAAACGTTTGTGTTTTTTGGTCTATATAATGTGTGAGTTGTGCGCAAATATTTTCCTTTTCAGGGTGAATGATTTTTTCATTCATTAAAATATTATAAGCCATCAGCAAAGAGGTAATATCTCCTTGTAATAAAGATGCTGCCTGCACTTTTTGCTGTTGTTTTATCTGAACATAATTCTTCAGTAAATGAATGAAATCCTCCAATTGTTTTAGGTTATTTTTGCTGTAATAATCATCACTGGTAAGATCATGTGCTTCCAGTTTGCCAATATATTGTAAGAGTGTAGTGTCATTCAGACATAGGAAGCTACATTCATAAGGGCTCAATACGGTACAGAAAAATATTGGGATGCGGTGTTGATTGCAGAAACGCACCATCGGTATCACCTCATCAATGTTTGCGGGCATGGGGCAGAAGTTCAGGGTGAGTTTCAGTACATTTTTCTTGTACTCATCCAAATAGTATTGCAGGTTTTCAGAAAAATTCTCCCAAATAATATTTTTCCTGATTTTCTTTGCCAGCGTTTCATTCAGGCAGTCTATAGAAAGTCCCACTTCAAAATTGCCTTTTCGCAACTGTTCTTTAAATCGTGGCTTCAGGGTGGTAGCATTGGTTTGTATATGAATGAGGCAGCCGGGATTTTTTTCGATAATCTTCTCCCAAATTTTATAGTAAAAAGTAATGAGCGTAGGTTCACCACCGATGAAATCGGCATACTGAAGATGAGGAATAAATTCATCTAGCTGGTCGAGAAAACTATCATCATAGACAAACGGCAATGAAGGTCTATTCTCCCTATTGGTGCGAATAGAAGAGGAAAAATCGCCATTACACATCACGCATTCAAGGTTGCAGGTATTGTGTAATTCAAACTCCATTCTAGTAGGATATTCCTTGATTTTGGTAGAATGGAAATCGTAATTCTGCGCTACTACGGAGGCGTAGTCGCCACTTTTAATCTTTAACTTACACCCATAACATCCCGATTCTAGGTTGTAGTCGTCATTTACAAGTTTGTCGAAATCCGCTTTTTCTTTTCCAAACCATATATCGTGGAGGGTTTGTTCCCGAATATTGCCGATGCTATGGCTTTTGTTGTAGCAGCATGCCATTACTCTGCCATCCACACAAAAATGCATGTTTACCTTTGTTGCCATACAAATATTTTTGTTGGCGCCCATTTTCCGGTGATGGTTGTATTTTTCTACCTCCTCCAAGGTTAGGGAAGGGTTTTCTTTCTTGCTATAATTATAATCAGTTGTAAATCCTTTAATCTTCCGGTTCAACTTAAGTCCGAGATGTATTAGATTGGAGAAGGGTTTTTGTTTTAAAAGTAAAAATTTACCCATGAGCGCTTAATTTTTCGGACAATAAATCAGTTACTCTTGTGTTCAGAAAGGTTGTCCAGCGAGTGTATTCCGTATAAGGTTTTCCTGTGGTGGCAGCATACAGTGCCTTAAAGTCCACTTGAATATGCTTATAGGGAAATTCTCGAATGAGTTTTGCACCTGCCGGCAAACCACCATTTTTGTATTGCTGGTAGCTGTTTAGGTACGATGCCGGACTCACTTCATACTCGGCACAGGTATGTGCATCTTTTTGGAAATAATACACTAAAGGAGCATCCTTAGAAGTGATGATGGACTGCACTGCTACCCTCGGTTGGGAAGTAAGGTTTTTATGCGAGCCATGGAATAATCGGGAAGAAAAGAGGAAGATTTCTCCTTTCTTCATCGTTATATTTTTACCATATTTGTAGGGAATCTTATTTCTTTTGATATCCGCATTGAAATAGGAATAAGAAAAGTAATTATTGAAGAACAAGTGGCTTTTATCTATCAGAAATAAGCATCCATTTCTCTCATCTACATCCTGCAAAGGAATCCAAAAATAATACATTCTGTCTTTATCAGGATTGACAATGGTCGTATCCTGGTGGTAGCCCAATTCGTCATTCTGTTTGATTTTCACCAGAAAAGTACCGCCATAGCAAGTATACTCTACAAACATTTCTTCCAGATATGGCTTGAGTAATACATGGATTTTTTGGGTGATGCGTTCATTCTTATCCTGCTCACTTACGGTGTTGCTGGCATAACAATCTGTATCGTTGATAATGTTTTCCTCTTCAAATAAATGCAAAAGAGCAGTTACCGTTTCTTCCTGTAGAAACGGCAACTTCAGATATCCATGGACATCCAAAAACGCTTGATGTTCACTGTTTTTAAAAAGCTGTTGCATACAACTCATCTTAGACATTCAAATTTAATCAAAAAATATGGCATGAACAGTGATTATTGTCGCACTACCACATTTTTTCCAAGTCCATCGGTTGAATGATGGTGTTTTTCTCCCGCTCAAAAGCATGTTGTCTTTCAAAAAGTCGCTTAATCACTGCCAGAGGCGTAAGTATCACGAAAAATAAAAACAAGAATAAGATGACTTGCAAGGCACTACCTATTTTTGCCAATATTTGTTCCGTTCTTCGTATATATGCTAATGACCATGTTGGTTTTATGAGCGTCAATACTATTAGCAACAATCCGATAAGAATTGGAAGCCAATGCTTATACTTATGATAGAGTAGAAGGCAACCCAGTACTTGAAAGATGATTACTTTAAATTTACTTATTCTTTCCATTAGAATAGTGAATATACAAATGGCGTTACGACAGAAGAACTTCCGGTTGATAGAATGATGAAAACCAATACCATAAAAATTACCAATGGAATCATCCAAATCAATTTTCTCTCCCAAAGGAAGGCACAAATATCCTTAATGAGTTCCCACATATGTTCTTGTTTTAATCATTTCCGCCAATAATGTAGCTACCTTGTCATATCCTTTGGGTGTAAGATGTGCATCCTTGCTCCAATACCATTCATGTATTTGTTCTGAACCCTCCAGTTGCTTTTGTAAATGTAATGCATCCAATCCATTTTTGTCAAGTTCTATTTGAAAACTTTTATTGACAAAGATTTTCTCAGGAGAATTTTGTATTTCAGCAGCTATCGGTATATAGGCACAAATAAAGTCTATGCGGTTTTGTTTTAGTTCTTGTTGAAATGAGTGAATATGTTTAGTAAGGTCTCTGGCGTGTTTTGCATATTTCTCTTGGATAGATTTCTTGCGAACATATCCCGGTTCGAAACCAATAAAGTGCGCATACACCAGTCTATATATTCTGCTGGTAGCGAACAGCCATTCCCGGAAAGGAATATTTCCTTTGTTTTCAAAGAAAAAAGCATCAGACGGGTCGTTGAAGCAACATATCATTATGACTAAATCCGGATGATATTTTTGTAATTTTCTATAGAATAATGCAGTTTCATGTTTTGGATAACTGCCACTGATGCCGCCATTCAAAACAACCATTTTTGTTGGACTATCTGCCTGCAATTTCTTTTGTAGTAATGAAGCGATAGTCGAGTCATTTTCAGTACCAATTCCTTCTACAAAGGAATCACCTATAATTATGATTCTATACTCATTGGTATCTTTTTTTATAGGAGGAAATTTACCACGGAAGCCCAACTCATTATATTGAAATGTATCAGAAAATTCTTTAGTTGCTAAAACCGAGGATGAATAAGGGAAGTATCCTTCGGTATATTTATAGGTGATATCTTTCTTGCCCAACCAATGCCTGAGTTGTAGTTGTTCCTGTTGTTTATAAGGAGAAAGGTATAGATAGTGTTTGTTCTCATCATAGGTGTTGACAAATCTTAAAACAAATAAAAGGAAGGCCTCCAGGATAAGGCATAAGGCAAAAAAAACTTTTACATTATCCAATAGAAACTTTGCGGGAATATTTTTCTTTCGAATGCGAATGAAGTGCAGTATGCATTTTATCAAGAAGAAAAGGATGAAGTATAAGCTAATGGTGGTGAAAAATGTGGACAAGCCAAAGCAATACAATATGCAAAAATTAACACCACAGAAGCAGCTTATGACAATATATTTTTTCATGATTTGTAAAGGATAAAATTGCCCAAAACCAGTACATCCATATTGGTTTTTATGAAACATTGATAAGCATCTTCAGCGTTACAAACGATGGGTTCGTCTTTGGTGTTAAAACTGGTATTGATGAGCATACCATGTCCGGTTTTCTTTTTCATGGTGGTTAAGAGTTGATGAAACAGTGGATGCGTTGCCTTGTTGACAGTTTGTATTCTGGCGGTTTTGTCTACATGCGTAATGGCAGGAAATACGGACTTTGTGAAATACAATTTTTCTTTTAGGCTCCAGTCGTCGTAATTTTCGGGGAACGGATATAAGTATTTATCCCTCACTTGCTTCACCAGCAACATGTATGGAGATGTTCCATTGATTTCAAAATATTCTGCTGCATCTTCTTCCAATACTGCCGGAGCAAAGGGCCTGAAAGATTCCCGGTTTTTGATCTTCAGGTTGAGATGTAATTGCATATCAGGATTCCTTGGGTCGGCAAGGATGCTCCTATTGCCGAGTGCTCTTGGACCAAATTCCATGTTTCCTTGGTACCAGCCGATTACTTTGCCGGAACAGATGAGGTCAATGGTTTTTTCACAGAGTTCCTCCGTGGTTGTGCAGGTATCGAAACTATTGTGTAGAAAGGCGATTTTTTCGCAATCCATTTCAGAGGCATGTGTGCCTAAAAGGCTATTTTTCAAATTATCGGGTAGCGTTATTTTTCTTTCTCTTTTTTGATGGATATGATATACTGATAGTGCTGCGCCCAATGCGCCACCGGCATCCCCGGCAGCAGGTTGAATGAAAATGTCTTTAAACATGCCGCTATCTGCAATAATGCCGTTTAAAACACCATTTAGCGCTACACCGCCTGCCAAACATAAATAATCGCTTCCGGTAAGTTCTTTTGCTTTTTTACAAAGTTGAAGCACTACTGTTTCTAAGACTTTTTGGAAAGCATATGCCAAATTAGCATGTTCCTGACTTAGCTCATCCGAAGGATTTCGTTTCTTAATCTTGAACAGTTGTTCCCATTTGCTGTCTTTTACCATGGTTAGTCCAGCTTCGTAGTGAAACATAGAGCGGTTTAACATAAAAGTGCCGTCTAGAATAGTAATGAGGTTTTCTTCAATATTTTGTATGAAGGCTTGCGTTTGAGGACTATTTTTATTTCCATAAGATGCCAAACCCATTACCTTATATTCGTCGCTGTTTACCTTAAAGCCAAGGAAATAGGTAATAGCAGAATACAGCAATCCCAGAGAGTGCGGAAATTCAACTTCAAAGCGGAGGGTAAGTTGATTGCCTCTGCCGTGAAAGATGCTGGTAGTAGATATTTCGCCAACGCCATCAATGGTTAGTATAGCCGCTTCTTCAAAAGGAGAAGGATAAAAGGCACTGGCAGCATGAGAAACATGATGTGGCGCGAACAGCAGTGTTGTTTTTCTCTTGTCAAAAGAAGGGTCGATTTTCTTTAGTGATGAATGAATATTTTGCTTGATGAACAGTTTCTCATCTACCCATGTACGCATAAAGCTAATAAAGGAGCGAATGCCATATGGTGCTGTTCTGAAATAAGTATTGAAAATCCGTTCTAGTTTTAGGAAGGGTTTTTCGTAAAAAACGATATAGTCAAAGTCGCTTAATTGTAGTTGGTGGGTTGCAAGACCATCCGTAATGGCATGTGTTGGGAAGGTGGCATCATTTTTTACTCTGGTAAATCTTTCTTCCTGAGCGGCATAGATAATTTCCCCGTCCTTTATAATAGCGACTGCAGCATCATGATAGTAAGCAGATATTCCAAGTATTTTCACCAGCAAAAATTATTCAAATATGCCTAATTTATTCTAATTTTGTCATTATGGTTGAAATTTACACATCATTTTGAACATACTTATCCTCAATTATGAATATCCACCATTAGGTGGAGGTGCTGGTATTGTTACAGAAAACCTTGCCAATAGCTTTGCTTTAGCGGGTCATAAGGTATTTATTGTTACAACGTGGTTTAATGGAGAGCCTGAATATTTTGCAGAAGGCAACATAACCATTGTAAGACTACGTTCCAAAAGAAAGTACACCTTCCAATCCAATCCCATAGAGATGTATTCTTGGATACGTCATTCTAAAGCCTACTTCGATGCTTTCACAGAGGATATACGTTTTGATATTTGCCTTTCAAACTTTACCCTTCCGGGTGGTGAAGTAGCGATATACCTAAAAAAGAAATGGAACTTACCATATATTATCCTTTCGCATGGCCATGATATTCCATGGTTCAGCCCGAGGCAGATGTTCATCTGGCACAGTGTTTTCTACTTTAAGCTAAAACATCTATTAAAAGCCTCCTTATACAACGTTTTATTATCCGAAGAGCTAAAGCGCAGGGCAGATGGGTTTCTTGGTAGCAAGTATACGTCAAAGAATGTGGTGATTCCGAATGGCTTTACCTTCCAAAACTTCCGGACTTCTTTCGAAGATGCAGGCAAGGAATTGCAACTTCTCTTTGTAGGAAGGATGGTGGAGCAAAAAGATCCATTATTGGCGTTGAAAGTGTTTTCACTTTTGCGCAAAATGGGTCTTCCGGTACGAATGAAGATGATAGGAGATGGTAAGCTAAAACCTATGTTGGAGAACTGGATTCGCCATTATCAGATTGAACACATAGAGCTAACCGGAAAAATCAGCCAGAGTCAGGTATTGCGGGAAATGGAAGAAGCCCATCTCTTGTTGGCACCCAGTCGGGAGGAAGGGATGTCGCTGGCGGTACTTGAAGCCCTTTCCAGAGGCATGTATGTATTGGCAACGCAAATCAGTGGGAATACAGATGTTATTTTTGAAGGAATTAATGGTCATTTCATTGTAAAACGTGAAGTAGAAGAAATTGCGAACTTAGTAAAGGACTTTTATTACGAGAAATTTTTGAAAGGATACCGTTATCCGGATTATTATCTGGAGAACTTCTCTAATTCGTTTTCTTGGGTAAGTGCTGCGGAAAAGTATTTGCAATTATTCAGAAAGGCAAGTACCAACGAAGGGTAGTGCCAATGTTTTGCAATAAATAATTCATTCTCGACAATTGCATCTTAGCTTTCCAAATATCCATTTTTTTCCAAACAGAAAAGCCTATTCTATGCTTGGATAGAAAATGGCTCAGAATGCTCTCTGATAGGAAGGTATTTTTGCTTATATCCATTCTTCGAAATTCTTCATTCATCCAATGGATGACTTTCCAATGTTCGGGGATGGGAGATGAGTGGGAGAGCAGCCCGAGTACCACCGGAAAGCTATCTAAATTGGAGCAATATGTGATGTATTGGGAAAGGTTGAACTTTATGATACCTTTATTCAGGATTTCAATCGGGAGCATCCAGTTTTTGTTTTCACTGGTTACCTGCTTGATGGCTGCCTCGTAGCAGTACTGCATCAAGGGTGAATCTTTAGGACATTTCATGAGGTTGCCGACAGCTTGGGATTTGTGGTGGTACCTGAATACATAAGCCGTTTCAAATGTTAGAGGTTGCAAACAGGTAATATCCATATCTACCCACCATCCACCTTTTTCATAAAGCAGCTTATATCTAAAGATATCTGAAAATCCGGCATAGCTCCCCTTGCCATGTCCGTGTTTATTTTGATGCTGATACTTAAAAACTTGATGTTCCGGTATAATATCTGCGGCATTTTGCAGAATGGCATTTTCAGGAACAAATTTAATGTGTTGATAAGTCCAGAGGTGAAATTCGTGACCATGGTCGATGAAAGATTGGATGGTAAGCTGCTCTATTGGGGAGAGTGCGTCGCCAATCCAAAGCGCATGAATAATTCTATTGTCTTCACTCAGCATGATGTTATTGGGTATAAGGTTCAATTTCCGGCAATCTTTCATTCATGCCTTTGTTGATGAAATATTCTTTAATACCCTGTGCCATCTCCGGATTTTCGACTCCACGTTTAAACGCCTCGATAAAATAATTGACCGCTAGCAAAGTATCTCCCATGTAAAGATAGGTATTGGCAACATTCTGATAACCTGCCAAGAAGTGAGGGCGGTCTTTTATGAGTAGCATGCTTTCCTTCATGCTTTCCTGAAACAATCCTTTTTTGTTCTTTAGGTCTATCATTTTTACGAATATTTCCGCCTGACTGGTATCCTTTAAAAGGGTTTTCTGATAATATTGGATGGCGCTATCTAGGTTGTTTTCTCTTGCAAAAAATTCTGCTTTTGTTGCCAAAGAACCAGTATTTTCATAAGATTTGTCAATACCCGTTTGAATTGTCTCAAATGCAAGCGATTTTTGTTTCAATGTGAATTGCGCATTGGCTTTTATTTGGTACAAAACACTCAAAGAATCGCAAATAAGTAGAGCGTTATCACAGAGTGTAATGGCCTTATTCAGGTGTTGTTGTTTTTCAGTAACAGTAGATGTTTTACTGGATTGTGTAATTTCATGCTCCGCAATCATTCTAAGTGCATTCACTGATTTTTGTACATAAGGTAAGTCAGCCTCATATAAAGTTTCCCTACTTTTCCAGTCTCCATTTCTGGCATAAGAAAAGAATATATATATAACTAGCAATACACTTGTTAGCGATATAAGCCTATAGTTTGGCGGAATGAAGGAGGTTTTTTCTTTTAATGTTATCAACAGAATGGCCAGACAGTTGCAAAAGAACATGCTTGAAATAAAGCCGTATCTGTCTGCAACAACACCCGCTACCGGAACTATATAATTTACGGCATATAGTAAGCACGCAAAATATCCGAGGATGCTAAAGAATAAAATTTTATTTTTCTTGAATTGTACAATGCCGACCATTAAAATACATATATGTATAACAATGCTTACTATTATGAGTGGATGATAAATAGGCAAAACATCTAACATTGCATAACCGAAATAGAAATAGTATCCTTTAGGGATAATCATGAACTTAAGATAATACCCCAAGGTAAGAAACGCCATGCTAATTTTGTTGATAAATGTTGATTGAACAACCAAGGGATTTTCTTCGAAAGTAACTTTGCTGTAAAAGTCGACAGGACCTGTCATGGCATCAATAAACATATCTCTGGTAATCGTAACGGTCGTAAAGAATAGAAGTAAAACGACTATGGTTTCTATCCAATTTTTCCGTATAAAGACAAAATAAAATACTGGAAAAAGGAACACAAACCCAAGGCTATCCATTTTTGCAAATGTGGATATGTAAAAGATTATAAAGGACAACAGAATATAAAAATATCGCTTGTAAGGATGTTCACTCTTTGCCTTAAAGAGTACCAAGAAACTTATCGTTGCAAGAAGCAAACTCAGGATATTGTCTCGACTTTTTAATGAGGCTACTACTGAGACATGTAGCGGATGAACGCAAAAAAACAATGTCGTTAATAATGGAATGATGGATGATTTTTCTTTCGTGTATAGTTGTGAGAAGAAAACATACACTAGTGAACACAAAAAAATATACAGTAAGATGTTTATAGCATGCGAAAATACCAGGGAGGGTTTTCCAATTAAATATCTTTCGAAGGCGAAGGTAAATATAGTGATGGGGCGGTAATCAGTACCATTATATCGTTCAGTGAAAACGGATGCCAAGTTATTAAAAGTTACTTGCTCAGGGACAGCATTCAAAATAATTTCATCATCAATATTGACTTCATGGTATAAGCTGGAACTATATATAATAATCGTCAGCAAAGCAATCAATGCAAATGGTAGCCATTTGCGCGTAATAATTGAATGCCTTTGCTGTTGTTTCAATTGAAAAGATTTTAACTATATTTGGTTCAAATCTGCACAAAAAACTTTGTATGTCCAAAAAAGAAGGTTTAAAAAATCAGTTAAAAGAAATCCAGAGGGCTGTTTTTGGACTCGATTTGCGCTCGCTAGGAATGTTTAGAGTGTTCTTGGGAATGGCGCTTTGTTGGAACCATATCATATATAAGTTAGTGAATTTTAGTGATATTTATGCTCCAAGCAAAGGATTGTTAGGCAATGGTTTTATGGAATTAGCTCCTAAGGGCTATCCTTTTTCCTGGCTACAATTCATTCATTCTGACATAGCCATGCTCATTGTTTTTATGCTGACGCCCATGGTGTATTTGCTCTTTTCTCTTGGATATAAACCGCAGCTTACGTCCTTATTGTCTTTGATATTCTTCGGTGGAATCAGCATGCGGTATTTTCCGATTCGTTCGGGATGGGATTATTATTTCTATGTGTTGATAGCATTATCCATATTTCTTCCGGTAGGTCATTATTTCAGTTGTTTCAAATCAAAGAACGCTCCTAAATCGGCAGAAAATAGATCGGGATGGGCATGGTTGATGATTGTACAAATTGGCATCATTTACACGTTTGCGGGGTTGTCAAAATTTGGTAACCTTTGGCAAGAAGGGAAGGCATTGTGGTACTTATGCATGGATACTACGATTAATACAAGTCTTGGTGAAAGATTTGCTATGCGTTCTCCTGAATGGGTGTTAAAGTTGTTTACCTACCTGACGAAATATTGGGAAATTCTCTTCTTACCCTTATTGTTTCTCCCATATAAAAATCAAAACATTAGAATGTTCCTCAGCTGTAGTATAGTTCTCTTTCATTTTGTCGTTAACTTATTTACAGATGTGGGACATTTTAAATGGGCAGGGCTTTGTGCCGCAATACTTCTTATGCCTTCAATATTTTGGGAGAAGATGGGGTGGTATCGGAAATTTATTCCAAAATGGGAAAGAGGGAGTGATGTTAAAGACTGGCTACGGAATATTGAGATACCTCCTATTGCCGGAACTATTTTATGTGCTTATATTTTTTTGGGTATGATTTCCGAGAACATCACACATAATATTTGGGAGCGCAATTTCTACTTTAAGCAATCAAAAGAGCGACAAAGAAATCCATTATCGGCAATGTTCCCGTGGAATTCATGGCTCTTTAAACAGGCATGGTCCATGTATTCGCCAAATCCAAACTACGAGTTAGGTAAGCTTACTATAGAAGGGTTAAAAGAAGATGGGCAATTGGTAGATTTAATTACGGGGAGGTCTATAGATACTTTGCAACCAAGACTGACCAAAGATTATGGAGACTATCAAGTACGGAAATTAATGATGAATAAGATGAAATTAAGCATTCAGAAGACACAAGATGAAGTATTCAATCAATATTTTTTTAATTTTCAGATCAATAAATTTGTTGCAGAACATCCCACAATAAAACTGAAAGAAGCGTATATGGTATTGTATAGTTGGGATGGCAGGGCGTTTTATCAAGATCAAAAGGTAAAGAAAATTGAAAGAAAAGAGTATTATCGTGGAGCGATTAGTTATTAATAAAATAGCATGCGTACAGGAAAAAAGTTTTTAAAAGACAAGAAGTTAAGTTTTAAAGAGCAATTGTTTAGTGAAACTGCTAACGAAACCTTAGGCTTATTCAGGGTGCTTTTTTCATTTCTCATGTTTTTTGAAGCGTTGCGAATTAGCAAATACATCCACAGATATTATGTGGATGTAGATTTATTGTTCAAATGGGATGGTTTTGGTTGGATACCCGAGTTTTCTGAAAACACCTATCATTTTCTTGCTGTCGTCATGATGGTATCTGCCATATGCATGATGGTGTCGTATTATTTCCGGTTCTTTACGGGAATTTATTTTATACTCTACCTTTATTTCTTTTTGTTGGATTCCAGCTATTATAATAATCACTATTATTTTATCCTTTTATTATTAGCGATATTATTTTTCTCCAAGGCAGGCAATTGGGTATCGCTACAATTTTTCCTAAAGGAAAGAAAGTGGATAAATACTGAACCTGTACCTTATTGGAATGTGTTCTTAATCAGGTATCAAGTCTTTCTGGTTTATTTTATTGCAGGAATAGTGAAATTAAATGCTGATTGGATGACTACCAATACCATGAGGGCAGTATTTGCAACATCCATCGAATATAAAGATCAACTGTATGGTTCAGAATTTATGATATATTTTCTAACCCTTAGTGGATTGGTTTTTGATCTTTCTGTTGGTTTCTTACTCTTATATCCGTTTACAAGAATTTTAATGATACCGGCAATACTTGTTTTTCATATGATGAATGCTGCTACCTTGAATATTGGCGTATTCCCCTACTTGATGGCAGGTTCTACGATGATTTTTTTTCGAACAGATTTAATTCAATATTGGAAATCAGCTTATCGTGATTTTGTGCAAAACAAACAGGAAAAACCTATTTCATTCTTTCATAAGAAAATAGGCATAAGAACCTCACCATTTTTATCTAGGCAACCATTCCAAAGAAGCACCTATACGCTTATTCTTATCTTTATAATACTACAAGCCATCCTACCATTTAGGCATTTCTTAATCCCTGGCAATGTAGATTGGACAGGTGAAGGTGGGCATTTCGCATGGAGGATGAAGATTGGACTAAAGAAACCTTCCAGTTTTGACTTATTTGTATATAATAAGAAGACACATCTTGAATACAAGAAAGTAGATGTGTTTATGAATACCAATCAATTTACCCATCTTATTCTGAGGCCGGTGAGGGTATTGCAGTTGGCAGATTATTTAGGAAACAAAGTATCAAGAGAATATAAAGTCCCTAAAGAAGAGTTAGATATAAGAGTAAGATCTTTTGTTTCTATGAACGGACATCCAGACGCACCCTTGTTTGATTCCACGATAAATTTATTAGAAGTGAAAAAAAAATATTTTTCGCACAATAATTTTATCACTTCAAAACCAACTGATATAGAATGCGATAAATGGTATTGGCTAAGAAATTTTTGCAAAAAATAGTTGTCTTACTTAGTATTTAGTGTTAAATATTCAAATTTTTTATATTTTTAAGCAATTGTTATCAATTTATCAAATAATAACCAACCACAAATTGCTTGCTTATGAAAAGGTTCTTTACTATTTTTTCTACTAAGTTGCTCCTTATATTTTTTTATTTTTTAATATATTCTGTTGATGCTCAAGTTTCAGTTAACGTAGATGTTTCTAGAACTTCTTTGGGGACATCTTGTACAGACTGTAATACCCTTATTGCATGTGGTGGAGACCCTTATTGGGAAGCTGATACTGATCTGCAAAACGGCGATTATGAAGGAAATGGTGATAATGATGGTGGCAATGGTACATATTATCAATTAACAGATGCACAATGGCATTGTACAAGCGGTGCTGTTCCGCAAATACGCCTAGCCGTCCGGGCATGTGAGGATGATGACTTTGGGCAGTGTAGCGGTTTACTGGATGACTGTGTGAGTAATTGGGCATATACGGCTTGGCAGAATGTTGATTTATCGAATAATTCGGGATCGTTGACGTCGAATAGCAATGGGTCAAATGTTACCGTCAACTGGAGTACTTCTGAGTGGGGAGGTTATCGCCCCAATCAAAATTCGAGTGGAGTTGTGCAGAATACTTCCTGCGCATCTGCACATGCGTTAAGTAACAATGGAAGTGGACTGCTTGCTGATGACCATATGTTTCAGTGTGTGGAGCCACTTTGGTATGTTTATACCCTCACAGATAATAATCGCGACTGGATAGAATTTGACCCATCGGGTGTAGGGTTTGATCAGTATGGAGAAATTGACGATGTTCGATATGGGTCGTGCGGCGGTTGTCAGGTGGGCAGTTCAGAAATTGGAGGAACTTGGGAAGTGAATGACCCCCGACCGGGCGTGTATTATGTTTTAGTCGATTGGTACACCATTACAGGTTTATGGGGGCGACCGAAAAAAATGGATGTAGAAGTTTTTAAAGGAGGAATATTATCTGTACCCGCTAATGATGATTTATGTAATGCTACCAACCTAAGTAGTTCATATAATTATAATTCCGGGAGTTTATCCAATACCAGCGATCGGGCAAATGCTACCAGTCAGGATTTTTGTGCTGTCAACGAACCAGATAATAGTGGGGATAAGTCTGTATGGTGGAAATTTACAACGAGCGCAACACCTCCTGCAAAAATTACGATCGATCCGGATGCATTGGGTTGGGATTGTACTGGGTGGGCAGCGGTATATTCAGGAAATCCAACATGCCCTTTTCCAAATTACTCATCCAATTATTTCTCTGCATTATCCTATATAAATTCTTCATCACTAGGTTTCTCTTTTGATTTAACCTGTCCAGCAGCAAGTACAACCTATTGGATACAAGGACAAGTAGGCGGTTTGTGTACGAGTAGCGACAAAAGGATTACCATCAATGTTTCAAATAGTGGTGGGGAGAAAGCTCCTGACAATGCTTGTAATGCGATTAGTTTGGGAACATTGAACAATGGTGGAAGTTTAACACGCAATGATTTTGCCAACTATTGTGCGAGCGATGAAGCGGGAGAACCCAATACAGATGGCAATGATGAAACAGTATGGTATAAATTTCTTTCAAGTGCCAATCCCGGACAACAGATTACGGTAGACGTCTCGGCAGATGGTGGCACGGGCGAAGGAAGTGCCTGTGCACTTTGTCCATGTGTGGGTGGAGAAATTGTAGCAGGGAAAGTCAAGATTTACAAATGTACCAATGGAACAGGAAATATAACATGTGGCAGTTTTGCACAAATTACTGATGCCGGACTAGAGATTGAAACTGGATTAGATGTGAGTGATATCAATTTGATTTGTCCACAACCCAATACGTGGTACTATATACAAGTAGAAACAGGTGGTCTTGCAACCTGCGATAAAGCAAGGTTTGATGTAGTAATAAATGATAATGGTGTGCCCACTTCTGGAGATAATCTATGTAACGCCATTGATTTGGGAACACTGAATAATGGAGCCACCATCTCTGGAGCTACCATAGCCGGCGTTGGGTACAGAACCAAATTCTCCACAGAATGTGCCACAAAAGAAGCCAATGAACCTTTTGTTTCTTCTATTGCTTCAGAAGGAACGAATCAAGAAGCCACCATTTGGATGAAGTTTACCACTGCTGCTGCGGGAGTTGGTGTGAAAACTAGATTCGATGCTTCTGCTGAAGACGAAGCACTTACAGAGTTTTCGCAATTAAGGGTATATGACTTACCTACAACTGTCGGAGCATGTTCTAATTTGAGTAACCTTACCATGCTTACAAATGTTGAAGATGAAGTGGGATATGGTGGATTATTAGGGATTGCCTGTATTCCGGAAATCGATTATAGTAATATGACGGCAGGCTGTCTTGTACCTAATCATACCTATTATGTTCAAGTGCATATTGAAGAGATTCCAGATGTGGGACTTACCGATGAACAGGCTAATTTTACATTCAGCATTGTAAATAGTATGGATAAGTATCAAGGGAACGATTTGGTATGTAATGCCGTTGCTATGCCAGTCATACCGAATTCGACCTTCCCTTCGAATAGTACCTATGGCTCAACCGTCAGTTTAAATGAACAGAACAATTATTGCGCAGGAAATGCCGGAGATTATCCCAGTACGACCTACTCAGATTTAAATCAGACAGTCTGGTATAGTTTCTTGGCTCCAGCGAGTGGTTCTGCGCAATTTCAAATATTAAATGATGATACACCTTATCAGGACAGGATTAGATTGCAAGCCACCTTATATGATCCGGTGGGTGCTATTGTTGGTGATAATTTGGCAACCGCTTGTACAAAACCACTCGCCGAATTAAATAGTTATGATTGTGGGATAGGACTTGGAGATTGTGACATCGAATGGGCAGACCAATTCTATGCAGATTGTATGACACCGGGTAAAATATATTTATTGAGGGTTGATGGATATTATACAGGAACAAGTTTATGTTTAGATGACCTTCATAGAGGTAAGTTCAATATTCAAGTAAGAGATTATGACGCATGGCCTGCTCCCAATGATAGGATCTGTAATGCTGTAGCCTTAGGCGCATTAAATACTACCTCAACAGGTTGTCATCCAACAGGTGGAATCTCTGCACCTAATAATAATTATGCTAAAGCAAGTTGCGTCATGGGAAGAACGCCCGATAACTATTGTGCAACGGCAACAGGAGAACCTACCCCTTCGGCATGGTCTCCAGTAGCCAATGTTTGGTTTAGTTTTGTTGCACCTGCATCCGGAAGGGTAATGATTGCCACCCAAAACGACCCACAAAATATTAACGAGGACATCTTTACCAAATTAGCAGTATATGATTCTGCCGGACCCGGATTATGCCCAAATAATGATATTACCTTGCTGCGCGAAATAGATGCTGACTTCGATACCCAAGATGGTGTTACTGATGACAATGCATTTTGTAGTAGAGGAATTTATGGAACATTCTGGTGTACTTCTTGTATTTTGCCCTGTGAAGACCTATGCAACAGAGACGAACTCCTTGAGCGGGTATTATGTTTACGACCAGGAGAATTATATTATGTAACTGTTGACGGTATCAATTATAATCGTCCTTTAGATGGTTGTGGTGCCGGAGTTCAAGAAATTGAAGGTAAGTTTGATTTATATGTTATAGATATAGGTGGCATTCCATCATCTGTAGTAAATACCGCACAAAAGAATGATAATTGCGTGGCTGCTAGAAATATTGGCACTTGTCCAAATCCGGTAAATAGCGTAATTTCATTAACCAATTATAACAATGAATGTGCCACCACAGAACCCGGAGAACCAGATCCAGTAGGTTGGGACTATAATGGAGGAATAAACCTCGGAAATGATGGACCTAGAAATACGCTTTGGTTTAAGTTTGTAGCACCATCCACAGGACATGTTACTGTTTATATAGAAACCGATAGTAAGGCAAATACAATGGATGCTCAGGTGGCAGTATATTCTATGCCGGGAGGCGCTAGTACATGCGTTGTTAGTCAGTTAGAAGAAGTTCGTGCAGAGTATGATTGGGTTCCACCAACCTCTATTGGCACAAAAGATGAAGAACTTGAATTGAAGTGTTTGATACCCGGTCAGACATATTTTGTACAAGTAGATGGTGAGGCTACGGCATTAGGCTGTACGGATGGAGAGCCGATAACGGAAGATGACTACCTAGATGGAGATCTTTGCGAGACAGGATTTTTTGATATCACGGTTACAACTAATTCAACATTCCTCTCACCCGTAAATGATAATATTTGTTCAGCAAAAAATTTGGGCGTTATTGATGGCGGAGCTTCACCATCAAAACTGGTTGGAGAAACCAACTGGTGTGCTACTGAAGAGTTGAATGAACCAAATACCAGCCAACTCACGAATAAGTACAGTATCAGTTATGATGAGACGGTTTGGTATTACTTTACCACTGGTGCAAATCCTTCCGGTACGAGAATTGAAGTGACCAATTCGCAGATATTTAATGTCTTAGGCGTCTTTGGTGGAACACATACCATCACAGTTTATGAAACAAAAAATAATGCTGCGGTTGGTTGTGGCAACTTCACCACCATAAATGAGTTGGCGGCTTCCGGTGGCATCATTGGCAGTGCCAACGAGGATTTAGAAGTAAAATGTTTAAAGCCCAATTGGCGGTATTATGTACAAATTGATGGTTTAGATTTGCCAAACTTCGAGTTTGGCGGCAAGCATACACAATACGGCTCCTTTGATATTCAAGCCATAGACGGCGTTTCTGGCGGAGGTATCATTCCAAATGAAGATTACGTATGTAGCGCATATAACCTCGGAACAGTACCAGCCTCCGGTTCCGTGCAATTGTTGAATCAGGATAATTATTGCGCAGGAATAGAACCGGGAGAACCGTATGTGAACGGAGACCCAAATGATGTTAATAGTATCAACTATGATGAAACCATGTGGTATAAATTTACCACTACCAATACACCTGCCAGTACACGAAATATCAGGGTTCGTGTGGATGGTGATAATCTTGTCGAACCAGATCCCATAGATATCAATTGGGTACTCTATGGTGGAACACCTTCCTGTAGTGGAGTATCACCTTATCAAATTGCACAGTTTGGTGGTTTGTTTGAGGTAGAACAATCAGATGTAATTGCCGTTTTTGATGAACAACAAGATGTTGAGTGTCTTGAGCCGAATACTACTTACTACTTGCAAATTGATGGTAGAGATTTCTTGGGGTATGACAATGGAAATTATAGCATTTATATTACTGACTTAGGGGCAGGGCCTATTGCCGGCAACGACGATATTTGTGGTACTATCAACCTAGGAACTTTCACTGGAGGCGCACAGACCTTGCCAGTTGTAACAACTACCTATACAAATGCCTGCGCCACAGAACAAAGTGGAGAACCCAATGTAAGTGGAAACCCAGTTCCTTCAGATGATGGACACGATGAAACCGTGTGGTTTAGGTTTACAACAGGAGCAACACCTGGGAATATTACAGTAAGTGTAAACGGAGCATCGCCTACCTATTCAGGAAAATGGCAGGGCTTTAATGTTTACCGCTCTATTTCTGGGGCAGGTATGTCAACGAATTGCAACCTTTCTCCAGACTGGAACAATTTGGTGTATGTTGGTCAGAGCAGTGTTTTTAATACCACCAACCCATCTCTCTTATTAACATGCTTACCTCCTAATACCATCTTTTATATTCAAGTGGATGCTTGGGACGACCTTACCAGTGGTAATATTGATGGAGGAACCTTTACGATAAATGTCACTGACAATGGCGTTCCCATCACCGGGCCAAGCAATGATAATATTGCCGCTGCATACAACTTCGGAACAATACCCAACTTAGGATCAGCAACCGTCACAGCATATGCAAATACAAATAACTATTGCGCTACCTCTGAAAACGGTGAACCTAATTGCGACTATAATGCACCGTTTAATAGTGGCTCATACGATGAAACAGTGTGGTATAAATTCACTACAAGTACCGCACCAAATGATATTAATCTAGATTTTACAAATACAACTACGTTGGGTACAGAAGTTAATTTGGTTATTAATCTCTATGAGTCACCTATTGCATCTCCTGTATTTGGCAATTTGACACACGTTGCTACACTTACACAAAACCTCATAAATGGCTATGATTTGCGATATAATTGTGCAAAGCCTAATCAGATTTATTTTATACAAGTGGATGGTCAAGATTTATTGAATGATCAAGTGCCTGATAATGTTAGTGGAACCAATACTTCTAAAGGAGAGTGGGACTTAACAGTAGCCAGTGTTGGCACATCGGGACTTGTGCATGACAATTTAAATCAATCCTATAATGTTGGCACTGTCAGCAATACCTGCGGTGCCGCAATAAGCCTTGCAGCAGGTGTTGAAACCAATAATAGTTGCGCTACCGTACAAGCTGGGGAACCAAATGCAGATGCCGGATCACAACCAACTAGTAGTGTCGATGAAACGGTTTGGTATCACTTTACGGCACCCTCTTCAGGAAGGGTTAATATTAATGTAAATGGTGATGTATCAGGCTCTGCCAACGACATGAATCCGACATTCAATGTTTATCATTCCCGAACAGGTCTTGTGACAACTAATTTTGCTGATTTAGAGTATATAACCAATGATAGAACGTATGTAGCAGGGGTGGATGTTGGCTCCGGAACGCCAGTAGATTTATTAGCAGAGGTGAGAGATTTATACTGCCTGATTGCCGGGCATGTGTATTATATACAAATTGATGGGTGGGATGCACCGCTTTGGGATCAGTTCGGTCAATTCAGCATTTCTATTACTAATTCTTGCGCTACCTTCTCACCGCCCGCGAATGATGAGTGCGGTGGTGCTACAGTGATGAGCGTTAATACAGCAGGCGTTACCTGTACAGAAGCTGGTTTTGGAAGAGCAGGTAATGTTACTGCCAATTATAATAATAATGCCACCATCTCTGCCAATACTTGGGACAATACATGCTTAGTTGGAGACAGCTATTGTGCAGGCGATATTTGGTACAGATTCACAGCACCTCAGTCGGGAACAATGATATTAGAAGGAGAGAATACAGCCGATATCGACTTCGATTTACCGGAATTGGGCATGGTTGTTTATTCAGGAAGCTGCCCATCAGGCCTCTCTCCAATAAGGTGTACCAAGAGCGGAGAAAATATATTTACAACAGATATTACTACCACCTTCCCGGTAACTGCCGGACAAACCTACTACATTAAGGTTTTTGATGCAGATGGTAGTGAGGATTCCGGAGATGGATTCCAGATGTGTTTAACACAAACCTGTAGTATGGATGCCTGTGATAATGCACTTCCATTGCAAGAAGATGTTCCAGTCTGTTGGGATTTGGCTGGGTCAACAGGTGAAGCAGTATCAGATGGATATATAGATTGTAACAGTTTTGAGCAACCAGAGCATTCAGTATATTATACTTTCAATGCACCTGACGACCCCGTTAACGCTGCTGCAGGTGTGACCATTACGCTAACAGGAATTATGAATGTTGACATATCCCCGGGTGGAAATGGTTGTACACAATTCGGACTTTGGTCTTGTGATAGAGATGGGGTTTCAGTGTCTATTATGAAAGACCCTACACCATGCGATGGCGATTATGAGTTTTTGATTGATTGCTTTACAACAGATTTATGCGAAGGGGCATTATGGGGATGGAGTAAAACATATACCAATTTAGAGCCTAATGCCACCTATATCATCATGATCAACTCACAAGACAATGGTTCTGGAGGTTGTTGGGCGCTACAAGCCATCTTTGACCACGACCCAATCGACTATGGTACTTTAACCATTTCTACGGTGAATAATGTTCCATTACCCGTTGAGTTAGTCTCTTTCACTGGATATTATGATGTGCTTGCAAAAACCAACAACCTGAACTGGATAACTGCCTCAGAAGTAAATACACAGAAATTTGTTGTTGAGAGAAGTAATGATGCAAGAAACTATACAGGAATCGGAGAGAAGCAAGCTACAGGAGGAACAAATATTGAGCAGTCTTATGATTTTATAGACAATTTCCCACTTGCCGGAGATAATTATTACAGACTTAGGATTATTGATAATGACGGGTCAATTGCCTATAGTAAGGCGATTTTAATAAATGTTCCGGAAGTTCCTACCGTACAATCCGGTATATTAAGCATATATCCAAATCCTACTTCCGGACAGTTGACGGTTAAATTCCAATCAGAAGAAACATCAAGCTATCAATTTACCCTTGTAAACGTAATCGGTCAAATATTGTTAAATGAGTCGAAACAAGTAGAAGAAGGTATCAATACTTTTGAATTAAATGTACAAGATTACGCCCAAGGTGTTTATCTTATCCACTTTAAAGATGGAGCAGGCAATAATTTTGAAGGTAAGTTTGTAAAACAGTAATGGATAATTATTTAATGGATCTGGTTTTTATTGGCAAATCCTGATGAAGCATTAGGTAAGAACAATTATTTTTTTACAATATTATTGTGATCTCCTGATGAGTTAATGAATCGGGACAACTGTTGTCATGAGGACAGATAATATAACAACCTACAATTATCCTGATGTATCGTATTTGCTTCTAATGCTGTTTTTGGTTAAATATTTCTCATTAACTATTGCAGAATATTTTTTTTTTGTGTATGTTTGTAGATTATAAATATTTATACTCATTCTAAAAGATATGTTATGATTCAAAATTTTACACTCATTTTTTTGTTATTTATTGTATCAATGGGTAGTGCGTTTTCTACTGATTTACAGACACTACTTTTTAACAGATATTTGGCAATTCAAGTAGAAAAGTCCAAAATTGATTTAAGTTCCGAAGAAACGGCGAAGGCCTTTTATGAAACAGCCAAATCAGATTTTGACAACAACTTGATTAATGAAGATACTAAGGTTGTTTTATATAATCAACTTTTGAATAAATTAGATTATGCGAACAAATCTGTCTTGCTAAAAACTATACTTTTGTATGAGATTGTTCAGTATGATACACGTCATGCTGAAAAGCCATTTTATAAATCAGACATTAGTGTGATGCGACAAATAATAGCTGAAATTACGCTAAGAGTAATAAAGCCTACCTTGTCAGAATTGCTTCCTCCCGGAACACCTATATTAGATGAGAATGGGGTAGAAGTAGGTACAAAGGGAGGGGTATATACCGAAGCAGAGTACGAAGCTGCATTTCAAAAAATATATGACAACTATTCTACAAATGGTGTCAACCTCTATAAATACAAACAAGTAGCAATTGATAAGCAATATATCCACTGGGAATAATGATTATTGAATTGATTAAAGTCTCCATCATCCATTCTTAATATCTGAAACAATCTCATATGAAAAAATTTTACAAAAGAATTATTCAACTTCTTTTATTCCTCTTCGTCAATCTGGCAACTATTTTTTTTGCTAATGATGCAAAAGCACAGATAAGTGTTAGTATTAGTGTTTCTAGAACTAGTAACACTACGTCGTGTACAGACTGTAATTCAGTAGTAGGTTGCGGTGGTGACCCATATTGGGAAGCAGATTCTGATTTGCAAAACGGCGATTATGAAGGGGACGGAGATAATGATGGTGGTAGCTCTGGAGGGACGACGTCCGTTACCTTAACAGACGCCCAATGGCATTGTACTACAGGATCAACACCACAAATTCGTGTTTGTGTAAGAGCATGTGAAGATGATGATTTTGGTGTTTGCGGAGGAGCTTTGGATGATTGTGTCAGTGGTTGGGCATGTTCGGCGTGGCAGAACGTTGATGGCTCTAATAACTCAGGATCAGGTCTCACCTCCAATAGCAGTGGTTCTGCTGTAACGGTGAATTGGAGTACCTCTGAAACCGGAGGTTGGCGACCGAACCAGAACTCGACGGGGGTACAGACGAATTCGTCGTGTTCAACTGCTTTTGCACTCACCTCTAATGGCAGTGGATTATTGGCAGACGACCATATGAACCAGTGTTCTGAACCTACATGGTACAGATATACCTTAACAGATAACAATAGAGACTGGATAGAGTTTGATCCCTCGGGGGTAGGGTTTGATCAATATGGAGAAATAGATGAAGTGCGATACGGCTCGTGTACAGGATGTATCTTGGCTGACGACGGTGGAGGTGTTGGTGTCTGGCAGGTGAACGACCCCAAACCTGGAGATTATTATATATTAGTAGATTGGTATACTGTAACCGGATTATGGAGTCGACCGAAGAAGATGGATTTAGAAGTATTCAAGGGTTCTACACTTAGTGTTCCTGGGAATGATGATATCTGTAATGCAACCAGTCTAAGTGCAGCATATAATTATAATTCAAGTTCTGTTAGTAACTCAGGAAATACAGATAACGCTACCAGTCAAGACTTTTGTTCTGTAAACGAACCCGACAATAATTTGAATAAATCTATATGGTGGAAATTTACCACAGGAGCAAATCCTCCTACAGTAGTAACATTAGATCCGGATGCTAGTGGGGTTTGTACTGGGTGGGCGGCAGCCTACTCAGGTAGTATTACGTGTCCCTTCCCAAATTATACTTCTAATCATTTCTCAGGACTAACAAAGATTGGAGAAAGCTCCGTGGGAGGCTCTTTTGATTTAAATTGTTTAGCAGCAAATACCACCTACTATATCCAAGGACAAGTGACTGGTTTATGCAGTTCAGGAAGCATTACTATTAATATGTCAAATAATGGAGCAGCGCGTGCACCCGACAATATTTGTAGTGCCGTTTCAATAGGAACAAATATCGGTCAAAACCAAACAGCTACAACACCTATTACTTATGGAAACCACTGCTCAACAATAAATACGGGAGGTTATACAGATCCGGCTAATGCAGATGCCAACCAAGCTACAGATTGGTTTACATTTACAACTCCGGCTACAGTACCTGTCGGTTATACTTTCGAGTTCGTCAATTATGATTTTGGAGCATTAGGAGGCCTTGAACTAGAAGTTTACAGACAAACAGGAGGAACTTGCCCGCCAACATTATCCTATGTTGGGAATCATGACCCTGCACTTTGCGGAGTGGGTGGGGAAAGTAATATTTTTTGTTTACAACCAAGTTCTACGTACTATTTGATGGTAGATGAAGAATTTGATGGGGCGTGTTCCGGAAGGGGAGAATATCAGTTAAGGGTTAAAGGCTTAAATTCGGCAGCAACCGCTGATGAATGTGTCGGCGCATTAAATATTGCTGGAGGAACACTCAATAGTGGTGCTACTTTAGGGAATATGAATACTACATCTTATTCCAATCTTTGCGCTACCGCATCAGCAACATCCAATCCTTGGTCATTAGGTACTGTTGATAATGATGTTTGGCTTAAGTTTACAACTGGTGCTTATCCCGGTACTATTATTACTGTGGATGCAACAAATGACCCTTTAAGCCTTGGAGATGGTATGGATGTTCAGTTAGCAATTTATGAAGGATGCCCAACTTCTGGTGGTGTGCTTGTTGATAAGGATTACGATCCGGGTTTTCTTTCTGAAACAATGGAAGTTGAATGTCTCAAACCAAGTACTACTTACTATGTAAGAGTAGATGGGGATTGCTATGGTATTTTATTATGCAATGGCGAGCAAGGTCATTTTGGTATTGAGGTTAGAGATAACGGTCTTCCTCTTTTGGGAGATAATATTTGTAGTGCAATTGATTTAGGAACTTTAAATAATGGAGCAACAATTACAAGTGCCAATTTAAGTGGAATAGGGTTGGGTACTAAATCTAAATTTTCTACTGAATGTTCGTCTAAGCAAACGAATGAACCGTTTATTTCAAATGAGGCTGGCGGACAGGAAGGTACAGTATGGATGAAGTTCACAACCGCAGCAACCGGTGTAGGTGTGAAAACTAGATTCGATGCAACCGCAGAAGATGAGGCATTAACAGAATTTTCTGAATTGCGTGTTTATTCTATGTCGGGAGCATGTAATAATGCCAATTTATCCAACCTCACCATGCTACCTAACG
Organism: Chitinophagales bacterium; assembly: GCA_019694955.1. GTDB lineage: Bacteria > Bacteroidota > Bacteroidia > Chitinophagales > JADIYW01 > JADIYW01. Next base: position 25,498 of record JAIBAX010000024.1, on the reverse strand, counting down.
TTGAAGATGAAGTTGGTTATGATGCTTTACCTATTGCAGGATGTATCCCAGAGATCGATTATAGCAATATGACAGCAGGATGTTTGTTGCCAAATACCACCTATTATGTTCAGGTGCATATTGAAGAAACTCCGGATGCTGGTCTAACAGATGAACAGGCGAATTTTACATTTAGTATTGTTAATAGCAAAGATAAATCTATTGGTAATGACTTGGTTTGTAATGCTGTTGCATTGCCAACTATTCCGAACTCAACATTCCCTTCCAATAGTACTTATGGAAGTACTGTTACCTTATTAGAACAAAACAACTATTGCGCAGGAAGTGCAGGAGATTATCCAAGCACGAATTATTCAGACTTGAACCAAACGGTTTGGTACAGTTTTTTAGCACCTGCTAGCGGATCGGCACAATTCCATATTTATAATGATGCGACACCATATACAGACGCTATTAGATTACAGGCAACAATATATGATCCGGTGGGAGGTGTTGTTGGGGATAATTTGGCAACAAATTGTACCAAACCTTTAGCAGAGCTAAATAGCTATGATTGTGGAATTGGTGTTACGAGTTGCGATATTGAATGGACAGACCAATTCTATGCAGATTGTATGACACCCGGAAAAATGTACTTCCTTAGAGTCGATGGTTACTACGCAGGCGTAAGCTACTGTAATGAAGACTATTTCAGAGGAAAATTCCATATTGATGTTAGAGACTATGATGCATGGCCTGCATCAAATGATAAAATATGTAATGCAGTTGCATTGGGTGCGCTTAATACAACAGCAACAGCGTGCCATCCAACCGCAGGGATTTCCGCACCTAATAATAACTATGCAAAAGCAAGCTGTGTTTTAGGAAGAACCCCCGATAACTATTGTGCTACTGCAACGGGAGAACCCACACCATCAGCATGGTCACCTGTAGCAAATGTTTGGTTTAGCTTTGTCGCCCCTCCATCGGGACGTGTCATGATTGCTACACAAAATGACCCACAATCCCTCAACGAAAATATCATGACAAAACTCGCTGTATATGATTCAGTAGGTCCTGGATTATGTCCTACAAATGATATCTCCAAGTTGGTAGAGCTCGGTTCCGATTACGATACTTGGGATGGTACGGTAGGTTTAGATAATAACTCCTTCTGTAATAGAGGCATTTACGGTACGTTTTGGTGTACTTCTTGCGTACTTCCTTGTGAGGATGTATGTAATAGAGACGAACTCTTGGAAAGAGTAATTTGCCTCCGTCCGGGAGAATTGTACTACGTTACTGTGGATGGTATCAACTTTAACAGACCATTGGATGGTTGTGGTGATGGCGTTCCAGAAATCGAAGGTAAGTTTGATTTATATGTCATTGACATCGGAGGTATTCCTTCTTCTGTCGTAAATACTGCCCAAAAGAATGATAACTGCGTCAGTGCCTATAATATGGGAACAGCAGCAGCCGGAGTGGGTGGTACTATCGCCGCAAATAATTTTAATAATGAGTGTGCAACAGTTGAGGTGGGAGAACCAGATCCAATTGGATGGGATTATAATGGAGGTATCAACATAGGCAATGATGGTCCTGATAATACCTTATGGTTTAAGTTTGTAGCGCCCGCTACTGGTCATGTAACGGTATATATTGAAACAGACAGCAAAACTAATACCATGGATGCACAGGTAGCAGTATATTCTATGCCTGGAGGAGCAAGTACCTGCGTTGTTAACCAATTGGAAGAAGTAAGAGCCGAGTATGATTGGGTACCACCAACTTCTATTGGTACGAAAGATGAAGAATTAGAAATAAAATGTTTGATTCCAGGGCAAACCTATTTCATCCAAGTGGATGGAGAAGCAACTGCTTTAGGTTGTACAGATGATGAACCGATAACTGAAGATGATTATTTGGATGGAGATTTGTGTAAAACTGGTTATTTTGATGTAACCGTTACAACAAATTCTACTTTCTTGGCTCCAGTAAATGATAATGCTTGTGCGGCTAAAAATCTAGGAGTTATCGATGGAGGTGCATCACCTTCTAAATTGGTGGGAGAAACCAACTGGTGTGCAACAGAAGAAACCACCGAACCTAATACAAGTCAACTCACCAACAAGTACAGTTTAGATTATGATGAAACAGTTTGGTACTATTTCACCACAGGAGCAAATCCTGCGGGAACAAGAATAGAAGTAACCAACTCTCAAATATTCAATGTATTAGGGGTGTTCGGTGGAACACATACCATAACCATTTATGAAACAAAAAATAATGCTGCTGTTAGTTGTGGCAACTTCACTAACTTAAATGAAATTGCTTCTTCCGGTGGAATTATCGGTAGCGCAAATGAAGATTTAGAAGTTGAATGTTTGAAACCTAACTGGCGGTACTATGTACAAATAGATGGTTTAGATTTACCGAATTTTGAATTTGGTGGCAAACACACCCAGTATGGTTCTTTTGACATTCAGGCAATTGATGGCGTTTCCGGCGGCGGTATTATTCCAAATGAAGACTATGTTTGCAGTGCTTATAATTTGGGTACTGTTGCAGCATTAGGTACGGCACAATTATTAAATCAAGACAACTACTGTGCTGGTATTGAACCGGGTGAACCATATGTAAATGGCGACCCTAATGATGTTAATAGCCTCAACTATGATGAAACAATGTGGTATAAATTTACTACAGCAAACACACCTTCCAATACACGTAATATTAGGATTCGTGTTGATGGCGATAACTTGGTTGAGACCGATGCTATTGATATCTCTTGGGTATTATATGGAGGAACACCCTCTTGTAGTGGAGTTTCTCCTTATCAAATTGCGCAGTTTGGTGGACTTTACGAGGTCGAACAATCAGACTTCATTAGTACCTTCGATGAACAACAAGATGTTGAGTGTTTAGATCCAAATACAACATATTATTTACAAGTCGACGGTTTAGATGTGTTGAATTTAGACCATGGTAATTATAGCATTTATATTACCGACTTAGGTTCAGGACCTAGTGCCGGTAATGACGATATCTGTGGAACCATCAACCTCGGTACATTTACTGGTGGTGCACAAACATTACCTGCAAGTACGACTACCTATACAAATGCTTGTGCAACTGAACAAGGTGGTGAACCGAATGTAAGTGGAAATCCTGTCCCTTCAGATGATGGTCATGACGAAACAGTATGGTTTAGGTTTACTACAAGTGCCACTCCGGGAAATATATCCATTAGCATAAATGGAGCAACACCTACCTATTCAGGTAAATGGCAAGGCTTTAATGTTTACCGCTCAATCTCTGGTGCTGGTATGTCAACGAATTGTAATACATCACCAGATTGGAATAATTTGGATTATGTTGGACAAAGCAGTGTTTTCAATACAACCACACCTTCCTTGTTGTTGACATGTTTACCTCCGAATACCATTTACTATATACAAGTAGATGCGTGGGATGATGCTGTAAGTGGAAATATTGATGGAGGAACATTTACATTGAGTGTTAGCGACAATGGTGTTCCTATTACAAGTCCAAGCAATGATAATCTTGCAAATGCGTATAATTTTGGTACAATTCCCAATTTGGGTTCTGCTTCCGTTACAGCATATGCAAATACAAATAATTATTGCGCAACTTCAGAAAATGGTGAGCCAAACTGTGATTATAATGCTCCTTTCAATAGTGGTTCTTATGATGAAACTGTGTGGTATAAGTTTACTACAAGTACTTCTCCTAACGACATTTTGTTAGATTTTACTAATACAACTACTTTAGCTGCTGAAGTTAATCTTAGTATTAACTTATATGAATCACCCATTGCTTCTCCAGTATTTGGCAACCTCACACATGTAGCGTCTCTTACTCAAAATCTTATAAGTGGTTATGACTTGAGATACAATTGTGCGAAACCTAACCAAATATATTTTATTCAAGTTGACGGTCAGGATTTAACCAACAACCAAACGCCAGACAACGTGAGTGGAACCAATACTTCTAAGGGAGAATGGGATTTAACCGTATCTAGCGTGGGAACATCCGGATTGGTGCATGATAATCTTACACAAACCTACAATGTTGGTACCGTTGGCAATGCATGTGGCGCTTCAATTTCTCTTGCGGCTGGTGTTGAGACAAATAACACCTGTGCAACTACAGAAGCGAGTGAACCAAATGTTGATGCTGGTAGCCAACCTACAAATGGTGCTGATGAAACAGTATGGTATCATTTTATTGCCCCAAGTTCTGGACGTGTCACTATTACTGTTAATGGTGATGTAACTGGAACTGCTGATGATATGGATCCATCATTTAACGTGTATCATTCCACATTGGGAACCTCTCTAGCTACAGCAATGTCACAATTAGAATATATCAGCGGTGATAGAACATATGTAGCAGGCGTAGATGTTGGTCCAGGAGTTCCTTTTGATAAGCTAGCAGAGGTGCGTGATTTATATTGTTTAATTCCAGGACATTACTATCACTTGCAAGTCGATGGATGGGATGGCCCTCTAGCAGATCAATTTGGACAATTTAGTATCACCATCTCAAATGCATGTTCTACCTTCTCTCCTCCTGCAAACGATGAGTGTAGCGGAGCAACTACCATGACTGTAAATACCACAGGTACAACGTGTACGGAAGCAGGCTTCGGAAGAGCAGGAAATGTGACAACAACCTATAATAATAATGCGACAATTTCTTCAAATACTTGGAATAACACATGTTTATCGGGAGATAGTTATTGTGCCGGGGATGTTTGGTATCAGTTTACTGCCCCACAAACAGGAACGATGATTCTCGAAGGAGAAAATACTGCTGATGTCGATTTAGATTTACCGGAATTAGGTATGATTGTATATTCTGGCACCTGTCCTTCCGGTCTTAGTCCAATAAGATGTACTAAGAGTGGAGAAAATATAGGTACTACAGATATTACTACCACATTCCCCGTTACAGCAGGACAAACATACTTTATAAAAGTCTTTGATGCAGATGGTAGTGAAGACCCAGGTGATGGATATCAAATGTGTCTTACTCAAACTTGTAGCATGGATGCATGTGCTAATGCACTTCCACTGCAAGATGATGTTGCCGTATGTTGGGATTTATCCGGATCTACCGGAGAGCCCGTTTCCAGTGGTTACCAAGACTGTAACAGTGGAGAACCTGCTGAACACTCTATATGGTATACATTTAACGCTCCCGATAATCCAATTGATGCAGCAGCAGGAGTAACAATTACCCTTACAGGTATTATGAATGTTGATATATCTCCAGGTGGTACAGGATGTTCTCAGTTTGGCTTATGGTCTTGTGACAGAGATGGTGTATCCGTAGCGATTATGAAAGACCCAACTCCTTGTGATGGATCTTATGAAACGCTTGTCGACTGTTTCACTACCGACCTTTGTGAAGGAGCCCTTTGGGGGTGGAGTAAAACCTACACCAACCTAACACCCAATGCTTCATATGTTATCATGATTAATTCTCAAGATAATGGTACAGGGGGTTGTTGGTTATCAAACGCAATAGTCGATCACGATCCAATCGACTTTGGAACACTCACAATATCCACAGTCAATAATGTTCCGCTACCTGTTGAGTTAATTTCTTTCACCGGTTATCATGATGTTTTAGCTAAAACAAACAACCTTAACTGGATAACAGCGTCTGAAGTGAATACTGCTAAGTTTGTAGTGGAAAGAAGTTCCGATGCAAGAAACTATAGCGGTATTGGTGAAAAGGCAGCACTTGGTACATCAACTGTAGAAACTTCATATGATTTTACTGATTATCTACCATTAGAAGGTGATAACTATTATAGATTGAGAATTGTTGACAATGATGGTTCTATTTCTTATAGTAAAGCTATTCTTATTCAAGTACCGATTGCTCCAATCGCAAAAGCAGGTATCTTAAGCATTTATCCAAACCCAACAACTGGCAAATTGACAGTTCAATTCCAATCATCAGAAAAAGCTGATTACACCTTCTCTATTGTAAATGTTATCGGTCAAGTAATGAGAAGTGAAATTAAAACAGTTTCCGAAGGGGTGAATAGTTTTGAACTAGATGTAGAAGATTTTGCTCAAGGCGTTTATATTATGAACTTTAAGGATCATCGCGGGGAGAGTTTTGAAGGTAAGTTCGTAAAACAATAAAAATATATGTAATAATCTAGTGTAAGGGGAAATATTTGTTTCCCCTTATTTTTTATCAGATATAAAGAAAAGAGGTTGTTTAAATGAAATTAGTGCTAAAGATAGTATTTGGTATAATCGTGTTGAGTATTCTTATCATCGTTCTTGCAATTCGTTTGCCTTCTATATTTGATCGATTCAAAGTAGGTTATGTTCGTTTACCATCTGAACATCAACAACATCCTTTGCCACTATCTTTAAGAGATTTACCTACTTATAAGGATTGGTTGGCAGGAACAGATAAGCCATTGACGAAAAATAGAATAACAAAATTCTTGGCCACTTCAAAAACAGTTGGCCTATTGGTTTTACATAAGGATACGATTGTATATCAATATTTAAATAAACAGGAAGCGGATGAAGTAACCCAAATATTTTCTGTAACAAAAGCACTCATTGTACCATTATTGGGTGTTGCTATTAGAGAAGGATACATTAAAGACGTGCATCAGAAAGTATCAGATATACTCCCAAATTTGCCAAAAACCAAGGAATCTTTGCAATTAACCCTATTGGATTTAGTACAAATGACTTCCGGAATCAATCAGGATGAATATGGAAACCTCTTATCTACCTTATCATTTTATTTTGAACCCAACGTAAACAGACAAATCGCCTCAGTTAAGTTTTTGTATAATCCGGGAGAGAAATTTGTTTATAAATCCATCGATACACAAATATTGGCACTGTGTATTGAACAGGCGACAAAGAGACCTTTATCCACCTATTTTTATGAGAAAATATGGTCGAAAATAGGTGCGGAGGATCCAACTTATTTTTCATTAGACAGCAAGGAATGGAAGCACCCGAAGTACTATGGTGGATTGAATGCTACTCCACGCGATTTGGCAAAGTATGCTAGCCTTGTGATGCATGACGGTATTCTAAAAGGAGATACCATCCTTCCTTCAGGTTGGTTGAATTATTGCGATATACCTGGCAATAGAAAGGAAAATAGCTTGTATTGCTTAGGATGGTGGTACGATATGGATGATGTCGAACAAAACATCTACTATGGTGCAGGCTTTGGCGGACAGATTATGTTCATCAATGAATCCACCCAAACAGCCGTTATACGATTAGGCACTTCCAAAGGTGGTGTTAACTGGTATCCGATCTTAAAAAGATTGAGCAATATGTACGTTAAGCAGTAACATTCATCCGCCAAACACATATCTTTGTTAATAGATTTTGTCAGAGAGCAGCCCAAATATTACCATTCCGGAAGGATACGACAGCGATCCTTTTATTCGAGATTTATTCCAGGGTATAGAAAACAGCAACGATAGTTTTTTTATCATGGGAAAAGCAGGCACTGGAAAAACAACATTTCTTCAGTACCTAATCCAAAAGAGCAAGAAGAATATTATTGTCACCTCCTTTACTGGAATTGCTGCCGTTAACGTAGGCGGCACTACTTTGCATTCCCTGTTTCTATTGCCGATAAAGCCCTTTCTACCTGCTGATACAGACTTGCCTGTTTTTTCTAAATCCCACCGTAGAAGGAAGCTGATAGAAAAAATGGATATGCTAATCATTGATGAAATATCTATGGTGAGAGCGGATATTTTGGAAGCCATAGATTATTCGTTAAGAATGAATGGTGGAAATCCCGCCTTGTCATTTGGCGGCAAACAAATTATTATCGTCGGTGATTTGTTTCAGTTGCCGCCTGTTGTAGATGAGCGTAACCCGGCAGAGCATCAGCTTTTCTCTACAATATATAGTTCACCATATTTTTTTGGTGCGCCAAGTTTCAGAAGACATGAATTTAACAAAGTCGAATTACAAAAAATCCACCGACAAACAGATGCAGAATTTAAGGATATACTTAATAAAGTTCGTGTCGGAAAAGTATCGGAAAGGGAATTGAATAAGTTAAATTATAGATATTTTGGCGACTTCAATCAGGATGAAGAGGATTTTACACTGACATTGGTTACCAGAAATAAGCAGGCTTCAGATATCAATGAGCGTCGCATGCGCATGTTAGATGCTACCCCATTTCAGTTTACGGCGAAAGTGGAGGGAGAATTTCCGAAAGACAGATATCCAACTGATTTTATGCTCACACTCAAGAAAGATGCACAAATCATTTTTATCCGCAATGATATTTCAGGTAGCGATAAAACAAAACCAGGCGGACGTCGCTGGGTGAATGGCACCATTGCTAAAATTTATGCCATTAATGAAGAAGGAATTGAGGTGCTCTTAGAGAATGGCGAAGTACACGCAATAGAGAAAGTTACTTGGGAGAATAAAACCTATCGCCTAAACCTTCAGGAAGGAAGGATAAAGGCAGAAACTATTGGTACTTTCTCGCAATATCCCATTAAACCGGCATGGGCAGTTACCATACATAAAAGTCAAGGACTTACCTTCGATAAAGTGATCATTGATTTAGGTTTCGGTGCGTTCTCTTCCGGTCAAACGTATGTAGCACTGAGTAGATGCAGAAGTTTGGAAGGTATTATTCTAAAACGTGAGTTGCGCCATGAAGATATTTTTGTAGACCCAAGAGTGGTTGCATTTTATCTGGGAGATGCGTCGCAGTCTTAATTTCTAGGGTTGATTTCAAACAACCTCCATCACAGAAGCAATAATAAAATAATCCATCAATATAACCCAATTCCGTGTTCTCGCGTGGACACGAGAACAAGCTTGAGCTACTGAATAAATCATCTTGTGATTATTTCTTAGCCTCTAAAATCAACCTATGTTTTTGCACCTGATTTACTTTTCCTCTTGACCAAGCCATGGTGAAATATTGGCCTTCAAACCAATTCCTTAATTGATTCTTATAATAAGGACTGGCCATATTTCCCGATTGTCCCATTGGCATAACAATTTGACTGTTATCAAAATTGGAGAAATCAATGATCTGTCTATAAGATGGACAGGCAAGCTCTCCGCCAAATCCTTCTGAAGAAAGTATCGCTGTTTGACACAAGGTATCGGTATCGCCACCGATAGGGTAGGGACCAACATTAAAAACCTTATCCATAGGAGCTTGTTGGCTGAAGGAGTGCTTTATGACGATAGCATGCAATTTTCCCCATTGCCAATCGTTTTTATGCCGACCATAGTTCATCTTCAACCATGTCAATGCGTCCTTTAATGAGTCTTTCAATACTTTTTCCCGTCCGCCAGCTTTTTTTATCCAAAACGACTCTTTATTATTGATCATTCTCAGCAGGGCGGCGGTATTATGTCCTAAGAAGGTATTTGCAGGGCCATAAATGGGATTAAAGCCTTTTCCTAACAGTTCATCCACCAATTCCGGAGGGAGGGCGCTGTTATAAATGCGTTTTACCATTAGATATTTAGTCACCTTATAAAACGTGCCAGCGATAGTATCTTCCTTTAAAACACCATCCCATGCTGCCAGTAAATCAGCGGCTTGTTGTAACTCGGCGGTATCAAACTTCAGATTTTTATATAGTCTTCCAAAGGCTTTCCCCGGTACACAATGCTGGTCGAGTTGCATAGCGATGAAATCCTTAGGTTCAAATTTTTCCTTTTTGGAAAATAGTTCCTCTAGCCTGGCAGCACGATAACCGTTCATATAAATGTCTCCCATGAAATAAGGAAAATCATCGGGTTCAATTTTATGGTTGCAGGTTAAAATATACCCTCGTTCCGGGTTGAGGGAGTGTGGCATTTCATGAAATGGGACATAATCATGCCAATCGTGGGAGCCTATCCAACCCAAAGAAGGTACAGAAGCCAAGGCTTTATCTCGTATGGGCATTTTCCCGGAATTAAAATAGCCTATGTTTCCGGCGGCATCAGCATAGCAAATATTTAGTCCCGGAGCAGAAATATAACTGACACCATCCACGAAATCATCCCAGTTTTTCGCCAAGTTTATTTTCATCCATGCCAAAATACTTTTTCCGGGTTTCAATGCCATCGAACATAGTGAGAGTTTTTTTACATTATCATCAATAAAATCTGAAACGATTGGCCCATGAACGGTTTCCATTACCTCATGGATAATCGGTTTAGGGTCTCCTTTGACATATATTTTCTCCTCAAGTATCGCTGTTTGTACAATTTTCCCTTCATGTACATAAGAAGAACAGGTTTCGTCGGTAAATTTTTCAATAAACACATCTTCTAAGTCCGTATATGAAAGGGTGATTCCCCATCCGATATTGCCATTATGGCCAATTTGTACCATTGGCAAAGCGGGTACAGATACACCTGTTGCCTCCATTTCGGGGCAGTGTAGATGCACCATATACCAAATATTGGGATTCCGAATAGGCAGGTGAGGGTCATTGCAAAGGTAAGGTTTTCCGGTATCTGTTTTAAATCCGCTAACTGTCCAAGCGTTACTTCCAGAAATTTGTGGAACATAAGGTCCTCGTAATGCACCCAAGTGTTCATCTAACTTAAGTTTATTGAACTCAATTCCTTTCGGAAGGGTGACAGGATTGCCTTCCGGATAACCATTGTCGAGTTCAGAAGCAGCTCCTGCTCCGACCTTTTCAATTACTTTCGCACGGATGATTTCATCATACCAACCCCAAGTGAGCTGACTGATCAATAGGCGCGAGAATGCCCCTACATCGAGTACATCCCACGGCTCCGGTTTTATCTTGAGCAACTGAAACTCAACAGGGTATTGGTCAGGGTGTTTTTTGATGAATGCATTGATACCGGAGATATAAGCTTTTATAAGACGCTGCTCCTTGTCTTCGTATAGATCCCAATCATTCTTTGCTACCCTTTCGTAGCCCATGGTGCGGCAAATTTTATCTGTTTCTATACCTTTTTCTCCTAATATTTCAGCGAGTTTTCCCCTTGCTGCCCTTCGGTGCATTTCCATTTGCCAAAGCCTGTCTTGTGCATGAACAAACCCTTGCGCAAAAAGCAGGTCTTCCATATTAGAAGCATAAATATGTGGCACACCCCATTGATCACGAATGATTTCAACGTGCTCTGTTAATCCGTCGAGGCTAATTTTTCCATCAAGTTGCGGCAGTTTTGCCTTACTCATTTGTTTAATGACTGGCTTGAGGAGGGTTCCACTGATATTATCTAATAATGACATACTCCTTTTCTATTAACTGTTTATGGTTGGGCGACAAATGTACATATTTCTTGGCGATTATTGGATGAAAATAAAACTGATAAAAATGGCTTGCATTTGTAAAAATTATTATAAAAGGCTTGTCAGGGTTATTTGTATTGATTATTTTTGAATAAATGAAAAAAATGCCAAAGAACTACTCTTTAATTATTGTCCTTGTAATTATTTTTTTCTCTTGTAAAAAGGAGAAGCCGCAAATAAGAGAAGATATTGAAGTCCCGAAACCTGAAAAACCTGTCATTGAGGGGAATTACAATTTTAGAACTATCCAAATTGACGCGTATAGGCGAGATACTTCGTATTTTGATGGTATCATTAGAAAGTATAAAAAAGATGACGAGTTTAGTGGAAACGTTGTCTCATTCACGGATACACTAAAGAGCAGATACTATATTCATTTTGGGTATAATTATAAGATTATTCATTATATAGATGAGTATGGTGTGTTTGAAGAAACATCCCCGGGTTGGGGATATAGCATTATGGGCGGTTATATTCGTGGGGATTCGGTTCATTTCTATATGAGGTATCACATGGGGATGTTGCAGGATAGAGAATATTATATTGATGGGGTGAGGAAATAAACTTTACTTTGAGAAATAAATATTCAATGTTTTAATAAGCGTTTTAACATCTACTTTTGGGAAAAATCCCGCACTATTGATGCAATTTATTTCTACAATTTTCCAGCCATCATAAGTGAGGCAGATATCCATGACAAAAGCTTCAGCGACGTTAAACAAGGCAATCATTTCTTTGGCAAATTCAATTCCATCGATAGAAACATCTGATTCATACACGATATCTCCATGAAATCTGTAATATACAGATTGTACGACCTGTTTTCCAACTATCCATAAGCGAGCCTCTTTTATGATATGTTGAGGCACAGATGCCTGCATCAGAGATGAAGGCGTAAGCAAGGGTGTTCTAGGATGTAGGGTGTTTTCTTCCACAAAATCATTCCATTCAGATTCATAAAAGACTTTTCCGGTAAATAGCTTAGCCATTTCATATGGTTTTATGAACTTAGTTTCACCCATTTCCCATTTTAGCTTATCACCAAACTTAAATATTTCCGTTGAGTAGTTTAGGAGGTGGTTGGTATAGTGTTTAGCATATACCTCAAACAGGTGATTGCCACCATAAAACGAACCCGGATACCAATTGGTATTTTGTTTGGCAAGTCTGGCAAGTTTAACAGAGCCATAGACAAAAACATCCTGTCTGTCCTGTTGAACACTTACCGATTCGTCTGTTGATAATAATTCTATCGTTTCGTAATCAATATTTAATTCATCCAATGCGGCAAAGATTCTGTGATGATCTGGATCGGAATAGATATTTGATTGCACTAGGAAATACATATAATAAAGTTGTGTGGTGTCAGAAATTAGTTTGGCAGAATTGTTCAAATAAAAAAGTCCGAAGGGTTACTCCGGACTTTTTGCTATTTTCCAGTTGTAATCCTATTTATGTACTTCGAATAATTCTACTTCGAAAATAAGGGTTTCATTAGCACCGATGGCTTGTGGTTCTCCGGGATAAGCAGGAGATCCTTGTTCGCCATAAGCTAAATATGAAGGAATATAAAACGTAAACTTTGACCCAACAGGCATTAATTGGAGTCCTTCTGTCCAACCCGGAATCACCTGTGTCAGTCTAAATCCTACAGGTTCGCCAAAATTATAGGAGCTGTCAAAGACGTTCCCATCTATTAATTTGCCGGTATAATGTACGACGACAGAATCCGTGATGGCAGGTTTTACTCCGGTGCTATTTTTGTTGATGATATACTGCAAGCCACTGGGTGTAGTAGCAACACCTTCTTTCATTTTATTAGCGGCTAAAAAGGCTTTTTCTTTGTCTAATTTCTTTTGATTAGCAGCCGCAGTCTGACCTTCATAATATGTTTGGAAGAAAGTCTGCATGGCTTCTTTTTTAATGAGCGTGTCTTTGCCATTAATGGCATCTTTCATGCCTAAATAGATTTTTTCCATATTCAAACTGTCAAAGTCACCATTGACAAAATCTTTGAATTGCCCTGAGAGCATAACACCAATAGAGTAGGCAGCAGAGTCTTTCATATTAGCTAAAGGGGATTGCTTAATTACTACAACTGACGGAGGTGTTTTCCCTTTCTTACCTTTGGAAGATTTTTGTGCAAACGCCTGTGTAGTCATCAGACATAGCAAGAGGAAGAAGCATTTTAATTTCATGTTTTTCATTTTTCTATTTTAAAAAAAAAGTCTTGCCATCGGCAAGACTTATATGCATATCTGTGCCTTTTATTTGTGTACTTTTATTAGTTCAACTTCAAAAATCAGCGTTTCATTTGGACCGATTGCTTGTGGTTGACCCGGATAAGTAGGTGTTCCTTCAGAACCATAACCCAATGCAGAAGGAATGTATAAGATATATTTAGAACCTTCAGGCATTAACTGCAAGCCTTCTGTCCATCCTTTTACGACTTGATTTAAACGGAAGCCTATTGGTTGTCCCATTTCTTTTGAGCTATCAAATACATCGCCATTTACCAATTTTCCCTCATAATGTACTGTTACGGAATCTGTTTCTAAAGGTTTCACACCAGTACCTTCTTTGATGACTTTATATTGCAAACCACTTGCAGTAGTTTTAATACCTTCATTCTTTTTATTTTCTTCTAACCAAGTTTTCTCCTTCTCTACTTTAGCTTTATCCGCAACATTCTTTTGCTTAGAATAGTATACTTGGAAAAATCCACCCAATAATTTCTCATCAATGGCGTATTCTTTGTTGTCAATAGCATCTTGCATACCTTTTTTTACCATTTCGAAGTCTAACTCATCAAATTCTCCATTTACGAAATCTTTGAACTGAGAGCCAGTCATTACACCAATGGCATAAGCTGCAGAATCTTTTTCAGTTTTTAATTTGATGGAACTTTTGGCTTTCTCACCATCTGTACCGGTTTTTGCGTCATTATTTTTAAGTTTATCACATGAAAACAATAAACAAAGAGCAACAATTGCAATACTTAATTTTCTCATTATTAATTTTTTGAAGTGCAAAGATACAGGTTTTGAAAGTATTATTAATGCAAAAAATGTTATAAAAACAAAAAATGTCATGGATCGTAGCTGATAAATACAGGTTCAGATTCACAATAGGAAGAAAATATGCCTAATCCGCCTTGAATGTTTGATTTTATTGGCATCGGTTCGGTAAAAGGATCCGTGAAGCTATCCTCATTTCCTTCTTCATCAACAGCATTTTTATACGCTATTACATCGGGATGATAATTTCTCAAAGCCGTTCTTACGTAAAAAACATAATCCGGATTGTTGAACAGATTAACTTTATCGGAAATAAGGAAAGAGAAGGTTTGCGACAGACCATCCCAATCATTATCATCTATATAGGTTCTGTGTAAATACCTATATTTTAGCAAGTTGGTGTCCAAAACAACGATGGGCAATCCCGTAGTCGTATCTATTTCTTCTTTTGGTATAATCACCATTTGATTGTATTGGACGGAGTATTTATAGTAATTGCGGATAGATTTTGGGTCGTGGAATTGTAGTTGAAGTCTGTCCTCAAAATAGGGTTGACCATTGGAAGATACTTTTTCTTCCCGCTCTAAAAGCACATCATCTAAATTTACCCGTTGTGGAATGGTGGTTGTGGCGGTCACTTCTCCTAATGGCGTTTCTACTCGCAGCGTATAGGTTTTTTCTGGCAGCAAATCCACCTTTGCCGTGTATGAGTACACCAAAACTGAGTCGTAACCAAAATCAGGGTTATACAATCCATTGAAAAAATTATCCGTATAATGCGCATATCCGGTAAGTTCATAGCGTTGACCATCGGTTTCAATATAAACGCGGGCATCTCGCACAAAATTTACCTGCTGATCCTCAGGAGCATTGAAAGGGATACTTGTATAAACAAATATTTCCGGATCTACACCGGGAGAGATAATGCCATAAACGACCGTTTTTTCCTGAAAATTAAGGTCTAAATCTGTATCCCTGATGCAGGAAGACAGACTGGTTATCCATATAAGCCAAATTAGTTTTCTCATTTCCTGAAATAAAAAGTATAAGCAATAGAAGGTATAATGGGTAAAATGGAGTATTCTCTCAAAACATATTTGGTTTGATTGGCAGCATCTGTCGTTTTTACTACCGCTGCAAAGAAAGGATTTTTGTTACTGTAAACATTATAGATATCTATTCGCAGCTCTGAAAAGCCTCTTTTATGTGGCTTAGCATATTTCACACCTACATCAAGTCGATGGTAAGGTTTCAACCTGTAACCATTCTTTTCATCGTAGTCATTCCCATAAACGGAACCAAACCATCCTTGTCCGGAATATACAAAGTACTGTCCGGTGGGCAATGTCAGTGCATGTCCACTGCCGAAAACAAAAAGTGCCGAAAATGACCATTTTTCATTTAGCTCATAGTTCATTGCCAATGTAAAATCATGCCTTCTGTCGTATTTAGCAAAATAGGTTTTTCCATTATTGAGTTCCGGAAATTGTCTGGTGGACCAAGCAAGGGTATAGGAAGCAAATCCATTCCATTTTCCGCTCCTTTTTCTCAGGAAACATTCCGCCCCGTAAGATTGTCCCGCTCCAAAAGTAAGGATGGATTCATAATCTGCAGTATTGAAGATATTGCTGCCTTCTTTAAATTCTACTTGGTGATAAAGTTTCTTATAATAAAATTCGACGCTGGATTCGAACATATCTTCTTTGAAATTTTGGAAAAAGCCTACAGATGCTTGGTGAGATTGCTGCGGGTGAACATTGGCACTACTGGGTATCCACAAATCCAAAGGGGTAGATGCCGTAGATGCGCTGAGTAAATGAACAAATTGTGAGAGATATTGATAAGAAGCTTTTATAGAAAAATGCTGCTTTGGCTGATACTTCATTTGGATCCTGGGTTCAATGCTCACCCATGTTTTTTCAGGGTGTATGAATACAGGCATTCTAATGCCGATAATGGTTCCAAGGTGTTTATTCCAACGGTTTTCTACTTGTGCATAGATATTAAATTGTTTTACAGGTTGCTTTATTCCAACAGGTATTGTAGCATCGTCCGGATTGTCGAGTTTTTGTTTAGAAACATTGGGTTTAAACACATCTTTGGTGAACATGAGGCCGGAAGAAAATTGAAACCGCTCATTTTTTGAATAATCTGCGCCAGCGGTGTATCTGAAATTTTGTATTCCTGATTTCAAAGTATAGGCATCTGTTCGGTCTTCAAACCCAAATTTAAAGGTATATCCGGTATAAATAAGAGCAGAGTGGACATTCCAGCCGGAATTGAAAAGGTGTCGATATTGTAAGGAAGCCATCGTGTTATTCCAAGGTATATTGTATTGCGTGGAGTCGTCATTATTAAAGTCGCTAAATTGAACTTTATCTCTTCCGGAATACATAGATAGTGTAAGCATATCTTTGTCAGTGATACGGTAAGCAAGTTTGATGTTCAGATCATAGAAGTAATATTTTGGGAGTTCCATTTTTCTTTGTTTAGGAAACATCGCCCGCACCAATGAATAGGAATAAAACGACCTAAACGAGCCGATAAAAGAGATTTTATCTTTAAGAATAGGTCCTTCTGCCGTAATCTTTCCCGTCACCAATCCTACGCCAATATTTGTTTTCCATTCTTTAAAACTGCCCGTTTTTGTTTTAATATCTATAACGGAGGAAAGCCGTCCACCATATTTTGCGGGGAATCCGGATTTATATAAATCAGCATCTTGTATCATATCCATATTAAAAATGCTTAGGAAACCCGCAGCATGGGTGGGATTGTAAATCTCAGCACCATCTAAGAGAACAAGGTTCTGATCGGCACCTCCACCGCGAATATAATAACCACTGGAGGCTTCTGTACCGGATTGGACACCCGGAAGAAGTTGTATACTTTTCAAGATATCTAATTCTCCTAAAAATACAGGCAGTTTAGAAATTTGCTTAACCGGAATATGGATTAATCCGGATTGACTGCTAGCTACATTTTCTCTTACCTGTGTTTTTTCCTCAGAGATAATAACCTCGTTTAGTGTGTTATCCATTTGTAAACGAATGGTTATATCCTTAGATATACATTCTGAGATATCTAGTAGGCTGTCTTTGAAATTAATGTGAAAGAAATTAAGTTTATTATTGTGGCAAGGAATGGTTATAGAAAAACGACCAATTGTATCAGAGACTGTACTATGTTTGTATAGGTCTTTAATCAGTACGCCGGAGATGGAAGTCGAATCATTTTCAGAGAGTATCCTGCCATTAATGAGGATGTTCTGTGCGTAACCTTTTGAAAAGGAGAGACATATTAACATAAAAAGGGCAATTCTCTTCATTAAAATTATTGTTTTAAGTGTAACTCCCTTTTCAGAACAAAAGTACACATTAATAGTTGATTGGCAGTAGAAAAATTACCATTTTTTTTGACCACATGTTTTTAATGTTTAGCTCACTAAAAATGGTTACCTGATATTGTTTTGGTATTACCACAATATTATTTTCCAGATTTTTTAAGCCATTATGTATAGAGCGTGGAGGTTAAATTTTTAAATTTACACCCTGAATAATTCATTTATTATGAGAATTTTATTTTCGTTAATACTCCTTTTGACAATTGCCTTTACTTCGATAGCGGGAGAAGGTACACTCAAGGGGGTTGTTCTTGACAAAGATACTAAGGAAGTCTTAACGGGTGTACAGTTAGTGAGTCAACAAGGGGTGGGTGCTTATTCTGATGTAGATGGAAAGTACGAAATGACTTTGCCAGAGGGAAAGCATGTCATAACTGTTACATATATAAGTTATCTTTCTTTAAAAATAGAAGTGGAGATTAAGGCAGGAGAAACAACAGTTTTAGACATTAACCTGATTCCCGAAAGCCAGTTTTTGGATGATGTGGTTGTTATGGGGTCATTATATCCCAAGGATGCAAGTACAGAGATTATTTCAATAGAAGTGATAAAGCCAGAATTTATCGATAAGACCAATTCAGTAAGATTAGATGATTTGGCTAGAAAAATTCCGGGGTTAAATGTGGTGGATGGTCAGGCGAATATTCGTTCAGGCAGTGGGTGGTCTTATGGTGTTGGTAGCCGTGTGGCAGTAGTAGTTGATGGTCAGGCCATTCTTTCTCCTGACAGGCAGGATGTAAAATGGATTTACCTACCAATGGAATCAGTGGGACAAATTGAAGTTTTAAAGGGTGCTTCTTCAGTTTTGTACGGTTCTTCAGCGATGAATGGAACTATCAGTATACAAACGGTTAAACCTACTTCTGTGCCAAAAACTAAGATTACCTTTTACACCTCCATTTTAGATAAACCTGCCAGAGATGTTACCAAGTGGTGGCGGTTTCCAAGGTTGACATTTGGCACCTACTTTTCAAGAGCGGCGAAGGTATCTCCTTATTTTGAGTACGTAGTTGGTGCGCATGTTTATATGCAACAACAACATTATGAAGGGGGCAATGATCGTTTGGCACGCGTATCTTTTTCTACAAAATGGACAAATAAAAAAGACAGTTCATTCACCTATGGATTGCGCGGAAATTTTACCTACGACTATGAAACGGAGTTTTTTTATTGGCAAGATAAAGACAATGGGTTTTTTAAGCCTGCTGAATTAAATGACAACGAATTCATCAGAATGAACCTCGATCCTTATATGACGAAATACGACAAAAAAAACAATAAGCATGAATTAAAAGGAAGGTTCTTTTTCCTGCGTCCTGAGTACAGTACCCGTGCACTTTTCTTCAACACAGACTATATCTTCCAAAAGGAATTTCCAAAGAGTTGGATTATCACAACCGGTTTGAGCAATAATCTTGTATATGTGAATGAAAGCAGCTTTGATGGGAAGACTTTAGGAGATGTTGCTGCCATATTTGCGCAAATAGAAAAGAGATGGAAGAAATTAACGATGGTTGGTGGAACTAGGTTTGAATTCTTTAAATTCGGAGATATTGTAGGTTTATCAGGGACAGAATTCAAAAATGAGGCCGGCGTGCGAAAATTTGTACTTCCCGGAATGTGGCGATATGGTCTCAATTATCAACTCAGAAAAAATTCATTCCTACGTTTCAACATCGGACAGGCATATAGATTTCCTACACTTGCAGAGCGGTATGTATCAGAGAAATTAGGACCAATAAACATATTCCCTAATCCGGATGTTACACCAGAGTTTGGTTGGACAAGCGAATTGGGTTATGAGAAAAAAATTAAACTACCAAAATATGAAGCATCCTATGACCTTGCCTTTTTCTGGCAAGAATATACCGATATGATTGAATTCAGGGTAGGACTTTATATTCCGGATACTGTAAATATCGACTCCATAAATATTACGGATTATCTTGGATTCAAAGCTGTTAATGTTAGCAATGCACGTATTGCTGGACTTGAATTCAACTTCAGGAATAATTTCTTGATAAATGAAAAGAACAACCTTCAGCTGACTGCCGGTTATACTTATGCTTATCCAATTGATTTGAATGCCGATACAACGCTTGGGTTGCAAAATATTGGCACATATTTAAAAAATCTCTTTGCTGGCATGAGACCCACCGAAAAATTGACGCCGCAAACACTAGATGCCGTACTTAAATACAGAAATAGGCATTTAGTAACCATTGATGCAGAGTATAATTATAAAGACTTCCTTTCTATGGGTCTAAATGCAAGATTTTATAGTGGAATGGAACGCGTCGATGACTTATTTCGCTATTTTATCTCTGGCATAGGTGATTATTTTGATGAGAACTATGGCAAGGGAGATTGGGTATTGGATGGTCGTGTTTCTTATACATTTGGAAAGAACACCGTTGGTGTTGTAGTAAAAAACTTCCTCAATAATGAGTACACGCTCAGACCGGCACGCCCAGATGCACCTAGATCATATAACTTGACATATAAATTGACGTTCTAAACTACGAACAGAAACATTTTGTGCAAGTGGACACTTTGCGTATATTAACGTGAATTCAACATCAATTCAGACCGTTCATGTCTTCACAAGCGGTGTTGGAGGCATCATGTTATGAACCAAAATTTTTAATATTCTAGTTATATCGATGTTCGTGGAGACACGAACATCAGGAATTTCCTATTGATACCATTTTGTAAGAACTACGAACAGAAGGCGCTGATTCTGGGATTATTGTAAGGGAGCAAACTATCCAACGCATTATCCTAAAGACTTTCTGTTATTAGGTTATCACAAAAGTAATTGCAAAACAGTCCATTAATAAAATCGACCATTCTAACTCTTATGCCGACACCATAGTATTCTTAGTGCCTTCTTTGAGAAACTTTGTGATGCAATATAAATTAATACAATCTATTACAAAAACACCGAGAGAAGAGGTATTGGTAAATTCTTGGGTTAAAAATGACCGAGCTAATCTTCGGCCATTAATCTCACAATATGAGAACATAAATAGATTGATATACTAATCATTAAGTTATAACTAGCAAGAATTTCCAGCACAATGTTACATCTTGTAGCATTCTTGCCATAAAATTTGCCATTTTCAACTCTTTTCTTACCTTTGATGATATGAAGAATCCAAATTTGGATGCAAGTGGAGATTATCTTTCTTCTACGGAGAAGGAGATGGAAAAGGCGTTGAGGCCGAAGCTATTTGACGAGTTTTCCGGTCAACCGCAGATTGTAGAGAACCTCATGATTTTTATTGAAGCAGCCAAGCAACGTGAAGAAGCACTGGATCATGTTTTATTACATGGCCCTCCCGGTTTGGGAAAAACCACCCTCAGCAATATCATTGCCAATGAGTTGAATGTTTCCATGAAAATTACTTCCGGACCCGTTCTCGAAAAACCGGGTGATCTGGCAGGACTATTAACCAATCTTCAGGAGAATGATGTGTTGTTTATTGACGAGATACATCGCTTGAATACCACCGTAGAGGAATATTTGTATAGTGCGATGGAAGACTTTAGGATTGATATCATGTTGGATTCCGGTCCTTCTGCACGTAGTATACAGATACACCTGAACAAATTTACACTCATTGGTGCCACCACACGTTCCGGATTGCTATCGTCGCCGATGCGTTCCCGTTTTGGCATTACCTTTCGTTTAGATTACTATGATCACGAAACGTTAAAGAAGATCATCAAGCGTTCCTCAGCATTGCTCAATGTCGGTATTGATAACGCCGGAGCCTTAGAAATTGCCAGAAGAAGCCGTGGGACACCTAGGATAGCAAACGCCTTGTTGCGCCGCGTAAGAGATTTCGCTCAAATAAAAGGAAATGGGAATATTGACCTAGAAATTGCGCGGTATGCCTTGAAAGCATTGCATGTAGACGAATATGGATTGGACGAAATGGACAACAAAATCCTGTCTGCCATCATTGAAAAGTTTGGCGGCGGACCCGTAGGTATTACTACCATTGCTACCGCCGTAGGTGAGGAGGGTGGCACCTTAGAAGAAGTATATGAGCCATTCCTTATTCAAGAAGGTTTTTTGAAACGAACTCCACGAGGCAGAGAAGCCACAGACAAGGCATATAAGCACTTGGGTAAGGTGCCATTAGCAAGACCTGGAACATTGTTTGATGAATGATTTGCAGCCAATAATTTTCCCAAATGAAAGAAATGGATAAACAACGTGCATATTTTAAACAACAGGCAGAAGATGTTCTGGAGTATATGGATATGGAAGGTGAGGAATGGAAACTCGATAAAAAGAAGGAAGAACTCCTAGTAGCAGAGGAGTTGTATATTAAAGCAGTACAAATATTAGAACTCTGCCATACCATTGCAGAAACCTTGAAAGAAGATGACGAAGACCCTCTTACTGCAAACATTATCATAGAGAGTTCTTTTATAATTCCGCCAAAAATTATTGGTGCTTTAGGCAGTCCCTATATTTTGCAAATGGAAAATGCTTCCCTAATCCGTTATCATGCCATTCAATTGAAAAATCAATGCTTTGCCTTAGAACATATAATGGGCTATGACTCCAATTATGTGTCATTGCTGAGAGAAGAAATCAAACTTCTAAAGCAGTATTTCCATCAATGGGTATCGTATTTCGAAAAAGATGATTTTGAAGATGAATGGGGGTTATACTTGTAACTGCTGCGTTCATATAATATAACTAAATTACCATATAAAATGGGAGAAGCATTCAGCAGGTTTGAGCGGCAGCTTCAATTTTTGATAGAAGCGGATAAACTCAAGCATATTTTCCGCAAAACCAAACTATTCAATCAGTCCCGTTTTGAAAATGATGCAGAACATGCCTGGCATTTGGCGTTGATGGTATTGACGCTTGCAGAATATTCTAACGAAAAAAGCATAGACATCACTAAAGTCTTAAAAATGGTGCTTATACACGATTTAGTAGAGATTGATGCAGGAGATGTGATGGTATATGATTCGATTAACCGAGCATTAGTAAGGGACAAAGAGTTGGCAGCTGCTAATCGAATTTTTGGTATGTTACCTGAAGATCAGCAAGCGGAATTTCACTGTCTTTGGATGGAGTTTGAAAACAGGGAAAGCCCCGAAGCGAAGTTTGCAGCAGCCATAGATAGATTTGAACCTATTTTGCAAAATCACTTAACAGATTATTATACGTGGAGAAAACATGAGATTACTTCTACCCAACTGTATGACAAAAACAAGCATATACAAGAAGGATCACAGTTTATTTGGGATGTTGTTCAGCACATCTTTAAAGAGGCAAAAGAAAAAGGTGCTGTAATATAATGACCAGAAAGAAGTATTGGATTTGCGAACACATTTTATTTTTGATATTCAACTATATAACTTCAACACATATAATGAATGTGCTATTCGCAAGCATTTTTTAATTACCGACAACCATATACGATTAATTTTGTATCTATGATGTTAATTGGGAAGAATTAAGGCGCATAAGATATGAGGGATATGGTATTAAATATTTTAAGAAATCTGGTAGAAGTACAATCGGCAATTTGTGTTGCATATGAGAAGATACATGTGGAGGCATATGATTTTGATCTGAGACAGTATTTTGAAACAAAACCTATTTTTAATGAGGTAAACCATCCTATTATTTTAAGGATGGGAGCCCTGCAAGATTATACAATGATATATGAAGTGTTGGAAGAAATGGGTTTAAATTTAGTTCATACACCTAAGCAACATGAGATGGCTTCATTATTGCCACATTGGTATCCTGAGATATCAGATCTAACAATAAAGAGTAAGTGGTATGAGGACATTCCTTCTGTTGATGAGGTTTTATGCGATTTTGATTTTCCAATTTTTTTAAAAGGAGAACGTCAGACCAATAGACATAAATTTAGCACAAGCGTTGCTAAGAATAAGAGTGATTTGCAGAATATACTAAACTATTGGAAGACAGATAATATCTTACATTGGCAGCGCCTCATTTGCAGAGCATTTGTAAAGTTTGAAAAGATTGCAGATCACGATAGAGATCAGGTGCAATATTCAAAAGAAATTAGGGTCTTTGTTTGGAAGGGAACGGTGGTCGGGATGGGGCAGTATTGGACAGAAGTCAGCAATTTTGCACTATCCTTGCTAGAAAAGGAACAGATAATACGATTGGCAGAAGAAGCATCTTTCAGGGTGCAAGTCCCCTTTCTGGTGGTAGATGTAGCAAAGATGGAGAGCGGTGGATGGATGGTCATTGAATTAAATGATGGTCAGGAGAGTGGTTATGCGGGTGTATACAGATGGAAATTATGGACTCAAATAATTGAACTGGAAAAGAAAAAATTGCCATAATCATCCTTATCTGAATATTTTCAAACAGGCGTAGAAAACTTTTCAATTTATTAAAGGTACGTCTTTTCCAAGAAGGAAAGTGGCAATACCTATCCCAATATAAACCAACATAATAAATGGAAGGGCTACTTCTCGTAGAACGGCTATGCTGACGATCGCAATAAGTATAAAAACAAGCTGAATCTTGTTTTCTTTCCAATTTTTAAAATTCATTTTAAGCGAAAACATGGGAATGGGCGAAACCATTAAGAAGGCCAATCCAATGGACGTAATCACTAACATCAACGGGTTGGTTACCCATTCCATCATTCCCGGACTTTTCATCAAATAAATAAGTAACAATCCTAAAATAAACATAGCACCGGCTGGCGTGGGCAATCCGATAAAAGTGGTGGTCTGTCTGGTGTCTATATTAAAAATACCCAATCGCAAAGCAGCAAAAATGGGATATAAAAATGCAGAAAAGGCAATCGTTGGATGAAGAATACTAAAGCCCAAAATGCCATTGCTATTTACTTGAAACAAAAACAATAAAATGATACCGGGCAACACACCAAAAGTAACACAGTCGGCAAGCGAGTCTAACTGCTTTCCCAATTCCGACTTAACATTTAATGCTCTTGCAACAAAACCATCCAAGAAGTCTGCGACTAAGGCAACGGCAATTAATACTGGTACGGCGTAAATTTCGCCATTTATGCAACAAATGATACCCAAAACGCCACAAAGGAGGTTGAGCATAGTAAGCGCATTGGGGATATGTTGTTTGATCATAGTTGATAATTTCGCTAAATATGGAATTTTTTTTGTAAAAAACAGGTATTAAAAGTAAATAGTTTTTCATAATTGTAAAGAAATATTATTATTAAAAAAAAACGCTAACGAATGTTAAAATAATTTGGAAATATTGTCGTTAATTATTTACTTTGCTTAACGAAAATCAACTAAAATGAATATAACTCTTTTCTTCTTACTACTATTAGGAATTGCCCCCTCTCAACTTTCTTGGCAAAATTTTAAATCTGATCCGGACTTCAATTCGTATGAGACGGTGAATGCGGTGTGTACTTTTTCGTTTGAAAACTTATCATGGAATGCTTACTTGCATAAGGCTTATTTTCGTATCAACTATGAATTTAAGGAGCAGGATTCTTGGGTAAAGAACCCTGATGAAGAGAGCATTGAGGAACAACGAGTAGTCGTAAAATTGTATGAGGCTTATACATATAAACTACGTAAAGAGATATCGTCGATTAATTTACCGCAAAGTGAGATAGACAATACCGTTACAGAGAAGTTCAATAGCATCTCAAATGAGTGTTCGACATTGGTACAGGATTATAAGACACAGTTATTGTTTTCAGAAGCACCCACAAATGTCATGACACAGTATGGC